>NZ_SSBQ01000002.1:2765000-3092500 GCF_004795255.1 Streptomyces sp. RKND-216 | reverse complement strand
TCGAAGGTCGTCAGCATCGCCACGTGCGGCGGTTCCGGCAGGCGGCGGATGTGCCGCAGCAGGGTGATCCCGTCGACGTCCGGCATCCGGATGTCGAGCAGGACGACGTCGGGCCGGTGCTCCCGTACGGCGGTCAGCGCGTCCGCGCCCGCGCAGGAGCCGACGACCTCTATGTCCGGGGCGCTGCCGAGGATCACGGTCAGGCCCGACCGGATGAGCACCTCGTCGTCGACGATGAGAAGCCGCAGCGTGGCGGCGGTTTCCGCGGTGGAGGACACGGCGTACCTCGGGAACTCGTACCGGACCGTCAGGGATGTCCCGAACACACTGCGGGAGGGCGCTCCGGAGGACCAGCCGATGTGTCCGGTCTCACATCGCGTACGGGCCGCCGCGGGGAGGCAGTCTGACCCGTACGCCGGAGCGGGCCGTCGCCGCGGCGAGGCAGTACACGGGGACGAGGGCCGAACGCCGAGCGGGTCGCCCCGCCCGGCGCCCCCCCCGGGTGCTTCGGCCGCCGCCCAGTCTGACGCCCACACCCGTACGGCGTAACCACCGGACGGCTGCCGTCTCCAGCCGGTCGGCGGGCGCCCGCCAGCCAGTTGGCGGTCCGTCGCCCCCCTGATGGCCACACTTCGCCATGCACAAGTAAAGAAGCACGTCCGAGGCTTGTGCACACCCCTCGGTGGGGTTGAAGGATCAGCCCCACCTACCAGCGACACCCACCAGCAGCACCTGCCCGCAGACCCCACCTGCCGGCAGCGGCACCATCGCCGCCACCGCGGCGGAAACGCAAGGGGGAACGCCTTGACCGCCTTCACCACACCGAACGGCCGCATCAGACGCGGAACCACAGGCGGCACCGCCGGCACCGGCCCGGGCGGCGCCCGCACCCGGCGCGCCAGGGTCCTCGCCGCCGCGAGCACCCTGGCGACCACCGCCCTCATAGCCGGCGTCGTGGCCGTACCGTCGGCCGGCGCCGCCCCGGCGGCCGCGGCCGATGCCCCCACGGCCGCGGCCGACCGGGCCCAGCGGGACCACCGGGCCGAGGCCCGCGGCGTGCGCGTCGCCGCCGCCCGTGCCGCCGCCGAGGGCATCGACTGGGCGGCCTGCCCCGGCGACTGGGAACTGCCCGACCCTGTCCAGTGCGGCTGGGTCACCGTGCCCGTCGACTACGCCGAGCCGAACGGCGACACCGTGGAGCTCGCCGTCGACCGCGCCCCCGCGACCGGCGGGAAGGGCGCCCACCAGGGCTCGCTCCTCTACAACCCCGGCGGGCCCGGCGGTTCCGGCATGCCCTTCCCGCTGCGCTCCACCACGGGCAGCGAGGTGTGGAAGGGCCTCGCCGAGGCGTACGACTTCGTCGGGTTCGACCCGCGCGGCGTCGGCCGTTCCGCCCCCCTCTCCTGCATGGACCCGCAGGAGTTCGCCAAGGCCCCCAAGCCCGCGCCCGTCCCCGACGACGAGGCCGACAAGCGCGCCCACCGCAAGCTCGCCCGCGCGTACGCGGACGGCTGCGTCGAGCGCAGCGGCGACCTCCTCCGCCACATGAACACCCCGAACACCGCCCGCGACCTGGACGTGATCCGGGCCGCGCTGGGCGAGAAGAAGCTCAACTACCTCGGCGTCTCCTACGGCACCTACCTCGGCGCCGTCTACGCCGAGCTGTTCCCCGGCCACGTCCGCCGGATGGTGTTCGACAGCGTGGTCAACCCGTCCCGCGAGAAGATCTGGTACCGGGCCAACCTCGACCAGAACGTCGCCTTCCAGACGCGCTGGAACGACTGGACGGCATGGGTCGCCGAGCACGACGACGTGTACGGCATCGGTACCACCGCCGAGCAGGTCCAGGAGCGGTTCACCGCGCTGCGCGCTGCCGTTAAGAAAGAGCCCGTCGGCGGCGTCGTCGGCCCCGCCGAACTGCTCGGCTTCTTCCAGGGCGCCACCTACTCCGACCGTGCCTGGGCGCCCGTCGCCGCCGTCTGGTCCGCCTACGCCGAGGGCGACGAGCAGGCCCTCGTCGACGCCGCCGGCCCGGACCCCTCCGACACCGCGGGCAACGTCTCCTCGGAGAACGGCAACGCCGTCTACACCGCCGTCGAGTGCAACGACGCGCGCTGGCCGTCGAACTGGAAGCGCTGGGACCGGGACAGCACCCGCCTGCACCGCGACCACCCGTTCCTGACCTGGTCCAACACCTGGATGAATCTGCCCTGCGCCGACTGGCCGCTGGAGCAGCGCGAACCCGTCGAGGTCCGTCCGGGCCGGAAGCTGCCTCCCACGCTGATCCTCCAGGCCGAACGCGACGCAGCCACCCCGTACGAGGGCGCCGTCGAGCTGCACGAGCGGCTCAAGGGCTCCCGGCTCGTCACCGAACGGGACGCCGGTTCGCACGGCGTCTCCGGGCTCACCAACCCGTGCGTCAACAAGCGCGTCGACGCCTACCTGCTGGACGGCACCCTCGGCAAGCGGGACGTCACCTGCGCCCCGCACGCCGAACCGCAGCCCGAGTCACAGGCACCGGCGCAGGCTCCGGACACGGCGACCGTCTCCGCGCCCTGACCCGCGGCGCCGACACCGCGGACGCTCCCCACCGCCCACGGCATCGGCGCCGCACCGACCAGGCGGGGGCCGGAGGCCCCACACTCCGGCCCCCGCCCACCCCTCATACCGGTGAGGCCCCATACCGGTGAGGGGAGAGCGGTGCCCGACTTCCCCCGCCTCCCCTCACCACCCCAAGCCCCCGCGCCTCCCTCCCACAACGCCGCACCACCCGGCCCGTCCGCCTCCCCCGTCTGCGTCCCCGCGACCGGGGTAGAGGGAAGGGGACGGCCGGGGGGAGGCGGACGCCGGTCTGCGTCCCGGCCGGGGAAGGGGACACCATGAGCGGGTCACCCGTCGAGGACGACCTCCGGGCGGCGGAGAAGAAGCTCCTGCAAGGGCTGACCATCGACGACCGGCGCCCCGAGCAACCCGTCGTGCTGGACGCGGAGGGCCGACCGCTCTCGACGTGGCGCGAGAATCACCCCTACGACGAGAAGCTGCGCAGAAAGCCGTACGAGCGCACCAAGCGCCTGCTCCAGATCGAACTGCTGAAGGTGCAGCGGTGGGCCCGGGAGACCGGGCAGCGCATCGTCGTGGTCTGCGAGGGCCGGGACGCGGCGGGCAAAGGCGGCACGATCCAGCGCTTCACCGAACGCCTCAACCCCCGCGGCGCACGCGTCGTCGCGCTGGAGAAGCCGACCGAGCGGGAACGCGGCCAGTGGTACTTCCAGCGGTACGCCGCCCACCTCCCGTCCGCCGGGGAGATCGTCTTCTTCGACCGCTCCTGGTACAACCGGGCCGGCGTCGAGCGCGTTATGGGCTTCTGCACCCCGGAGGAGCACCGCCTCTTCCTCCAGCAGGCTCCGCTGTTCGAGCAGATGCTGACGGACGACGGCATCCTGCTCGTGAAGTTCTGGTTCTCCCTCTCCCGGGGCGAGCAACGCACCCGCTTCGCGATACGCCAGGTCGACCCGGTACGCCGGTGGAAGCTCTCACCCACCGACCTGGCGTCGCTCGACCTGTGGGACGCCTACACGACGGCGAAGGTCGACATGTTCCGCGCCACCGACACCCCGCACGCGCCGTGGACCGTGGTCAAGAGCAACGACAAGAAGCGGGCGCGGCTGGAGGCCATGCGCCACCTGCTGAGCCGCTGCGACTACCCCACCAAGGACCCGGACATCGTCGGGGACTGCGACCCGCTGATCGTCGGCCCTGCGGACACCCTCCTGGAGGCGGGCGAGGAACCGACCGACCTCTCCCCCACGCCCCTCGCCGACCACGACGCGGGCCCGGGCCGCCACCCCGGGCAGCCCACCTGTGACACGGCCGAGACGCGGTGAGACGCCGCCGGACGCCGCGGAGCCCGGGCCGGGACATCGCCCGGCCCGGGCTCCTTCGGTAGGTCGTGTGGGACTCGAACCCACAACCAATGGATTAAAAGTCCACTGCTCTGCCAATTGAGCTAACGACCCGCCCCCGCAGCATAGCCCGGAGGCGGGTCGATCATCGAAGCCATTCCCCCGTGAAGCGCCTACACCTCGGGCCTTCCCCCGGAGAGCACGGCGATCCCGTCCGTGGGCAGCACGCCGGCCGCGTCGTCAGCGGCACCGGTCCGCGCCACCGCGACGACAACAGCCCGGGACCCGAACGGAGTTCGGGTCCCGGGCTGGGGAGCGCTGCCGGGCGCCAGCCCATCGCCTCAGCCGTTGCGCTTCCAGCGCGGCTTGTCGGTGCGGCGGTCGGAGTGGCGCCCGCCCGCGTTGCCGCCGCCCCGGTGGAAGGAGCCGGCGCCGCTGCCGCGGTGGTCGTCGCGGCGGCCGTACGGACGGCGCTCGTCACGCCGGTCGCGGTTGTAGGGGCGCCGGTCCTCCCGCCGGTCGTCGCGGTTGAAGGGGCGGCCGCCGTCACGCCGCTCACGGTTGAACGGACGGTCCTCCCGCCGCTCACGGTTGAACGGACGGTCCTCCCGCCGGTCACGGTTGAACGGACGGTCCTCCCGCCGCTCACGGTTGAACGGACGGTCCTCCCGCCGGTCACGGTTGAACGGACGGTCCTCCCGCCGGTCACGGTTGTAGGGGCGCCGGTCGTCGCGCTTGAACGGACGGCCGCCGTCACGACGGTCACGGTTGAACGGACGGTCCTCCCGCCGGTCGTCACGGCCGCCGCCCTCGCGGCGGTCGTCGCGGCGGTCGAACGACCGCTCGTCGCGCTTGCGTTCGCGGCGCTCCTCGCGGCGGCGCTCCTCCGCGGCGCGGGCCTTCGCCTCGGCCTCGGCCTCCGCCGCCGCCTCGGCGGCGAGCGCCTCGGCGGCCGCGGCGACGGCCTCGTCCGGGTCGTCGCCCCGCTCGCGCGCGGCGCGCGCGGTGAGGCGGTCGGCCTCCTCGCGCAGCTCGGCGGCGCGGCGCTGCGCGCCTTCCAGGCGCCGGGCCAGGTCCTTGGCCTCGCGCTCCGCCTGCTTGGCGGCGTTCGCCGTGGACTCGGCCTGCACCTCGGTCAGTGAGCGGGCGCCGGTGATGCGGGCGACCTCGTCGTCGAAGACGTCGCCGCGGCCGATGATGTGGCGGGAGGCGTCGACGCCCGCGTCCTCCATCAGCCGGAAGATCTGCCGCCGCTGGTGCGGGAGGGCGAGGGAGACGACGGTGCCGGACTCGCCCGCGCGGGCGGTGCGGCCGGAGCGGTGCAGGTAGTCCTTGTGGTCGCCGGCCGGGTCCACGTTGAGGACCAGGTCGATGCCGTCGACGTGGATGCCGCGGGCGGCGACGTCCGTGGCGACGAGCGTGTTGACCTTGCCGTCCTTGAAGTCGGCGAGGGTGCGGGTGCGGGCGCCCTGGGTCATGCCGCCGTGCAGGGCGTCGGCTCGGACGCCGGCGTCGCGCAGCTGCTCGGCGACGCGGTCGGCGCCGAGCTGGGTGCGGACGAAGATGATGGTGCGGCCCTTGCGGGCGGCGATCGCCGCGGTGACGGGCTGCTTGTCACGCGGCTTCACCACCAGCACGTGGTGCGTCATGGTCGTGACGGCGCCCTGCGCGGCGTCGACCTGGTGGCTGACCGGGTCGACGAGGTAGCGGTCGACGAGGGTGCCGATCTCCTTCTCCATGGTGGCGGAGAACAGCATGCGCTGGCCGCCCTCCGGGATGAGGTCGAGGAGTTCGGTGACCTCGGGCAGGAAGCCCAGGTCCGACATCTGGTCGGCCTCGTCCAGGACGGTGATCTCAACGTCCTGCAGCGAGCAGGCGCCGCGGTTGATCAGGTCGCGCAGGCGGCCCGGGGTGGCGACGAGGATGTCGACTCCGCGCTCCAGGGCGTAGATCTGGTTGCCCATCGAGGTGCCGCCGCAGACGACCTTGAACTTGAGGCCGAGCACGTCGCCGTACGGCTGGAGCGCGTCGGAGACCTGCATCGCCAGTTCGCGGGTCGGGGTGAGGATGACGCCGCGCGGGCGCTTCTTCTCCGTGCGGCCACCGGTGAGGCGGCTGAGCAGCGGCAGGCCGAACGACAGCGTCTTGCCGGAGCCGGTACGGCCGCGGCCGAGGATGTCCTTGCCGGCCAGGGCGTCGGGGATGGTGGCGGCCTGGATGGGGAACGGCGTGGTGACGCCGTTCTGTGCGAGCTTGCGGACGACCTGCTCGGGAAGACCGAGGTCGCCGAAGGTGAGGGACTGTTCCGCGTCGGCGTCCTCGGTGAGGACGGCGTCAAGGGCGGAAACGGGCGCAGACATGCGTGAACAAACCTTCCGGAGTCATCGGCACGTGCCCATAACTCCGTGAAGCACACTGGACCGCCTCGATGCGGTCTGCCACGGCAGGGAAGGAACGCGCCACACGGCGCGCTTCAGTCGTGGCGCCGGGCGAGGGTGAATGGGATCAAGCGATCTACCACCATACGCACCCGGTGGGGTGGCACGCAAACCGGTGCAGCCGGCGGTGAGGGCCGTCACACACGCGTTCTCGGCGGGCGGTTCGGGATGTCCGGGTGTCACCGGTCGTGCGCCCAGGCCGGGGCTCCCGCTCCGCCCGCACCGCCACCCTCCGAGCCGCCGCCGCTGCTCCCCGCGGGCGGGCTGGCGCCACCGGACGCCCCCGAGGCACCGGACGTGCCGCCGGACGCGTCGCCTCCGCCGTTCTCGTCTCCGCCGCCCGTGCCGCCGGGCGTACCGCCACCCCCGGATCCGCCCGTGCCTCTGGACGGCGACGGACCGGGGTCGCCGCCACCCGTCGCGTCGCCCGGGGTGCCGCCGGTGGCCGGCGGCTGCGGGCCGCCGCCGGGGGTGCCCCCGTCGTCACCGTCGCCGTCCCTCCCGTCGCCGCGGCCGCCCTTCGCCCGGTCGTCGCCGTCGCGCTCGTCGTTCCCGTCCTTGCCGCCCTTCCCGTCCTTCCCGTCCTTGCCGCCGTCGTCGCCGTGGGAGTTGTCAGAGCCGCCCCCGGGCCGGTCGCCGGCCTCCTTGCCGTCTCCCCCCTCCGCGCCCGCGCGGCCCGGGCGGGCCCCTCCGTCACCGTGCCGGCCGTCCGCCTTCTCCCCGTCCCGGCCTCCGGCCTTCTCGTCCGCACCGGCCGACTTCCGGTCGCCGTCGCGGCCGTCCTTCGCGTCATCGGACGACCCGGCGGCCATGCAGCCGGTCGCGGCGGCCAGCAGCAGCGCACAGGCGACCGTACGGGCGGTCGCGCGGCCGACCCTGCGGGCGGCGGCACGGGTGGGGAGGCGGGCGGGGAAGCTGCGGGCGAGGGACGTTCTGGACACGGTGCCTCCGGGGATAGGAGATGCGGGCGCGGCGGGCGGGGAACCCAGCGTCCTGCTCAACTTCCCCGACCTCCCGCAGGACACGGCGCCGGGGGCCGCTGCGGGGCCGACGTTCCCTCCGTCGGCGCAGGCGAGCACCGCCGTTCGCCGCCGGTGACCTGCCGGCCCGTCAGCACGTCCTCTCCGTCCCGTGGTTCGCCACGCCGGGCGGTGAGCCGGCGCGGCAGTGCCGCTCGTCGCCGGGGGTCTCAGAACGCGCCGGTCAGTGCCAGGCCCGCGGCCGCCGCGCCCGTGCCCGCACACACCGACGCGGCCACGTTCGCCCCGGCGAGCACCCCACGGCCGCTTTCCGCGAGCCGCAGCGTCTCCCAGGAGAACGTCGAATACGTGGTCAGCGCCCCGCACAGCCCGGTTCCGAGGAGCACCTGCATGTCGTCCCACGCTCCGCCCCCGCCGAGAACCGCTCCCGTGAGCAGGCCCAGTGCCAGGCAGCCGGTGACGTTGACGGCGAAGGTCCCCCAGGGGAAGTCGGCGGCGTGGCGACTCTGCACCGCACGGTCCGCCAGGTACCTCAGCGGGGCCCCGAGCGCCCCGCCCAGTGCGACCCACAGCCACGTCACGGCCGTCGCCTCCCCACGACCCTGCGGGTCCCCAGCGCCCCCACGGCCACCGCGGCGACGGCCACCAGCGGCGTGGCGGTCACGGAGACGAGCGCCAGGCCGGGACGGCCGTCCGCCGCCCGCGCGACCGCCTCGACGGCGTACGTGGAGAAGGTGGTGAACCCGCCCAGCACGCCCACGCCGAGAAACGGCCGGGCGAGCGGGTGGGACCACGCCGCGCGCCACCGTCCCGGACCGGGCCGCGCGTCGCCGATCAGCACCATCAGCACGCCGATCAGCGCACAGCCGAGCCCGTTCACGGCGAACGTCCCCCACGGGAAGCCGTGGGGGCGTGCGGGGAGCGCGAGCGTCAGCGCGTGGCGCGCGAGCGCGCCCGACGCGCCCCCGCAGGCGATCGCGGCGAGCAGCGGCCACCGTCGCCGGCCCACGGTCTCCGCCCGGTGCCGCGCGAGGCGCAGGTCGACGTCCGAGTCGACGGGATCGGAGGACGGTCGCCGGGCGCCGGAGCGGGTCACCCGTAGCCCAGGGCGTGCAGGCGTTCGTCGTCGATGCCGAAGTGGTGCGCGATCTCGTGGACGACCGTGATCTCTACCTCCTCGACCACCAGGTCGCGGTCGCCGCCCTCGGACTCGACGAGCCGCAACGTGGGTCCGAGATAGATCGTGATGCGGTCCGGCAGCACGCCCGCGTACCACTCGCCGCGTTCGGTCAGCGGCGTGCCCTCGTACAGACCCAGCAGGTCGGGGTCGTGGGCCGGGGGCTCGTCCTCGACGAACACCGCCACGTTGTCCATGAGCCTGGTCAGCTCGGGCGGGATGCGGTCCAGGGCCTGGGCGACCAGTTCCTCGAAGTCCTCGCGCGTCATCTCCAGCACGCCGCCATTGTCGCCGCACCCGCCCCGGCGCACGAGGTGCCCCGCCCCACCGCGTCCCGTCTCCCGGTCCCCACCCGTCCCGGAACGCCCGCGAGGGCCTCGTTCCGGCGCGACGCGAGGCGGCGCATGTATCGCCCATGCCGCACCGGGTGGTGTTCAATGCCCCTGTTCTGCATGAATCTCCTGCGTCCAGGGCATAGGGGGCTCCATGGCCGCCCGTGAAGAACGGCACCGTCCGACCCTCCGTCCGTTCCGATCGCCGGGAGCCGCCCTCTCACGTGCCGGGCGCGCGGGACGCGCCACCGCAGCGCGCGTACGGCGGTGGGTGAGACGTCCGCGCAACGGCCCCACCGCCGGGGCCGCCGACGGGGCGGCGCAGCCCCCGCAAGGTGCGGAGCTGCCCCGGGAGGGGCGCCCCGCGCAGCGGTGGAAGCGTGCGGGCGGCCTGGTCGCCGTCACCCTCCTGGGAGCCTGGCTGGGCCTGCTGATCGTGGGAAACGTGCGCACCGGCATCGGGCCGATGGACACCACGATGACCCTGCGCCCCTCGCTCTCCGGCGGCACGAAGATCAACGTGTCGCCGCTCGGCTCCCTGGAGTTGGACAGCCATCACGCGCCGCTCCGCCTCGACGTGAACGTCGACCAGCTCGACCCCGTACGGTCCACCGCCCTCGTCAGCCACCCGGAACGGATCAACGGCCTCGAGAACGAGATCACCACCGACGTGCAGGACGGCGTGCTCGACGTCGCGGTACGCACGGTCGTCGCCGTGGTGCTCGGCTCCACGGTGCTGGGCCTGGCCGTCTACCGGCGCCCGCGTCGCGCCCTGGCCGCGGGCGGACTCGCTCTCGCGCTGCTCGCCACGTCCGGCGTCACGGCGTTCGCGACGTGGAACCCGAAGTCGGTGCTGGAGCCGAAGTTCTCCGGCCTGCTCGCCAGCGCGCCGTCCGTGGTGGGCAGCGCCCGCAGCATCGTCACGGACTTCGGCGTCTACCAGGAGGAACTGGCCCGGCTGGTCACCAACGTCACCAAGCTCTACGAGGCGACCTCCACCCTGCCCGCCTACCAGCCGTCGCCGAACACCACGCGCGTGCTGCACGTCTCCGACATCCATCTCAACCCGATCGCGTGGAGCGTCGTGCGCTCCCTGGTCGAGCAGTACGACATCGACGTCATCGTCGACGCCGGCGACACCATGGACCACGGCACCGCCGCCGAGAACTACTTCCTCGACCCCATCCCGGACCTCGGCGCCCCCTACGTGTGGGTGCGCGGCAACCACGACTCCATCGAGACGCAGGCGGCCATGGCCGAGCTGGGCGACGGCGTGTACGTGCTGGACAACGGCGTCGCCGTGACCGTCGCGGGCGTCCGCATCGCCGGCATGGGCGACCCGCAGTTCACCCCCGACCGTTCCGTCGTCCCCGAGGGTGACCCGGCGGAACGCGCCGCCGGGCGTGAGCTGGCGTTCGCGCTCCGCAAGCAGGCGGCACAGGACACCCCCGTGGACATCGCCGTGATGCACAACCCGGTCGCCGCCGCCGAGACCGACGGCGAGGTGCCGCTCGCCCTCGCGGGCCACACCCACAAGCGCAGCAACGAGATCCTCGAGGACGGCACCCGCCTGATGGTCGAGGGCACCACAGGCGGCGGCGGCCTCCGCGCCGTCGAGGACGACGACCCGCAGCAGGTGCAGGCCACCGTGCTCTACCTGGACGAGGAGACCGACCAGCTCCAGGCCTGGGACTCGATCACGCTCGGCGGGCTGGGGCTGTCCAAGGCCGAGGTCAGCCGGCATCTGCCCGGCGACGTGAACCCGCCGGAGCCCACGCCATCCCCCTCCTCCCCCTCGCCGTCACCTTCGGTGCCGGGCGAGCCGCCCGGCACGCCCAGCCCGGGCAGCCCCGCACCCGGCATCCCGCCCACCACCGGCGCCCCCACCCGGGAGGCGGCGCCGTGACCTGCGGCGTTCCACCGACCACGGTCGTACGGGAATCCGTTTTGGCGTTCCGTCCCGCCATCCCATATGCTTCTCACGTCCCCGACGCGCTGCGAAGCGCCCAGGTGGGTCATCAGCCCTCATCGTCTAGTGGCCCAGGACGCCGCCCTTTCAAGGCGGTAGCACGGGTTCGAATCCCGTTGGGGGCACGCACCACCCTGTGCGAGACTGGTTCGCGCACAGCACGAGCTTGGTCCTGTGGAGCAGTTTGGAGTGCTCGCCACCCTGTCAAGGTGGAGGCCGCGGGTTCAAATCCCGTCAGGACCGCTGTGGCTGGGTAGCTCAGTTGGTACGAGCGTCCGCCTGAAAAGCGGAAGGTCGCCGGTTCGACCCCGGCCCCAGCCACACCGCGTGAACAGGGGAAAGCCCCTGCCGGATACGTCCGGCAGGGGCTTTTCTCGTGAGGTGACGGCATCGGCCGACGACGACGGCAGGGGTGACCGCTCAGCAGGCCTGCTGCGGCCCGCTGTTCTCCGTGCCGACGCGGCCCACGGCCGTCTCGTCGCCCAGCCCCGTGCCCGCAGCGCGGGGGATGTAGCAGGCATAGCGGGTCTTGTTGATGACCTCCAGACCGATGCGCCAGCCGCCGTCGGCGAGGTTCCCGGTGGCCCAGCCTGGGGTGACAGTGACCACGCGGACAGACACCGGGCTGCCCGACGCCGTCTTGCTGCCGAACGGCGAGACGACCGTGGCTCCCGGACTCTGGTAGGTGTTCACCGACCAGTCGTTCAGGTAGCCCCAGTTGGAGAAGACCCGGTGGTGCGAGGACGGCGGGGTCTGGCCGAACCGGTTTCAGATGGACGGTCCCTGGATGGGCGGGTAGACGTTGATCGGGTCGCGGACAACGGTGATCCCCTGCCGGACGTGTCCGGCAGGGGATCACCGTTGCGGTTTCGGCCGCTCCCTGCGTGGAGGGGGCAGGGGGTCGCTGCCGCGCTCACGCGGACCGTGTCAGGACACATCGGTGATCTTCGGCATCTCGCCTTCCGTCGTGGTGATGTCGATGACGGAGAACGCCGCGCCCTGCGGGTCGCCGAGGGAGGCGAAGCGGCCGAACGGCGTGTCCACGGGGCCGAAGTGGAGCCTGCCGCCGCTCTCGGTCACCCTCGCGACGGCGTCGTCGCAGTCCGGCACGGTGAAGTAGACGTTGAGGTAGGACGGGACCTCGGGCGGGAAGTCCGCCGCGTTCATCTTCATCCGGCCGAGGACGGCGTCCTCACCGAGTGCGTAGACGTTGAAGTCCATGCCTCCGGTGTCCTCCACGTGCCGCACGCGGTACGGGAAGACGCGGGAGAAGAAGGTGTCGGCCGCCGGCGCCTCCCGGGTGTAGACCTCCGCCCAGCAGTACGCGCCGGGGACGGCCTCGGCGTCGAAGCCCTGATGCGTGCCGGCCCGCCAGACGCCGAAGACGACGCCGCCCGGGTCGCGGACGAGGAGCATCCCGCCGAAGTCGCCGACGTCCATCGGCCCCATCAACACCTCGCCACCCGCATCCCGCACCTTCTGCGCGGTCGCGTCGAGGTCGGGCGAGGCGAGGTAGAGGCACCAGGCGCCGGCGCCGCCTTCCATGCCGGGCATGGTGGGCGAGACGGCGGCGACGGCCTTGCCGTCGGCGTACGCCTGCGCGTAGTCGCCGAACCGCGGGTCGGGTTCGGCGAACGTCCAACCCAGCACGTCGCCGTAGAAGCGCTTCGCCGCATCGGCGTCGTCGAACATCGCGTCGGCCCAGCAGGGGGTGCCTTCCGGTCGTACGGCCATCACTCTGCCCTCTTTCCGTATCGAGGGGCTTCCCCTCCTTTCACGCTAGCCACGGCCCGGCGCCCTCGCACGCCGACGACCTCCCCTACGTCGGCGGACCTACGTCCGGGTGCCGGCGGAACCGGTCTCCGGGTCGATCCGGCGAGGGCGGGGGCTGCGTAGGTTCGGGGGCATGCGGATCGGGATTCTGGGGACGGGGAACGTCGCGCGGGCGCTGGGAGAGGGATGGGCGGCGGCCGGGCACGAGGTGGTGCTGGGGTCGCGGGCCCCGGCGGAACGGGGGGACGCCGGGCCGGACGTACGGTCGCTCGCCGAAGCCGCGGCACACGGTGAGGTGCTGGTGAACGCGACGCCCGGCACGGAGTCGGAAGCGGTGCTCGCGTCGCTCGGCGGGGAGGTGCGGGCCGGCACGGTGCTGCTGGACGTCGGCATCGGCTTCACGCAGGACGGTGCCCTCGCCCATCCCGGCGTGTCTCTGGGCGAACGGCTCCAGGCCGCGCATCCGGTGCTTCGGGTGGTCAAGACGCTGTGCACGGTGACCGCCTCGGTGATGCGCGATCCGGGCGGGCTGAGCGGACCGTCCACGGTGTTCCTGTCCGGCGACGACGCCGGCGCGAAAGCCGTCGTGGGCGGGCTGCTGCACGATCTCGGCTGGCCGGAGACGTCTCTCCTGGACCTCGGCGGCATCCGCACGGCACGTGGCCAGGAGCATTTCGCGCTGCTCTTCCTGGGCGTGGCCGGGGCGTTGGGCTCGCACGCCTTCAACGTCCGCGTGGTGCCTGAGGCGGACACGGCGACCGTGGCGGCGGCCCGAGCGGCGCGGCGCTCGCGCCGGTACGCGGAGGCGGTGGCGTTCTACCGCGACGTCGTCCGCCTTCCCGTGGTGCACCTGGCCGAGGACGGTCCGGACGGGCACGGGGTGGCGATCTTCGGGCTGCCGGGTACGGCGGCGACATTCGAACTGCTCCCGGAAGACGGATCGTTGCCGGGCGGCCGTCCGCACGAACAGCTGGTGCTGTACCTCCCCGGCCGTGCGGCCCGGGACGCCGTCGTCGGCCGGCTGACGGACGCCGGTCACGAGCCGGTCGGGCAGAACCGCTACTGGACCCTCAACGACGCCGTCACCTTCCGGGACCCCGACGGGGCCGAACTCGTCCTCGCCCCCTGGGTCTTCGGCGCGGAGCCGCCGCCCGCGCGCAGGCGGCGGGCGGGGGTCGTCACGCCGGCCACTGGACGAGGGCGCTGAAGACGAGGTACAGCACGACGACCGCGACCGGCGCCAGGACCGACACCAGCGCCCGGAGCGCGGCGAAACGCCGCTGCCGGGGCAGGGCCCAGCTCAGGACGAGCAGGCCGGCCGGGACGAGCAGGTTCCAGCAGAAGACGGCGAAGGCGGTGGCGAAGCTGTCCTCGAAACAGTCGGCCTCGCTGCCGAAGCACGAGTCGCAGGCCATCTGACAACCCGGCGATACCGAGGACGACGAAGCCCACCGGCAGCGTGACGAGAGCGCTGATCAGCGGGGCGATCCAGGACCTCGGAGCGGGGGTGTGCGGGCGGTCGTCTCGGTCATGCGCCCGTCCAACGCCGTTCGGCGCCCCGGGGCCTGAGTCGCCGTACTCACCCGCACTCCGCCGGGGTACGGAGCCGCGGAGACCGGGGAGGGAGACCTCGCGGCACCCCTCCGATGTCAGTGGTCCGTGCGAGCGTGGTGGCATGACGACGATGCCGGACGGACGTGCCGTCCCGCCGCCGCGGGCCGACGAACGGACCACGGACGAAGGCGGTACGCCGCACGCCCGGGTCGGCCTCGCCGACGACGGGCCCACCAGCCGCACGGGCCCGACCGTGCCCCCGGCGTTCCCGCTGCCTCCACTGCCTCCACTGCCTCCGGCGCACCAGCACCGTCCGGCTCCTCCGGTGTCCCGGCCGCGTCCCGCTCCTCGTCGCTCACCCGGATCACCGCAAAGGGGATCTACAGGATGTTCCGGCAGCGGCAGGGAGCGGTTCGGCGGGGACTCGGCAGCGCCGGGCAGGGGGGCCGTGGCCCGGAATTGATTCGCCACCCGAATCCGTGAGGTGCGATCCTGGGGTCCGTATGTCCAGACCTCCTGCCGCCGCCCCGACGCTCCCCGCCCTGCTGGAGCGCCTGCCCGAGCTGATGCTGCGCGACCAGCAGCGGCTGGGGCGCCGTCTCGACGGCGCGCGCCGCATCCGCAAGCCGGAGGCGCGGGACGCCGTGCTCCGCGAGATCGCGGACGCGATGGACGTCTCCGAGCTGCGGGTCGCCTCCCGCCGGGACGCGGTTCCGGCGATCACCTACCCCGAGCAGCTCCCGGTCAGCCAGAAGAAGGACGCGATCCTGGAGGCGATCCGCGACCACCAGGTCGTGATCGTCGCCGGTGAGACGGGTTCCGGCAAGACCACGCAGATCCCGAAGATCTGCATGGAGCTGGGCCGCGGCCTGCGCGGCACCATCGGCCACACCCAGCCCCGCCGCATCGCGGCCCGCACGGTCGCGGAGCGCGTGGCGGAGGAGCTGAATTCGCCGCTGGGCGAGACGGTGGGCTGGAAGGTCCGCTTCACCGACCAGGTGAAGGACCACACGCTGGTCAAGCTGATGACGGACGGCATCCTGCTGGCCGAGATCCAGACCGACGGCGAGCTGCGCCAGTACGACACTCTGATCATCGACGAGGCGCACGAACGCAGCCTCAACATCGACTTCCTCCTCGGCTACCTCGCGCAGCTCCTGCCCCGCCGCCCCGATCTCAAGGTCGTGATCACCTCCGCGACGATCGACCCCGAGCGGTTCTCCCGCCACTTCGGCGACGCCCCGATCGTCGAGGTCAGCGGCCGCACGTACCCGGTGGAGGTGCGGTACCGGCCGTTGCTGGAGGAGGACTCCGACGAGAAGGACCGCGACCAGGTCACCGCGATCTGCGACGCGGTCGACGAACTCCAGGCCGAGGGCCCCGGCGACGTGCTGGTCTTCCTCTCCGGCGAACGTGAGATCCGCGACACCGCCGACGCGCTGAACAAGAGGAAACTGAGACAGACCGAGGTGCTGCCGCTGTACGCGCGCCTCTCGCACGCCGAGCAGCACCGCGTCTTCCAGCGCCACTCCGGACGCCGCATCGTCCTCGCCACCAACGTCGCGGAGACGTCGCTGACCGTCCCCGGCATCAAGTACGTGATCGACCCGGGCACCGCCCGCATCTCGCGCTACAGCCACCGCACCAAGGTGCAGCGCCTTCCCATCGAAGCCGTCTCGCAGGCCAGCGCCAACCAGCGCAAGGGCCGCTGCGGCCGTACGTCGGACGGCATCTGCATCCGGCTGTACTCGGAGGACGACTTCCTCTCCCGCCCCGAGTTCACCGACGCCGAGATCCTGCGGACCAACCTGGCCTCCGTCATCCTCCAGATGACCGCGGCCGGTCTGGGCGATATCGAGAAGTTCCCCTTCATCGACCCGCCGGACCACCGCAGCATCAAGGCCGGTGTGCAGCTGCTGGAGGAACTGCACGCGCTGGACACGCGGCAGAAGGACCCGCGCAAGCGCCTGACGAGGACCGGCCGGCAGCTCGCCCAGCTCCCGGTCGACCCGCGGCTGGCGCGCATGGTGCTGGAGGCGGACCGCAACGGGTGTGTCCGCGAGGTCATGGTCATCGCGGCCGCGCTGTCCCTCCAGGACCCGCGCGAGCGCCCGTCGGACAAGCAGCAGCAGGCCGACCAGCAACACGCGCGCTTCAAGGACGAGGGCAGCGACTTCCTCGCGTTCCTCAATCTGTGGCGCTACGTGCGCGAACAGCAGAAGGCGCTGTCGTCGTCCGCGTTCCGCCGGATGTGCAGGTCGGAATACCTCAACTACCTGCGCATACGCGAGTGGCAGGACATCTACGCCCAGCTCCGCCAGGTGGTGAAGCAGCTCGGCATCCAGATCGGCGAGCCGAAGGACGAGGTGGACGCGACGGCCGTGCACCAGTCGCTGCTGGCCGGCCTGCTGTCGCATGTGGGGCTCAAGGAGACCGAGAAGAACGAGTACCTGGGCGCGCGGAGCGCGAAGTTCGCGATATTCCCCGGGTCCGCGCTATTCCGGAAGCCGCCGCGCTGGGTGATGTCGGCGGAGCTGGTGGAGACTTCGCGGCTGTGGGCACGGGTCAACGCGAAGATCGAGCCGGAGTGGGTCGAACCGCTCGCGCAGCACCTCGTCAAGCGCACCTACAGCGAGCCGCACTGGGAGCAGAAGCAGGCCGCGGTCATGGCGTACGAGCGGGTCACGCTGTACGGCGTGCCGCTCGTCGCGCAGCGCAAGGTCAACTACGGGCGCATCGACCCCGAGACCTGCCGCGACCTGTTCATCCGGAACGCGCTGGTGGAGGGCGACTGGCGCACCCACCACCAGTTCTTCGGCGAGAACCGGAAGCTGCTGGAGGAGGTCGAGGAGCTCGAGCACCGGGCGCGACGCCGCGACATCCTGGTCGACGATGAGACGCTCTACGACTTCTACGACCAACGGGTGCCCGATCACGTCGTGTCGGGGGCGCACTTCGACTCCTGGTGGAAGACGAAGCGCCGTGACGAGCCGGACCTGCTGAACTTCGAGAAGTCCATGCTCATCAACGAGCAGGCGGAGCAGGTCACCGAGGCCGACTACCCGGACGTGTGGCACCAGGGGCGGCTGCGCTTCCCCGTGACGTACCAGTTCGAGCCGGGGACGGACGCCGACGGCGTGACCGTGCACGTGCCGCTGCACGTGCTGAACCAGGTGACGTCCGAGGGGTTCGACTGGCAGATCCCCGGCCTGCGCGAGCAGTTGGTCACCGAGCTGATCCGGTCGCTGCCCAAGCCGATCCGCCGCAACTACGTGCCGGCGCCGAACTTCGCGCAGCGCTTCCTCGGCCTGTGGGGGCCGGACGGCGCGTACGGGCCGGACGGCGGACCGCCCCTGGAGCGGTCGCTGACGGCGGTGCTGGCGCAGGAGCTGCAGCGCATGGTGGGTGTGCGGATCGCCCAGGAGGACTTCGACCGTGCGAAGGTCCCCGACCACCTGAAGATCACCTTCCGGGTGACCGACGAGCGCCGCCGCAAGCTGGCCGAGGACAAGGACCTGGAGGCGCTGCGGCTGCGACTGAAGGGGAAGACGAAGGCGGCGCTGTCCAAGGCGTTCGACTCCTCCGCACGGGGGCGCGGACGGGGTGACGGGCGCGACGGGCGCCGCGGAGGCGCCGGGCGGCGGGACGGTGACGAGGCGGGCCTGGCTGCGGCCGCCGGGCCGGCCACCGAGCCGGGGCTCGGACGGCGCAGCGGCCTGACGACGTGGACGCTGGGCACGCTGCCCCGCACCTTCGAGACCCGACGCGCCGGCCAGCCGGTCCGGGCGTACCCGGCCCTGGTGGACGACGGGGACTCGGTGTCCGTGCAGCTCTTCGACACCGTGTACGAGCAGCAGGCCGCGATGTGGCGCGGGACGCGGCGGCTGATCCTGCTCAACCTGCCCTCCGACCCGGCGAAGTTCGCCCAGTCACAGCTCGACAACCGGCAGAAGCTCGCCCTGTCCCGGTCCCCGCACGGCAGCGTGCAAGCGCTCTTCGAGGACTGCGTACGGGCTTCCGCGGACCGGCTGGTCGCCGTGCACGGTGGTCCGGCCTGGGACGAGGACGCGTGGCGCAAGCTGTTCGACGCGGTGCGCGCCGACCTGGTCGAGGCGACGCTGCGGACCGTCCAGCAGGTGCAGCAGGTGCTGGCCGCGTGGCACTCGTGCGAGCAGCGGCTCCGGTCGATCACGAGCCCGGTGCTGGTGGCCTCGCTGACCGACGTGCGGGAGCAGTTGGCCGCGCTGGTCTGCGACGGCTTCGTCACGCAGCACGGGGCGGGCCGGCTGCCCGACCTGATGCGGTACCTCGTCGCGGCGGACCGCCGGCTCCAGCAGCTTCCGCAGCACGCGGAACGCGACCGGGCGCGGATGGCGAAGGTCCAGGAGATGCGGGACGAGTACCTGTGGCTGCTGGAGCAGTTCCCGGCGGGGAAGCCGGTGCCGAAGGAGGCCCGCGACATCCGCTGGATGCTCGAGGAACTGCGCGTCAGTTACTTCGCGCACGCCCTGGGCACGGCGTATCCGGTGTCCGACAAGCGGATCATGAAGGCGGTGGACGCGGCGGTGCCGCAGGCGCGTTAGGCCCCCCGCGGCGGGCCTGGTGGGTGTCGTCCGAACGGATTCGCGTGGCGGGGCTGAGCTGGGGTAGAGTCTGGCTCGCGCCGCACGGACCCCGGGTCCGGATCGGCGAACATCCAGGTCCTGTGGAGCAGTTTGGAGTGCTCGCCACCCTGTCAAGGTGGAGGCCGCGGGTTCAAATCCCGTCAGGACCGCGTTGTAGGCAGTGGCCCGCTCCCCTTGTGGGGGCGGGCCTTTGTCGTGCGTGTCCGGCGCATGCGGGGCGGCACTGCGGCCGGCGAGAGGATGAGGGCTTGACGGGGTGCGACCGGGGCGGTACGTAACGTGGCAGGGAGGTGTGCGCCATGACGACAGCTCCGGACGGCGACTCCGGTCCCCGCCGCGCGCGACACGAGACGCGGGCGCTGCTGCGCGCCCACCTGGCGGCCGCGAGCCGCTACCGGCACTCCACCCGCCAGTGCCCGGTCTGCCACCGGCTGCTGCGCCTCGCGCTGGAGGGTGCAGAGGACCGAAGTCCCTTCACCAAGTGACGGAAGAACCCCCGCCCGACGCGTCCTTCCCTCTATCGTGGAGTGCGGACGGGGACAAGACCCCGGCGGTGTGACGGGACTCACCGAGAATGTTGGCCGCGAGGTGCAACTGACGCACCCCTGGCGGGTCGTCGATTTTATATGTGCAATTGCACTGCACCGGGAAGGCGGTGGCGTGTACCGTCAACTGCCCCTGGAGAGGCCGGAGTCGGGTTCCCCCGAAGGCCAAACGCAATCGCGCTGAGCCCGGCGGAGCCCAGCGCGATGTCGTCGCACTGCATGGCGTCCGGCGGGTGGGGGACCCGAAAGACGCCCGATTATGCGGTTATTTCGCTTACCGTCCTGAAGATTCAGGCCTCGCTGCGCTGCTGCGGGATGCCCGCGAGCAGAGCGCGGACCTCCGCCTCGCGGTAGCGGCGGTGCCCTCCGAGCGTGCGGATCGACGTGAGCTTGCCGGCCTTGGCCCAGCGCGTGACCGTCTTCGGGTCCACGCGGAACATGGTGGCGACCTCAGCCGGGGTCAGCAGCGGCTCGGCATCAGGGGTGCGAGCGGTCATGAGCGGCCTCCTCGGGAGAACCGAACCATACGGTTCTTTCCTCTAAATTCTGCACCTTGACCCGCGTTGCCCGAAATGGCGCGCGCGGGTCGAGTCGGTTATAGGACGAACGGCTTGTCCTCGGCACTACAACTACACCATCTGTCCAGCCACGTCGGCCAAACCGATGGAATTGCCCTCTCAGGCGTGCAACCTCGGCGGATGCCGATGGACCGTGCCATAGCGGACAGTTACGCCCCTGTGACGATGGGTCACAAGGCGGTCAGGTGTCATAAGGCCTACCAAGGAGTGCAACTCTGATCTTTCTACCCCTAGCGGGACAGAAGGACCCCCTCCGGACTCGTTGTCCTATTTTGACACGAGGAGTGGGCCTGAGAGCAAGACCCGGAAAACGTGCTTTCCATCACCTTGTGCCGATAGCCCGGTTCAGGACATTGGTCCCGGTCAGTGTCAGTTCGCGAACTGGAGGTCGCGGACCGCCCGCCAGCGCTCCGTCAGCCGCTCGTACGCCTCGTTGGCCGCCTCCGCGTCCCCCTCGCGCAGCGCCGCGACGCCTGCCGCCACGTCCGCCGCAGAGTGATCCTCGGCGAGCTGCTCCTCCGGGATCACGTGCGCGAGACCGCCGTAATCCAGTTCGACGAGTGACCTCGGATGGAACTCCTCCAGCCAGCTGCCCACCTCGACCAGACCCTCGACGAGCGGACCGTCCTCCAGCTCCTCGCGGAGCACCTTCAGGCCGCGGGCGAGGCGACGCCGCGCCTCCACCATGGGCGTCCGGTACCGGAGAACGGACTGCTGACTTCCGCTCTCCTCACCGCTTTCCGGCTTCGCAAACTCCCTTTCTTCGTCCGTGAAGAGTGCGAACCACCGCACGGGCACGTGCCACAGCGCGGAACGGATCCACGGCCGGGCGTCCGGGTTCCGCTCCCGCCACCGGTCGTAGTCGGCCATCGCCTGCCGGCGTACGACGGGCGGGACGGCGGCATCCAGCACCGGGCCGGGCATCTGCGGCACCAGCGGACCCGGCGAGGCGGCGAGGCCGCCCAGGGCCTGCCAGCCCCGCAGCCGCGTCCGCCAGGGGCAGACGCAGGTGACGCCGTCGACGTCGGTGACGAATGCCTCCGCGCTCTCCCGGACGGGCACCACCACCGGCGGCACCGGCAGCAGGTCGGCGAGCGCGCGCCGCAGCTCGTCCTGGGCCGTGGGCAGCCTCTTCCGGCGCGCGTAGCGCGCCCAGTGCGCGCGCTCGGCCTCCGGGAACGCGGCCAGCGGCTCGTACACCCGCAGGTAGGCCGCGTACGGAATCACTGCCGCGGGGCTCTGCCGCACGCTCACTCCTCCACGTCTTTCGTTCCACCGCCGGACCGGGCGGACGACTTCCTCACACGATCGTGTCACCGTCGGCGGTCCCCCGTGCCCCGACAAGTCGTACCCTGCTGCCGAAAGATGACAGCATCGCCCTCCTCCCACCCCTCAGGAGGGCGACCCCTCCGCGACTACAGGAGTCACCACCGTGACTGACGTACGTCCTCACTCCGCCAACGACGACGGAGTGCTGCACACCCTCTTCCGCTCCGAACAGGGCGGACACGAGCAGGTCGTGCTGTGCCAGGACCGGGACAGCGGCCTCCGCGCCGTGATCGCCGTGCACTCGACCGCCCTGGGCCCCGCCCTCGGCGGCACCCGCTTCCACGCCTACGCCTCCGACGCGGACGCCGTCAGCGACGCGCTGAACCTGTCGCGCGGCATGTCGTACAAGAACGCCCTCGCCGGCCTGGAGCACGGCGGCGGCAAGGCCGTCATCATCGGCGACCCGGAGAAGCTGAAGTCCGAGGCGCTGCTCGAGGCCTACGGCCGCTTCGTCGCCTCGCTCGGCGGCCGGTACGTCACCGCCTGCGATGTCGGCACCTACGTGCAGGACATGGACGTCGTCGCCCGCACCAGCCAGTGGACGACCGGCCGCTCCCCCGAGAACGGCGGCGCCGGCGACTCCTCCGTGCTCACCGCGTTCGGCGTATTCCAGGGCATGCGCGCCAGCGCCCAGCACCTGTGGGGCGAGCCCACGCTGCGCGGCCGCAGGGTCGGTATCGCCGGCGTCGGCAAGGTCGGCCGCCACCTGGTGGGGCACCTGGTCGAGGACGGCGCCGAGGTCCTCGTCACGGACGTCCGCGAGGAGTCGGTCGAGCGGATCCGCGCCGCGCACCCCGGCATCACCGTGGTCGCCGACACCGCCACCCTGATCCACACCGAGGGCCTCGACGTGTACGCGCCGTGCGCGCTGGGCGGCGCCCTCAACGACGCCACCGTCCCGGCGCTCACCGCGAAGATCGTCTGCGGTGCCGCCAACAACCAGCTCGCCCACCCGGGCGTGGAGAAGGACCTCGCCCAGCGCGGCATCCTCTACGCCCCCGACTACGTGGTGAACGCCGGTGGCGTGATCCAGGTCGCGGACGAGCTGCACGGCTTCGACTTCGCACGTGCCAAGGCAAAGGCCACGGGCATTCTGGACACCACCCTGGCGATCTTCGAGCGGGCCGCGCGGGACGACGTGCCCCCGGCCGTCGCCGCCGACCGGATCGCGGAGCAGCGCATGGCGGAGGCGCGCTGACGCTCCGCGACCGCCCGCACCGGCTCCCCGCGGGTGGGTGCCGGGCGGTCGCGGCCGGTGCCCGCCGGGCGGCGGGGAGCCGCCCGGCGGCCCGGCGAGAGCCTTCTCACGCACCCCTGGGCGGGTCGTGCGATGTGCAGAAGGTAAAATCCCCGTTGACCAGTGGGAAACGGGTCACCAGGCGAGGCGGCGAGCGGCCGCGCCGTGCGGGCGACGTACCGTACGGCAGCGGAAGCAGGTACCGTTGAAGCCACACGGACCGGTCTCTCCCTCGAGAGACCGCACGTCCGCTGTCGAATGATGAACGCGTGTCAAGACTCTGGGGCCGTCGAGCCCCGTCGTTGAGGGGGTCGAGCCATGGGGCGCGGCCGGGCCAAGGCCAAGCAGACGAAGGTCGCCCGCCAGCTGAAGTACAACAGCGGTGGGACCGACCTCACGCGTCTGGCCGAGGAGCTGGGCGCATCGACGTCGAACCAGGAGCCGCCGAACGGCGAGCGGTTCGAGGACGATGAGCTGGACGACGACCCGTACGCACAGTACGCGGATCTGTACAACGACGACGAGGACGACGAGGACGACGAGTCCTCCCGCTCCGAGTCGCAGCGGCGTCGCGCCTGAGCACGAAGCGCGCGGCAAGCGGCGCCCGGTGTCCTCCCGGAGCGTCACGGCCCTGAGCCACACGCCCGGTCCGGCCTCCGCCGGACCGGGTTCTGTGCTGCCCGCCGTCGTGCGGCGCACCGCTGGCGACAGGCCCGCCGGGGCGTCAGGCTCCGGGGTGGTCGCCGGTCAGCGTGACGGCCTCGGTGCGGTCGCCGCGCTCGGTCACCTCGCCGGCCACCCAGGCGTCGACACCCCGCGCGGACAGCGTGCTCAACGTGGCACCGACCGCGGACTGCGGGACGACGGCGACCATACCGACGCCCATGTTCAGCGTCTTCTCCAGCTCCGCGCGCGCGACTCCGCCCAGTGCGCCGACCAGGCCGAACACCGGGCCCGGCGTCCAGGTCGCGCGGTCGACGCGGGCGTGCAGCCCGTCCGGGATCACGCGGGCCAGGTTGGCGGCCAGCCCGCCTCCGGTGACGTGCGAGAACGCATGCACCTCGGTGGTGCGGGCCAGCGCCAGGCAGTCCAGCGAGTAGATCTTGGTGGGCTCCAGCAGCTCCTCGCCGAGGGTGCGCCCGAAGTCCTCGACCTGCCGGTCGAGGGACCAGCCGGCACGGTCGAAAAGCACATGGCGGACGAGCGAGTACCCGTTCGAGTGAAGACCGGACGACGCCATGGCGATGACGGCGTCCCCCGAACGGATGCGATCGGCTCCCAGTAGGGCGTCCGCCTCGACCACGCCGGTGCCCGCGCCCGCGACGTCGTACGCGTCCTCGGCCAGCAGGCCCGGGTGCTCTGCGGTCTCCCCGCCGACCAGCGCGCAGCCGGCCAGCACACAGCCCTCCGCGATGCCCTTGACGATCTGCGAGACCCGGTGCGGGTCCACCTTGCCGACGCAGATGTAGTCGGTCATGAACAGCGGCTCGGCGCCGCACACGACGAGATCGTCCACCACCATCGCCACCAGGTCGTGGCCGATCGAGTCGTGGATGTCCATGCGCCGGGCGATGTCGACCTTGGTGCCCACGCCGTCGGTGGCGGACGCGAGCAGCGGCCGCTCGTACCGCTTGAGGACGGAGGCGTCGAAGAGCCCGGCGAAGCCGCCTAGGCCGCCCAGCGACTCCGGACGCTGCGCCTTCTTCACCCACTCCTTCATCAGGTCGACGGCGCGGTCGCCCGCTTCGATGTCGACGCCGGCGGCGGCGTAGCTGGCGCCTTCGGCGCCGGCGGCACCGGTGGACTCGGCGGTCATGACGGGTTCTCCCGGCTCGTTTCGGGTGAGGGGTGCGGAGTCTGGAAGGGTCGCGGGCCGACGGGGGCGGCGTTCACGGGCGGCGCAGCGCGTCGGCGCCGCCGACCCCGGCGGTCATCGAGTTCACGCCGTCCGAGTCGGTACGCGCGGGGGCCGCGGCGCTGTCGGACTCCAGCAGGTGCTTGCCCAGCAGCTCGGGGTCGGGCAGGTCCATCGGGTACTCGCCGTCGAAGCAGGCCCGGCACAGGTTCGGCTTGGCGATCGTCGTCGCCTCGGTCATGCCGTCGATGGAGATGTACGCGAGCGAGTCGGCGCCCAGCGAGGTGCCGATCTCATCGACGGTGAGCCCGTTGGCGATCAGCTCCGCGCGGTTGGCGAAGTCGATGCCGAAGAAGCACGGCCACTTGATGGGCGGGCTGCTGATCCGTACGTGGACCTCGGCGGCGCCCGCCTCGCGCAGCATCCGCACCAGCGCCCGCTGCGTGTTCCCGCGGACGATCGAGTCGTCCACGACGACCAGGCGCTTGCCGCGGATGACTTCCTTCAGCGGGTTCAGCTTGAGTCGGATGCCCAGCTGCCGGATGGTCTGCGAGGGCTGGATGAACGTGCGGCCGACGTAGGAGTTCTTGACCAGGCCGCGGCCGTAGGGGATGCCGCTCGCCTCGGCGTAGCCGATGGCGGCCGGAATGCCGGACTCCGGGGTCGCTATGACCAGGTCGGCGTCGGCCGGTGCCTCCTTGGCGAGTCGACGGCCCATCTCCACGCGGGAGAGGTGAACGTTGCGGCCGGCGATGTCGGTGTCGGGGCGGGCCAGGTACACGTACTCGAAGACACAGCCCTTCGGCTTCGCATCCGCGAAGCGTGTGGAGCGCAATCCGTCCTCATCCACGGCGATCATCTCGCCGGGCTCGACCTCGCGGATGAACGAGGCGCCGCAGATGTCCAGAGCGGCCGTCTCGGAGGCGACCACCCAGCCCCGCTCCAGCCGCCCGAGGACCAGCGGGCGGATGCCCTGCGGGTCGCGGGCGGCGTAAAGGGTGTGCTCGTCCATGAAGCAGAACGAGAACGCGCCCTGGACCTTGGGCAGCACCAGCCCGGCGGCCTGCTCGACCGTGAGGGGGTCGCCGTTGTCATCGGTCTGGCCCGCGAGCAGCGCGGTGACCAGGTCGGTGTCGTTGGTGGCGGCGACCTGGGTGGCGCGGCCGCCCGTTCGGCCGTCGGCCAGCTTCGCGACCAACTCCGCCAGTTCGGCGGTGTTGACCAGGTTCCCGTTGTGGCCGAGCGCGATGGAGCCGTGCGCGGTGGCACGGAACGTCGGCTGGGCGTTCTCCCACACGGACGCGCCGGTCGTCGAGTACCGGGCGTGGCCCACGGCGATATGCCCTCTGAGGGAGCCGAGGGAGGTCTCGTCGAAGACCTGCGAGACCAGTCCCATGTCCTTGAAGACGAGGATCTGGGAGCCGTTGCTCACCGCGATGCCCGCGGACTCCTGTCCACGGTGCTGGAGCGCGTACAGCCCGTAATAGGTCAGCTTCGCGACCTCCTCACCCGGAGCCCAGACCCCGAAGACGCCGCATGCGTCCTGTGGGCCCTTCTCGCCGGGAAGCAGGTCGTGGTTGAGTCGTCCGTCACCACGTGGCACGTCCACGAGTCTAGGCCAGGCGGGGGAGCGGGCCGAATCCGGCGGGTGTGGGTCCGCCCACACCCGGGCGCGCGCGGTCCCGTCCGGCCCGGGTCCCGTCCGAAGCTAGCCGAGCACCGGAAGGTGGGGCGAGAGGTCGGCGCGCTCGCCGCTCGCCTGCACCACGCGGCGGGCCCGCGCCGCCTCCCACGTGGTGCGGCCGGTCGCCAGCCGCAGGAACGTCAGCGGATCGGTCTCCACCACGTTGGACGGCGTGCCCCGGGTGTGCCGGGGGCCCTCCACGCACTGCGTCACCGCGAACGGCGGCACCCGTACCTCCACCGCCCGGCCCGGCGCCTTCGCGGCGAGCGCGTCCGCCAGCAGACGGACCGTCGCGGCCAGGGCGTGCCGGTCCAGCGGCACCCGGTGGCCGGTCGCGCGAACCAGGTCGTCGGTGTGCACCACCAGCTCGACGAGGCGGGTCACCGTGAAGTCCAGCGCGCGCATCGCGCCGAACCCGTGCGGGAGGAGCAGGTCCGGGCGCACGGCGGACTCCAGCACGGGTTCGAGCTGCTCGACAGCTTCGTCGACGCGGGCGGCGGCGTCCCGCGACGCGGCGGCGGCGGCGCGGGTCGCCTCGTCCAGGTCCTTCGCCCGGGTGGCGGTGGACAGCGCCCAGGTGGACAGGTCCACCTGGGGCGCGGCGACATCCGGTTCCGGTTCCGCGAGGAGGCGCGGGAGCGCGTCGATCTCCCCGGCGATGTGCACGACCAGGTGGTGCACGTCCCAGCCGGGGAGCCCGGAGGGCTGCGCGTACTGCTCCGTGGTGAGGGCGTGCGCGGCGGCGGCGACGGACTCGACCTGGGCTGTGAGGGCCTTGCGGACGCGGAGGGGGTCGTAGCTGCGGAGCTTCGGGGGCGCCATGCGATCGAGCTTACGCGGCGCGCTGCCCTCTTCGCGGCGGGTCACGGAGCCCCGGCCTCCGGCCGTGCCCCTCCCCGGTAGTGGGTGCCGGACGAGGGGAAGTCGGGGGCCTCAGGGACGGGTGAACGTGTCGGGGGCCGGGAAACGGACCTGCTCGCAGCCACGGCGCTCGGCCACGGAGTCCACGTAGGCGCGGAAGACCGCGCCGTAGTGCCGTTGCGCGGCCAGGGTGTAAGGCCAGCTGAGCGTCAGCGTGTGCATCGCGGGCTCGCCGTCGCACACCGACGTGGCCCACCAGATGTGGCCACGGGTGTGCCCGGCCGTTCCGGGTTCCGGGCGGACGACCCCGTCGGCCGAGTTGTCGAGCTCCACGTGCCGTGCCGGCTCGCCGAAGAAGCTCTCGGTGCGCGCCCAGAGGACGTCGTCCACCTCCACCGAGCCGTAGAAGCTCTCCAGGTCCGGATCGTCGCTGTGCCGGGAGACGGCCTCGCGCGCGGCCTCCGGGCTGAGGCGCAACAGGCACTCCTCGTTCCAGACCTCCCCCGCGATACGGCTCTCGTACGCCTGGTCGGGGAGCCAGTCCCGGCCCTGGCCCGGGAGGTCCGCGCGGGCGAACCATGCGCACGTGCCCTCGGCCCGCCCGGCGGCCACCGGTTCCAGCCGCACGCCGGGCACGTGCTCCGGCGGTTCGGGCAGCCGTTCCCGGCAGCCGAGCCTCTCAGCGAGGTTGTTCGCCGTGTCGACGGCGATCCGCACGAGCGTGTCGCGGTCGCCCTGGGGCATCTGGCGGAGCTGCTCGCGGGCGTCGGACGAGGAGTGGTTCCGCAGGACGGCCTTCGCAGTGATCGTCTCGACGCCTTCGCCCCGACCACTGCCGCCGGTGCAGGCGAGCCGGACGTAGGCGTCGTGCTCACCGATCGTGCCGTCGATGCCGTCGCCCACTGGCTGGCGGGCGTAGGCGTCCTCTCCGATTCCCGAGAACGAGCCGGCGGCGTCGACCTCCCAGATCTGCTCCGCCGACGGGCCGACCGGCTCTACCGTCACCTCGGCGGTGAAGAAGAGCAGGTGATCCGCCTCCGACCCGGCCGAATCGGCCGACTCGCCGCTGAACACGTCGCAGCCCTGGGGAAAGCCCTCGGCAAGGTCGATGCGCGCTTCCTCGTGCCGACCGCCGGCAATGTCCCCGCCGGAGAGCGACAGGTCGAGCACCTCGTCGGCGGGGACGAGGCCGGCACAGGCCTCGTCGATCGTGTGGCGGCGGTCCCAGAAGTCCCACAGCGCCCACAGGCTGAGCAGGATCGCGCCCACGGCGACCCAGACGGTTCCGGTGCGCAGGCGCTCGGACCATCGGGTGGGGTAACAGTTGTCTGCCACCTCGGCAACGTACAACGAGGGCCCGGAACACCGGAGTTCGGGTGTCCCGGGCCCTCGCCCGCACGCCGGTGGCGGTCAGCCGAAGAGCTCCGGGAGGGTGCGCTCGTGCCGCGCCCGCAACTCGTCCAGGGGGAGGATGAACCGGCCCTGGACGTCGATCGCGTCGCCGTCGACGACGCCGATCCGCGCGACGGGCAGACCACGCGCGCCGCACATGTCGTTGAAGCGGACCTCCTCGCTGCGCGGGACGGCGACGATCGCGCGGCCCTGCGACTCGGAGAAGAGGAGGACGAACGGGTCGATCCCGTCCGGCACGACGATCCGGGCGCCGCGCCCGCCCTCAAGGCAGGACTCGGCGAGTGCCTGGACCAGTCCGCCGTCGGACAGGTCGTGGGCGGCGTCGATCATGCCGTCCCGGCTCGCGGAGACCAGGATCTCGCCGAGCAGCCGCTCACGCTCCAGGTCGAGAGCCGGCGGCCGGCCGCCGAGGTGGCCGTGCGCGACCTGCGACCACGCCGAGCCGCCGAACTCGTCCTTCGTCTCGCCGAGGAGGTAGATCAGGTGGCCCTCGTCGGCGAACGCCATCGGCGTACGCCGAGCGACGTCGTCGATGACGCCGAGCACCCCGACCACCGGAGTCGGGTGGATGGCGGCGTCGCCGGTCTGGTTGTAGAGGGAGACGTTCCCACCGGTCACCGGGGTGCCGAGCACCTGGCAGGCGTCGGCGAGCCCGCGGCACGCCTCCGCGAACTGCCACATGGCGGCCGGGTCCTCCGGCGAGCCGAAGTTGAGGCAGTCGGTGACCGCGAGTGGGGTGGCACCGGTGGCGGCGACGTTGCGGTACGACTCCGCGAGCGCGAGCTGCGCACCCGCATACGGGTCGAGCTTGGCGTACCGGCCGTTGCCGTCCGTCGCCACGGCGACGCCGAGGCCCGACTCCGCGTCGATGCGGATCATGCCGCCGTCCTCGGGCTGTGCCAGGACAGTGTCGCCGAGCACGTACCGGTCGTACTGGTCGGTGACCCAGGACTTCGACGCCTGGTTCGGCGAGCCGACCAGGTCGAGAGCAGCCTGCCGCAGCGCGTCACCGCCCTCGGGGCGGGCGAGCCGTGCCGGGTCGTCGGCCTGGAGGGCGTCCTGCCAGTCGGGGCGTGCGTACGGGCGCTCGTACACCGGCCCCTCGTGGGCGACGGTACGCGGCGGCACGTCGACGATCTGCTCGCCGTGCCAGTAGATCTCCAGCCGCTCGCCGTCGGTGACCTCGCCGATGACGGTGGCGGTCACGTCCCACTTCTCGCAGATCTCCAGGAAGCGCTCGACCTTCGCCGGTTCGGCGACGGCGCACATGCGCTCCTGGGACTCGCTCATCAGGATCTCCTCGGGGGAGAGGGAGGAGTCGCGCAGCGGCACGTCGTCGAGGGTGACGCGCATGCCGCCGGAGCCGTTGGACGCCAGCTCGCTGGTGGCGCAGGACAGACCGGCCGCGCCGAGGTCCTGGATGCCGGTGACCAGGCCCTCGCGGAACAGCTCCAGGGTGCATTCGATGAGCAGCTTCTCCTGGAACGGGTCGCCGACCTGGACGGCGGGACGCTTCGACGGCTTCTCGTCGTCAAAGGTCTCGGAGGCGAGCAGCGAGGCGCCGCCGATGCCGTCGCCGCCGGTGCGAGCGCCGTAGAGGATGACCTTGTTGCCCGCACCGGCGGCCTTCGCGAGGTGGATGTCCTCGTGCTTCATCACGCCCACGCACAACGCGTTGACCAGCGGGTTGCCCTGATAGCAGGCGTCGAAGACGACTTCGCCGCCGATGTTGGGCAGCCCGAGGCAGTTGCCGTAGCTCCCGATGCCGGAGACGACACCGGGCAGCACGCGCTGGGTGTCGGGGTGGTCGGGGGCACCCATGCGCAGCGGGTCCATGACCGCGACCGGGCGCGCGCCCATGGCGATGATGTCCCGCACGATGCCGCCGATACCGGTGGCCGCGCCCTGGTGGGGCTCCACGTACGACGGGTGGTTGTGCGACTCGATCTTGAACGTGACGGCGTAGCCCTGGCCGACGTCGACCACGCCCGCCTGCTCGCCGATGCCGACGAGCAGCGCGTCGGTCCGGGGCGCCTTGTCGCCGAACTGCCGCAGGTGCACCTTGCTCGACTTGTAGGAGCAGTGCTCGGACCACATCACCGAATACATGGCGAGTTCGGCGCCGGTCGGGCGGCGGCCCAGGATCTCGCGGACGCGCGCGTACTCGTCCTGCTTCAGGCCCAGTTCGGCCCACGGCAGTTCCGTCTCGGGCGTCTCTTCGGCGTGCTTGACGGTGTCGAGGGTCACGCTCGGTCGCTCCTTCGCGCGGGGTGGTACAGGCATCGCGGCTCCGGGCGCTCAGTTGCTCCCTCGGCTGTTCCGGTGTCGAGGGTCACGCTCGGTCGCTCCTTCGCGCGGGGTGGTACAGGCATCGCGGCCCGGGGCGCTCAGTTGCCCCCTCGGCTGTTCCGGTGTCCAAAGTCATGCGGTGACCAGCTTCTTCAGAACCGAGGTGAAGAATCCGAGCCCGTCGGTGGTGGGGCCGGTCAGCTCCTCGACGGCGTGCTCGGGGTGCGGCATGAGGCCGACCACGTTCCCGGCCTCGTTGGTGATTCCGGCGATGTCGCGGCGGGAGCCGTTCGGGTTCCAGCCGGTGTAGCGGAAGACGACGCGGCCCTCGGCCTCCAGGGCGTCGAGGGTGCGCTCGTCGGCGGTGAACTGGCCGTCCTGGTTCTTCAGCGGGACGGTGATCTCCTGCCCCTGCGTGAAGTCGGAGGTCCAGGCGGTGTCCGCGTTCTCGACCCGCAGCCGCTGGTCGCGGCAGACGAAGTGGAGGTGGTCGTTGCGCAGCATGGCGCCGGGCAGGAGGTGGGCCTCGGTGAGGACCTGGAAGCCGTTGCAGATGCCGAGGACGGGCATGCCGGCCCTGGCCTGCTCGATGAGGGTCTCCATCACCGGGGAGAAGCGGGAGATGGCTCCGGCCCGCAGGTAGTCCCCGTAGGAGAAGCCGCCGGGCAGCACGACGGCGTCGACCTGGTGCAGGTCCTTGTCGCGGTGCCAGAGGGCGACGGGTTCGGCGCCGGCGAGGCGGACCGCGCGTTGCGCGTCGCGGTCGTCCAGGGAGCCGGGGAAGGTGACGACACCGATGCGCGTCGTCATACGGCGGCCTCTTCCCGCTCCTCGACGCGGACGGTGAAGTCCTCGATCACGGTGTTGGCAAGGAACGTTTCGGCCATTTCCCGCACACGGGCGAGGGCCGCGTCGTCGACGGGACCCTCCAGTTCGAGCTCGAAGCGCTTGCCCTGGCGGACATCGGCGATGCCCTCGAATCCGAGACGGGGCAGTGCGCGCTGGACCGCCTGCCCCTGCGGGTCGAGGATCTCCGGCTTCATCATGACGTCGACTACGACGCGGGCCACAGGTACTCCCGGTGATGTGGGGTGCTGCCGGTTCGCCACCGCGCAGCAGCTTGCTGCTTCGGTACGCCAGCGTACCCGGCTCGAAAATCTACGCGAGTAGATATCGGTCACGTTCGAGCATCACCAAGACGGAACACTGGGAAATCGAGGCCGAAAAAAGTATGGTCCACATTGCGGCATGACACGCGAGGCGTGAATAGCGACGCTTCGCAAACAATGCCGATCCCTGTAGAAAAGAAAAGACACCGATCTCCGAGCAGCCGGACCGCACGACATTCCCGCATGTCAGCCCACGGATGGAGGGCCGGGCATGCACAAGCGGTCGCGGCCACCCTTAGCGGAAGGACCGATATCCGTGGCGCAGCGCGTACTGGTCACACTCTCCGACGACATGGACGGCGGAGAAGCGTCGGAAACGGTCGCCTTCGGCCTCGACGGGAAGTCCTACGAGATCGACCTCAACGACGCCAACGCCGAGAAACTCCGCGGCACCCTCGCCCCCTACGTGGAGGCCGGCCGCAAGCGGGCGAAGTCGGGCAGGACCTACCACCGCACCTCCATCGCCCCCGACCCGCGCGCGGTGCGCGCCTGGGCGGAGTCGAACGGCTTCGACGTGCCTCCCCGCGGACGCATCCCGAAGAAGGTGTACGAGGCGTTCAACGCCTCCCGCTGACCGGCCCGTCGGGGAGGCCGGCCACCGGCTCCGCGCCGGTCGTCCGACCTCCCCGCCGTCAACTTGCCAGCACCCCGGGGTGATCCGCTACAGTCGGGCACACGCCGCGAGGACAGCCCGCAAGGGAAACCTCACGGAGCGTGCGGGTGTAGCTCAGTAGTAGAGCGCCCTCTTTCCAAGAGGGAGGCGCAGCGTGCAATCCCTGTCACCCGCTCCGATCGTCGCTGAAGCCCCGACCCGTGCCGTCAGGCCGCCGGGATCGGGTACAGTGACCATCGCGCCATTCGGTGCAAGCCGGATGGATGCCTGCGGACGTAGCTCAGTTGGTAGAGCGCAACCTTGCCAAGGTTGAGGTCGCGAGTTCGAGCCTCGTCGTCCGCTCAGAAGGAAAAGGCCCCGCTTGCGGGGCCTTTTCGCATTTCCGGCTCCGTCCCCGCCGCGCACCCGTCACGCCCCGGGGCCGTATGACGGATGTCATTCGGGCCGGTGACAGCCCGCACTGCCCGCGGCGCACCGGTGGCGGAAGAGTGAGGGCGGGGAGGCGATCGAGGCCCACGCGCGCACGCGGCACTCGGCCCGCTCCCCGGCGCGCGCCTCGGGACGGTCACCTCGCCGGCCCGCGGGCACCGCGTCCGTCACCGGCACGACGGAGGGGTCGTGCCGGTGACGCCGGTACCCCTCATGCTGGTGGCGTTCATCCCGGGACGAGGACGAGGGAAGCGTGGAGATGATCGGCTGGCTACGGAACAGACGCGCCGTCTGGCACGGGCGCAGCCGGCACGCCCAGGTCGAGGCGTCCACCCGCTGGTCGCTGTTCGCGCTCCCCTGGATCATGCTGCTGGCCGGTCTGTCCCAGGTTCCCGCGAAGGCCGCCGACACCTCTGCGGCGGCCGCGGCGGCATGGGCGGTCCTCGCCGTCCACGCCGTGCTGTGCGCCGCCGCCTCCGTGGTGGTGGGCCGAGCGCTCCGCGCCTACCTGGGGGAACGTCCGCCTCCGTGGCTCGGCGTCGCCGTACTCGGTGTACTGGCCGCCCTCGCCGCCGGACTCACCGCATGGCTCCTGGTGGCCGACCGCCAGGGAGGTGAAGCGGCCGAGGGCATGGTCCTGATGGTCAGCGTCGGCGCCTTCCTTATGCCGTACGCACTGCTGATGCCCGTACGCGTCACGGCCTGGACGCTGGCCGGGGTGGTCGCCACGCTGACCGGCGTCTTCGCCGCCGTCGGCGTCGAGGGTGGCGAACTGGGGGCGCTCGCCGCCGTCGCCGCGGTCGGCGGCCTCGCGATGGGCGTGAGCACCCGCTCGTCCGCCTGGTACATCGCCGTGATGCGCGAACTGGACGACGCCCGCGAGACGCAGGCCCGGCTGGCCGTCGCCGAGGAACGCCTGCGCTTCGGCCGCGACTTGCACGACGTCCTGGGCCGCAACCTGTCCGTCATCGCGCTCAAGAGCGAGCTCGCCGGGCAACTGGCGCGCCGGAACGACCGCGGCCCGGAGGCGGCGCTGGACCAGATGGTCGAGGTGCAGCGGATCGCCCGCGACTCCCAGCGCGAGGTGCGCGACGTGGTCCGCGGCTACCGGGAGGCCGATCTCACCACGGAACTCGCCGGTGCACGCGGCGTGCTGCGGGCGGCGGGCATTGGCTGCCGGGTCACCTCCCGGGACGACGACGACCACCTGCCGCCGCCGGTCCGCGCGGCACTGGGCTGGGTGGTGCGCGAGGGCGCCACGAACGTGCTGCGGCACGCGGACGCCTCGCGCTGCGACGTCACGGTGCGGGTCGAACGCGGGGCGGCGGTGCTCGTCATGGAGAACGACGGGGCGCGGGAGCCCGGCGGACGGCCCCGGCCCGGGTCGCCGCCCCCGGGCGAGCAGACCGGCGGCGCCGGCCTCGCGGGCCTGCGGGAGCGGCTGACGGCCCTGCACGGCGTACTCACCGCCGAGCGGCCGTCTCCCGGCACGTTCCGTCTCACGGTGGATATCCCGCTGTCCGCGGCCGCGCCGGGCCGCCCGGGCGCCCGGCCGCAGGACGCCACGGCGCCGCCCCGCGGCGCGGACGCAGCCGCACACGCCCCGCCCGCCCCGGCCCCGGAGGAACGGGCCCGGCCGGACGGAGACCGCAACGGCAGGGCCCCGGACGGACCGCGTGAGCCGGCCGGCGACCCCGTCGGCGGGGACGAAGCAGACATGGCAGGAGTCCGGGACGGCGGACTTGGAGCCCAGGAGAAGGGACGAGGGTGAACGGACACGAACCTCACCGGGAGCAGCCCGCACAGCGCATCCGCGTCCTGCTCGCCGACGACGAACACCTCATCCGCGGCGCCCTCGCCGCACTGCTCGCCCTCGAGGACGACCTCTCCGTCGTCGCCGAGGCCGCCTCCGGCCCGGAGGCACTGGCCATGGCGCGGGCCCACTCCCCTGACGTCGCCGTCCTGGACCTCCAGATGCCCGGCGCCGACGGAGTCGCCGTCGCCGCTTCGCTGCGCACCGACGCACCCGGCTGCGGCACCATGATCGTCACGGGCCACGGGCGTCCCGGCCACCTCAAACGGGCGCTGGAGGCGGGCGTGCGCGGCTTCGTGCCCAAGACGGTCTCCGCGCAGCGGCTCGCGGAGATCATCCGCACTGTGCACGCGGGCAGCCGCTACATCGACCCCGAACTCGCCGCCGACGCCATCAGCTCCGGCGACTCCCCGCTCACCGCACGAGAGGCGGAACTCCTCGAACTCGCCGCGGACGGCGCCCCGGTCGCCGAGATCGCCGCACGCGCCCGCCTCGCACAGGGCACCGTGCGCAACTACCTCTCCGCCGCGACCGCGAAGCTCGGCGCGGAGAACCGGCACGCGGCCGTACGCGCAGCGCGCGAACGCGGCTGGCTCTGAGGGAGCACCGCGCCCCCGCCACCCGGGGCGTGAACGTGCTCACGCCGCAGCGGTGGCACGAGCCCCTCTGCAGCATGGCTATACTGGGCCACGCACCGCACGGGAACGGCGGTGCGATGCGGACGTAGCTCAGTTGGTAGAGCGCAACCTTGCCAAGGTTGAGGTCGCGAGTTCGAGCCTCGTCGTCCGCTCAGAGTACGAAGGGCCCCGTCGCCGGGGCCCTTCGTCGTTCCCGGATCGCTGCCGGGTCGTCCCGGGTCGCCGGCGCCGGTCAGGTCGCGGACGGTCCCGCGCGGGACGTGGTCGCCGGGCCCGACGTCGTACCGCGACGGCGCGGACGGCTACGCTGCCTCACGTGAAGGTCCTCGTCATCGGCAGCGGCGCCCGCGAGCACGCCCTGTGCCGCTCCCTCTCCCTCGATCCCGACGTCACCGCAGTGCACTGCGCGCCCGGCAACGCCGGCATCGCGGACGTGGCGGCGCTGCACACCGTCGACGCGCAGGACGGCGCCGCCGTCGCCGCGCTGGCCTCCGAGGTCGGCGCGGGCCTGGTGGTCGTCGGCCCCGAGGCACCGCTGGTCGCGGGAGTCGCCGACGCGGTGCGCGCCGCGGGCGTCCCCGTCTTCGGCCCCTCGGCCGAAGCGGCGCGGCTGGAGGGCTCGAAGGCCTTCGCCAAGGACGTCATGGCCGCCGCGGGTGTGCCCACCGCCCGCAGCTACGTGTGCGCCACCCCGGAGGAGGCCGACGCGGCACTCGACGCCTTCGGCGCGCCCTACGTCGTCAAGGACGACGGCCTGGCCGCCGGCAAGGGCGTGGTGGTGACCGACGACCTGGACCTCGCGCGGGAGCACGCCCGGGCCTGCGGGCGGGTCGTGATCGAGGAGTTCCTCGACGGCCCCGAGGTGTCGCTCTTCGCCGTCACCGACGGGGAACACGTCGTGCCGCTGCAGCCCGCACAGGACTTCAAGCGCGCCTACGACGGTGACGCCGGCCCCAACACCGGCGGCATGGGCGCCTATTCGCCGCTGCCGTGGGCCGACCCGAAACTGGTCGAGGAGATCGAGCACACGGTGCTCCGCCCGACCGTCGACGAACTCCGCCGCCGCGGCACGCCGTTCTCCGGCCTGCTGTACGCCGGGCTGGCCATCACCTCGCGTGGCGTGCGGGTCATCGAGTTCAACGCCCGCTTCGGCGACCCCGAGACGCAGGCGGTGCTGGCGCGCCTCAGGACCCCGCTGGGCGGGCTGCTGCACGCGGCCGCCACCGGGCGGCTCGCCGAGCTGCCGCCGCTGCGCTGGGACGACGCTGCGGCGGTGACCGTCGTGGTCGCCGCCGAGAACTACCCCGCGGCGCCGCGCACGGGTGACCCGATCGAGGGGCTCGACGCGGTGCGGGACGAGGACGGGCCGGACGCGTACGTGCTCCACGCGGGGACGCGCCGCAGCCCGGACGGGCGCGTGGTGAGCGCCGGCGGTCGGGTGCTGTCCGTGACGGCGACCGGGGAGGACCTGGCGGCAGCACGCGAGCGGGCGTACGCGGCGGTCGGGCGCATCCAGCTGGCAGGCTCCCACCACCGCACGGACATCGCTGCCGCGGCTGCCGGCGCCCCCTGACCCCGCCGGAGCCCGGCCCCTCACCCGCCGGGGAAGCAGGTGGGGACGGGCGCTGGAACGTCGGCGTCCGGCGGTGGAGAGCACGCAGCCGGGAGGAGCGACGCACGCGCACCGCTCCGCGGGGACGGCGGCACCGCACCCGGCGGAGACCGGTCGGGCCACACCGCCGCCACTCCGGCCTCAACGTCCCGCGAACCATCGGCGGCCGCCTGCCGTACCTGCCGCCCGTCGCCGGCCGACCCTCGTGGCACTTGAGCCAGAAGGGACGAATGGGGCGCCCGCATCAGGAGCCCGGGCGCAACACCGTTGGGCAAAGCCATTCCATCGAGTGACGGCCCGGCCGAGCGGCTGACGCTCGCGCGGCCCCCAACTAGGGTTCCCGGCAAGCCGCGTACGGCCGCGCGGGGCGGTCCTCGACTGGCCCACCGCGCATTGCGTCGTCGGTGCGTGGTGCCACAGTGGGGGCATACGACAGGCTCCGTCCGCCACGTCGTCGTTCGTCGCGTCACGTCATGAATGTCCTCCTACGTCTTCGGGGGTGAGCGGTCAGTGCCGGCTCCGCACTCGGCGCATTCGGCGCGCACGGCGCCCACGGCGCCCCATGCGCCGTCCGCGAGGGATCACGCCCTCGCGGTGCTCCGCATCCGCGGCACCGCGCTGGCGGCGGCCCTGCTGCCGGGGGGTGCTGCGGTGATCCTGCACGTCGCCGCGAGCACGGGCCTGGCCGGCCCGGGCTGGGCGCCGGCCACCTGGGCCGTGACGGCCGCCGCCGTGCTGGCGCTGGCCGTCGCGGGCGGGGTCGCCGCCGTGATCGCCCGCGCCCGGCCGGCAACCAGTCCGACCGTGCCGGTGACCCGCGCGCAGGCCCCGGACCTGTATGTGCTGGTGCGCGAACTCGCCGACCGGCTCGACGTGCCCGTGCCGTCGGCCCTCGCACTCACCCCGGACTGCGACAGCTGGCTGGAGGACCGTACGCACCCGGCGCAGGAGCGGAGGATGCCGGGCAGCGCGCCGGTGCGGTGGCTGCGCCGGCGCCGTTCTCAGGCGCCGCCGGTACTCGTGATCGGCTCGCCGTTCCTGTGGTGGATGCGGGTGGCGGAGCTGCGCGCCCTGCTGGCCCCCGTCGTCGCGGGCACCGGCCCGTCCGCGCATCCGGACATAGCCGCCGCGCGCCGCTGCGTGCGCGGCCTGGACGCGGCGGTCGCCGTCGCGGACCGCGCCCGCGCCGGCCACCGGCGCGACGCCGGTCCGGGGCCGCGTCCGGCGTGGCGGGCGGTGTTGCGGCTCACCGGGCTGGTCGCCCGGGTGCTGCTGCGCGCCTGCGGGCCGCACGCCGCGGAGATGGAGCGCGGGGTGGCCGCCGCCGCCGCGGACCGCGCACAGCACGTGGACCGTGCGCTGCGCACCACCGCGCAGGAGCAGGTCGGCCTGGCCTACGCGGGCTGGGACCGGCTGCTGACCCGGGTGGCGCTGCCCGCCTGGCGCACCGGCCGCTGGCCTTCCCGGCTCGACGCCGGTGTGGTGGCGGCCCTCACCGAGCTGTCCCGCCGGGACCGCCTCGCGGATGGCTTCGCCTCGCGCCTGGGCGAGCGTCCGGCGTGCGATCTGCTGGAGGAGCCGGGTGCGGTCGACGCCTCGGTCTCACTGCTGGCCGCGCGGCTCTTCCACGGCGAGCCTCGCGGGGAGGGCTCCGGCTGGGCGCCCGTGGACTGGACGAACTACCCGGAGGAGGTCGTCGACCGGATCTGGCGGGGCGAGGCGGCCCGCCTGTTCGCCGCCCTCGACGCCACGGAGCCGAACGGCCGGGCGGGAGCCGCCGAGCACACGCCGCCCGCGGACGCGGACGCGGCGGCACGGGCACCGTCCGGCGCCGGGGGTGCGGCGGCACCGACCGTCTCGTACGCGGAGGCGGCGGTGGGCCGGATATTGGAGCGCCTCGCGGCCGGCGGCACGGACGCCGTCGCGGCCCGGATCAGCGCCGACGTCGCGCGGGCCGAGGCCGCGCAGGACGCCTGTCCGACGGCCCCCGGACTGGACGAGCCGGTGCTGCCGGGAGCCGGGCAGCCCTCACCGATGGGACTGCCCCTGCGGCCGCAGCGCTCCGGGCGGGAGCTGATGGCCGAGCACGTGACGGCGGCGGTGTGCTGCGCCGCCGTGGACACCGCGGACGCGGCACCGGGCCTCGACTGGCTGGACGGGCCCGCCCTGCTCATCGACGGCGAGCGGGCGACCGACCTGGCGGGACCTGTGCTGGACCTGGTCGAGGACGGCGACCCCGGCCCGCTGCGCGACTGGCTGACGGCCCGCGGCATCCGCGCCGACAAGCCGGTCCGTCTGGTGTAGGCGCTGCCCCGGGGCGGCGGTGCCCGTCCCCGCGGCAGGGCCCCTCGCGAGAAATCGCGACGAACGGTGACCGAATACTCGCTCCATGTGATGTGCTGGCCCAGTGAACCGGGGACGACCCGTCCGGGAGGGGTGCGAAAGCGTGAGGACCGAGCAGATCAGGCGTTGGGAGTCGGGGGCGCTCGCGCACGCGGTGAGCGATCCGTTCGCCCAGGGCCCGCTGCCCTGGCTGCGCGGCAGCGAGAACTACTTCGACGACGGGCAGGTCGTCCCCTGGTACGTGGACGTCGACCAGTCCGGCATTCTCCCCGTGCAGCGCGAGCGGCAGGCGGCCCGCGGACGGCGCGCGCATCACGGCGGTCCGCGTACGGCCGACGACGTGCACTGCCAGATCAAGGGCTTCGCGTCGTCCGGCGGCGGCGTCGCTCCGGGCGAGTCGATCGACTTCCGGGTCACGGTCAGCCCGCCGCAGCCGTTCTCCGTGGACGTCTACCGGATCGGGCACTACGGCGGGGAGGGCGCGACCAAGATCACCACCAGCCCCCGACTGTCCGGCATCGTGCAGCCCGAGCCGCTGGTCGCGGACCGCACGGCGTCCTGCCACCACTGGTGGCTGTCCTGGCGGCTGCAGATCCCGGACTACTGGTCGACGGGCGCCCACGTCGCCGTGCTGACCACCGCGGACGGCCACCGCTCGCACATCCCATTCACCGTGCGGGACCGCGACCCCGCGGACCTCCTGCTGCTGATGCCGGACGTCACCTGGCAGGCGTACAACCTCTTCCCCGAGGACGGCCGCACCGGCGCGAGCCTCTACCACGCGTGGGACGAGGATGGCCGGCTGCTGGGCGAGGAGGACGCGGCGGTCACGGTGTCGTTCGCCCGGCCGTACGCGGGGGCGGGTCTGCCGCTGCACGTGGGGCACGCCTACGACTTCATCCGCTGGGCGGAGCGCTACGGCTACGACCTGGCCTACGCGGACACGCGCGACCTGCACTCCGGCCGGATCGACCCGACCCGGTACCGCGGCCTGGTCTTCCCCGGCCACGACGAGTACTGGTCGGTGCCGATGCGGCGCGCCGCGGAACGGGCCCGGGACACGGGCACGTCCCTGGTGTTCCTGTCCGCCAACACCATGTACTGGCGGGTCGAGTTGCAGGCGCTGCCGGGTGACGCCGAGAACCGCCTGCTGACCTGCCGCAAGCGGCAGGGCGGCGGCCGTGCGCTGTTGTGGCGCGAACAGGGCGAACCGGAGCAGCAGCTGCTGGGCGTGCAGTACGCGGGGCAGGTGCCGCAGCCGCACCCACTGGTGGTGCGGAACACCGGCCACTGGCTGTGGCGGGCCACGGGCGTCGCCGAGGGCGACGAGCTGCCGGGTCTGGTGGCGGGCGAGGCCGACCGCTACTTCCCGCGCACGCCGCTGCCCGAGCACACCGAGCGCATCCTGCTGGCGCACTCCCCCTACCAGGACGCCTCCGGCGCCCGGCGCCACCAGGAGACCTCGCTGTACCGGGCGCCGAGCGGCGCCCTCGTCTTCGCCTCCGGGACGTTCGCCTGGTCGCCGGCACTGGACCGGCCCGGCCACGTCGACCAGCGGGTCCAGCGCGCGACGGCCAACCTGCTCGACCGGATCTGCCGACGCTGCTGACGCCGCCCGCGCGCTCCTCGTCGGCCCACACGGCCCCCGCCCTCCCCCATCTCACCCGGGCGGCGGGCACGACCCCGGGCGGGCCGGGACGGGCCGCGTACAGGACAATCGGACCAGCACCGCCGGAGCCGGGCGGCCGAGGCCCGGGCGTTTCCCGGCAGCACGCGAGCACAGGAGAGACCGTGTCCGGATTCGTCCACAAGCCCGAACCCGTGCAGGTGCCCGGGCTGGTGCACCTGCACACCGGCAAGGTGCGCGACCTGTACCAGAACGAGGCGGGCGACCTGGTGATGGTCGCCAGCGACCGGATCTCGGCGTACGACTGGGTCCTGCCGACCCCGATCCCGGACAAGGGCCGCATCCTCACGCAGCTCTCCCTGTGGTGGTTCGAGAACCTCACCGACCTGGTGCCGCACCACGTGCTGTCCTCCGACCTGCCGGACGGCGCGCCCGCCGACTGGGAGGGGCGCACCCTGGTGTGCCGCTCGCTGCGCATGGTGCCCGTGGAGTGCGTGGCACGCGGCTACCTGGCCGGCTCGGGCCTTCTGGAGTACGAGAAGACGCGCACGGTCTGCGGACTGGCGCTGCCGGAGGGCCTTCAGGACGCCTCCGAACTGCCCGCCGCGATCTTCACGCCTGCGACCAAGGCCGAGGTCGGCGAGCACGACGAGAACGTCAGCTACGAGGAGGTCGCCCGCCGCGTCGGCGTGGAGACCGCGGCGCAGCTGCGGCAGACCACTCTGGCCGTCTACGCGCGCGCCCGCGACATCGCGCGGGAGCGAGGCATCGTGCTCGCGGACACGAAGTTCGAGTTCGGCTTCGCGGAGGGCCCGGACGGCGAGCAGGAGCTCGTCCTCGCAGACGAGGCACTGACCCCCGACTCCTCGCGCTTCTGGCCCGCCGACACCTGGCAGCCGGGTCGCCCGCAGCCGTCGTTCGACAAGCAGTACGTGCGGGACTGGTTGTCCGGGCCCGAGTCGGGCTGGGACCGGCACGGCGAGCAGCCGCCCCCGGAGCTCCCGGCGGAGGTCGTCGCGCGGACCCGCGCCAAGTACGCGGAGGCGTTCCGGCTCCTCACTGGTCACCCTTTCGAGTGATGCGTGCGGGGGGTCTCCGGTCTCTCAACTGCCCACTTCGGGACGGGAAGACGCCGAAAGCCCCCGCGGATCCCTCTTCCGGCGGTATGAAGGGGGTGGAAGTGGCCGGTGTGGGGGCTGTCGTAGGGAGTGGCGGGTGAGTCAGCCGGAAAAGCGGCCAGAGGGCGCTTCGCGCAACGGGAAGCCGCGACGCGGCGGCCGGGGGGACCTGCTGAGCCGCGCGTTCCCGCTGGGCGACTGGGGCGAGCCGGCGGAGCGTCTGGAGGAGCTCTACCAGTGGGTGGAACAAGGCGCTCTCGACATGGTCGAGTGGTACCTGTCCGACCGCCGCTGGAAGCGCCGCGTCGCGCGCACGCTCCGCGCGGGCACCGCCGCCGGAGTGGGTGCGGGCGCCGTCCTGCCGCTGCTCCAGCTCACCGGGGCGTTCGACGCGCCGTTGACGGCGTGGGGCTTCGTCGCGCTGCTGGGGGCCGCGGTGTGCGCGGGCTGCGACCGCTGGTTCGGCCTCACCTCGGGATGGATGCGTGACGTCGCGACGGCGCAGGCGGTGCAACGGCGCCTGGAGGCGCTGCAGTACGACTGGGCGTCGGAGTCCATCCGTGAGGTGCTCGGGCCCACCGAGGGCACCGCGGCGGAGGCGGCCGAACGCTGCCTGTCCGTGCTGCGGGGCTTCACCGAGGACGTCACGGAGCTGGTGCGGGCCGAGACGGCGGACTGGATGGTCGAGTTCCGCGCGACGACGACGCCGCTGCGGGTACAGACGAAGGGTGTCGCCGGGGTGTTCGGCGGGGCCGCCGCCCCCCGTGCGGACGGCCCGGCGGGCCCTGCGGGCGGACGCCTGCCGCATCCGAGTCTTCGCCCCAACATGCCCCGCCAGCGTCCCCCGGACCGCTGACCGCCCGCTGCGGGCGACAGCCGAGGACGGCGACCTGACGGAAGACGACGCCCCGTGCGGGCGCGGAGGAGGCGGCTCCTCCGCGCCCGCACGGCGTCCGAGGGACCCCGCCCGGTGGGCGTCAGGGCTGGCAGGGCTCTGTGCCGGAGGGCATGCCGTACATCGGGTTGAAGGAGCCGAACGTGCGGACCTGGCCCGCCGAGACGCGCAGGCAGGGGTACGGGACGCCCGGGTAGCGCTCGCCGCGGAGGCGCCGGTACACCGTCGAGTCCCCGCAGTTGTAGGAGCTGATCTCGGCCCTCCGCCACGGAGGCGTGCCGGTGTACTCCTGGTTGTCGCCGCACCGGTAGTCGGCCGCCGCGGCGCCCGCGCCCGCCCCGGGCACGGCGGCCGTCGCCGTCGTACCGGTCAGGATCGACGCCCCCGCCAGCGCCGCCGTCAGCAGGGCGACGGCAGCTCTGCGCCGGTTTCGGCTGTTCCCCGTGTGGGTCCCCTCGCAATGCCGAACGGGTGACCGTGCCACGCCATGCGGGACGCGACGAGGGTGACACCCCACGGCCCGGCACACGGACGCGGCCCGGCACACGGACGGGGCCCGCTCGCCGGATGGCGGACGGGCCCCGTCGTCTGCGGTGCTCCGGCTCAGCCGGTCAGGGGCGTGCCCCCAGCAGCCGGTGCAGTTCCGCGCCGTCGGCGCGGTCCGCGGACGGCGCGCTCCGCTCGCCCTTCTGCGCGGAGGCGGCGTGGGCGGGCTCCGGCTCCGGGAGGGTGTCGCAGGTCGCGTCCACCCCGCGGCGCGCGTCCGGCAGCGTGCCGTCGGCCAGGTATTCCGTCAGGTACCGGTCCAGGCAGGCGTTGCCGCCGAGCGTGATGCCGTGATTGCCGCCGTCCTCCTCGACCACGAGGCGGGAGTCGTCGAGCAGCCTGTGCATCTTCACGCCGCCGGCGTACGGGGTGGCCGCGTCGTCGGTGGCCTGGAAGAGCAGCACCGGCGGGATGTCGTCGTTGCGGACGTCCGTGGCCTCCGGCTGCCGGGTGGGCCAGAACGCGCACGGCGCGTTGTACCAGGTGTTGGACCAGGTCAGGAACGGCGCCTTCCGGTACGTCTCGCGGGCGTCCTCGTACCAGGTGCCCCAGTCGCGCGGCCACTTCGCGTCTCGGCACTCGACGGCCGTGTAGACGCTGTAGCCGTTCGTCCCGGTGACCTTGCCGTAGTCGTCGTACAGGTCGAGCAGCGCCTGCTCGTCGCCCTCGTGGACGTAGGCGGCGAACGCCTCGGCCATGGCGGGCCAGTAGCCGTTGTAGTAGCCGCCGGGCAGGAAGGACTCCTCCAGCTCGGCCGGTCCGACGACGCCCTTCGCCGGCTCGTCCCGCATGGCGGTGCGCATGTCGTACCAGCGGGCCTCGACCTTCTCCGCGTCGGTGCCGAGTCCGTACGTCGCGTCGTGCTCGGCGATCCAGGCCGTGAACGCCGTGAAGCGCTCGTCGAAGGCGTAGTTCTGGCTGATGTTGGCCTCGTACCAGACCTTCGTCGGGTCGACGATGCTGTCGAGGACCATCCGGCGCACCCGCTCCGGGAAGAGCTCGGCGTACACGGAGCCCAGGTAGGTGCCGTACGAGTACCCGAAGAAGTTGATCTGCTCGGCGCCCAGCGCGGCGCGGATGGCGTCCATGTCGCGCGCGGTGTTGCGGGTGTTGATGTGCTTCAGTACGCCCTCGTGGCGGATGCCGCAGTCGACGGCGAAGGACGCGGCGCGCGAGATGTTCTCCGCGAAGGTGCGGAAGTCGTGCGGCACGGAGTCCGGCCGGGTGGCGTCGAAGTAGCCGGGCTTGCACTCCAGCGCGGGTTCGCTCTTGCCGACGCCGCGCGGGTCGAAGCCGATGACGTCGTACTGCGCGGCCACGTCGGCGGGCAGCGAACGGGCGACGTAGCCGGCGAGGCCGAGGCCGCTGCCTCCGGGGCCGCCCGGGTTGACCAGCAGCGGTCCCTGCCTCTCCTCGGCGGTGGCCGGGATGCGGTTGACGGCGATCTGGATCTGCCGACCCTCAGGACGGGCGTGGTCCAGCGGCACGTCGATCGCCGCGCACTGCATGGTCGGGTTGTTCGCGGTACCGCAGTCCGTCCAGTCCACGGACGACGCCGCGGCGGGTGATCCCGCGGCGGCTGTCGCCGGCACTGCCGAGACCAGGCCCGATGCCATCGCCGCCAAGGCGACGGCCACCGATGCGGTTCGTCTCACTTGCCCTCCTGACACGTGCACAGACGCCGGCGCAGGCCGCGCCGACCCGCAGATGGTGCCGCGCCGGGAGGGCCCGCGGCTAGGTCCTGTCCGGGATGTCCGGCAAGAACACCCGGCCGTCCGGTAGCCGGACGGCGCGGACGGAGCGTCAGCTGAAAATGATCATCGAGCCCTGGGCGAGGCTGCGCGTCGCGGCCTGGTGCAGCCCGAGCCACACGTGCTGCTCCCGGGCGAACGGGCCCTCGCCGTACGCGGGCGCCACGGCGGGCTCCTCCAGCTCGGTCGGCCGGGTGGGCGCCTCGGGCGGCGGCGGCGGGTTGTGCGGGTCGATGCCCACGAAGGGGGCGACCGCCTCCAGTTCGCGCAGCAGCCCCTGGCTGGAGCCCAGCGGGCCTCCGCCCTCGAGGAGTTCGTCCGTGGCGAGCGGGGCCGGGAAGTCCACCGGCACGTACGCGCCCGCGTGGTCGTAGTGCCAGACCAAGTGGGACTGCTGGGCGGTCTGCTCGAACATCTCCAGCAGCTGCTCGTAGTCGCCGCCGAGGGCGTCCACCGGGGTGACCTCCAGGTTGCACAGCTGGAGGAGATGCGCGCGGCGCAGCAGGTGCAGTGCGTCGTAGTCGAAGCCGGCGACGGGGGCGACATCGCCGGACAGCCCCGGTACGTACCCGTACACGGGGACGGACGGCAGGCCGGACGCGGCGAGCGCCCGGTCGTAGGTCGCGATCTCCTCCGCGAAGGGATTGTCGGGGCTGTGGCACAGCACGTCGACGAGGGGGACGAGCCACAGGTCACAGGCCAAGGGATTCGCTCCGCGGGTTGGGGGCGGCCGACGGCCTCAGGGTAGACCGGGGGGCGCCGGTGCGGGAGATCCCCTCGGCAGGAACAGCGTCCGCCCGCCGTGGAGACGGCCCGGTCAGGGGCCGTCGACCAGCGTCAGCGCGTGCGCGTCGTACTCGGTGAGGAGACGTTGTGCCCCGTCCAGGTCCAGCTCCTCCACCGCGTCCAGCAGCGTGCAGTGCCCCGTCCACAGGCGGCCGGCCAGCTTCTCCTCGCGGCGCAGCACCGGCACCGCGAAGGCCCAGCACTGCACGCGGACGCGGTCCAGGAAGTCGCGCACGTACGGGTTGTGCACCACACCGCCCAACTCGCGCCAGTAGCGCAGGTCGTAGCCGATGAGGATGTCCAGGTCTCCGAGGAGCGCGGCGCGTTCGGCGGCGACGGCGCGCCGTCGCACCGACTGCAGCGCGTCCCGGTCGGGCAGCTCGACGGTGCCGCCGCGCTGCCGTATCCAGCGGAAGACGCCCTCCATGACCAGCGAGCGGGCGTCGATCATGGCGCGGAAGTCCGCCGGGGAGAACTCGTGCACGCGGAAACCGCGGTGCTGCTCCATGTCGAGCAGACCCTGCGCGGCGAGGTCGACCAGCGCCTCCCGTACCGGGGTCGCGGAGACGCCGTACTGGTCGGCGATCTCCTTGACGGTGAAGTCCCTCCCGGTCGGCAGCCGGCCGGCGAGGATCTCGTCCCGGAGTGCGGTGGCGACCTGCGCCCGCAGGGTGCTGCGCCGTATCACCGCACGCGCCCCGCATCGGTGGTGTGGGCGTCGGCGGCGGACAGGGCCTCGTCCAGCACGGCCAGCCCTTCCTTGGCCTCCGACTCGGTGACGGTGCACGGCGGCACCACATGGGTGCGGTTCATGTTGACGAAGGGCCACAGGCCGCGCGTCTTGCATGCGGCCGCGAAGTCGTTCATCGGCTTCGCCGCGTCGCCGGACGCGTTGTAGGGCACCAGCGGTTCGCGGGTCTCCCGGTCGCGGACCAGGTCCAGCGCCCAGAAGACCCCGGTGCCGCGCACCTCGCCGACCGACGGGTGGCGTGCGGCGATCTCCCGCAGGCCGGGTCCGAGGACGTCCTCGCCGATACGCGCGGCGTTCTCCACGATGCCCTCCTCGGCCATCGCGTTGAGCGTCGCGACCGCGGAGGCGCAGGCGAGGGGGTGACCGGAGTAGGTGAGGCCGCCGGGGTAGGGGCGGTCGTCGAACGTGGCGGCCACCGCCTGGGAGATGGCCACGCCGCCCAGTGGCACGTAGCCGGAGTTGACCCCCTTGGCGAAGGTCAGCAGGTCGGGCACGACGTCGTACAGGTCGGCCGCGAACCAGGTGCCGGTGCGGCCGAAGCCGGCCATCACCTCGTCCAGCACGAGCAGGATGCCGTGCCGGTCGCAGATCTCGCGGACGCCCGCCAGGTAGCCCTCGGGCGGCATCAGCACGCCGGCGGTGCCGACGATGGTCTCCAGCACCACCGCGGCGAGGGTGTGCGGGCCCTCGAAGAGGATCGTCTGCTCCAGGTGCTCCAGCGCACGGGCGCACTCCTCGGCCTCGGTGGTGGCGTGGAAGTGCGAGCGGTAGAGGTGCGGGCCGAAGAAGCGGACGACGCCGGCGGTGCCGGTGTCGGAGGCCCAGCGGCGCGGTTCGCCGGTGAGGTTGATGGCGGCTGCCGTGGCGCCGTGGTACGAGCGGTAGGCGGCCATCACCTTGGGTCGCCCGGTGTGCACCCGGGCCATGCGCACGGCGTTCTCGATCGCCTCGGCGCCGCCGTTGGTGAAGAAGATCCGGTCCAGGTCGCCGGGGGTGCGTGCGGCGATGAGCCGGGCCGCCTCCGAGCGGACGTCGACGGCGAAGCCGGGTGCCAGGGTGCACAGCCGGCCGGCCTGCTCCTGGATGGCGGCGACGACCTTGGGGTGCTGGTGGCCGATGTTGGTGTTGACCAGCTGGGAGGAGAAGTCGAGGTAGCGGTTCCCGTCGTAGTCCCAGAAGTACGCACCTTCGGCACCGGCGACCGCGAGCGGGTCGATGCGCCCCTGGGCGGACCAGGAGTGGAAGACGTGGGCACGGTCGGCCGCCTTGACGGCGCCCTTGTCCCCGGGGACGGCGAAGGCCGCGGGCGTGGAGTCCTGACTGGTCATGCGTATCTCACCTCTCGGTCGGCCCCCACAGGGTAAGGACCGCTCCCGGCACGCGTCGCGGGTGCGCGACGGAATGTGGGGTTCCCCATCGACCTGGCGCCGGGAGGTTGCTCACACCGGGCACCCGCGAGGACACGGTGCGTACCATCGTGGCGAGGTGGCGGCGTCGTCGTTCGTCACGCGGGTTGGGCCGAGTGGCGTAGCACGTCGACCGGCTGGCCGCCGAGGGTCCGGCCGCCGGCCCGGCGGACTCGACGGGCGCAGCGGGCACGGGGCCGGCCGGCACCAGGGAAGCGGCGGCGACGCCGGACCTGCTGAGCGGCACGGCACTGACCGCGTTCCGCATCGACGGGCAGTTCCTCTCCGTCGCCGAGGAGCTGGCCGACCGCGGCCTCGCCGAGTACCGCCCCAACCCGGCACACCGCAGGGCCAAGCTGCTCGCGCCCACCGCCGACGGGCTCGCCGCCGTACGCCGCATCGCCCCGCAGCACGCCGACTTCGCCCACCGGCTCTCCGAACAACAGCGCGGCCAGGCGGAGTTCGCGCGGGCGCTGGACGCGCTGCGGCGCCTCACCGGGGCGCTGGACGCCCTGGAGTCCGCGCCGGACACGCCGCAACCGGTCAGGGGCGCCCGGCACGGCCGGTAACGGTAACGACTCGGGTCTCCGGCCGGCCCGCCTCGGACCGGGCGAACCCCTCTATCCTCGGTGGCGGTTGACTGCCGCACGGCACGGCACGACACGGGGGAGGACGCATGGAGGGGCTGGGCAGCCACGACCCTCGCTGGATAGGCGGCTACCGCCTGCTGGGCAGACTGGGCGAGGGTGGCATGGGCCGCGTCTACCTGGCCCGTTCCGAACGGGGCCGGACGGTGGCGGTGAAAGCCGTCAAGGCGGAACTCGCCCGGCAGCCGGACTTCCGCCGCCGCTTCGCCCTGGAGATCGCCGCCGCCCGGCGGGTCGGCGGCGAGTGGACCGCGCCGGTCCTGGACGCCGACACCGAGGCCGCCGAGCCCTGGGTCGCCACCGGCTACATCGCCGGTCCCTCCCTCGCCCAAGTGGTCGACCACGACTACGGCCCGCTCCCCGAGCAGTCCGCCCTCGCGCTGGCCTCCGGCCTGATCCGGGCGCTGACCGCCATCCACGCCGCCGGCCTGGTGCACCGCGACCTCAAACCGTCCAACGTCCTCATCACCTTCGACGGCCCGCGCGTCATCGACTTCGGCATCGCCCGCGCCGTCGACGCCGCGCTCCAGTCCTCCGGCGGGCTCACCAGTACCGGCGCGGTGATCGGCTCTCCCGGGTTCATGTCCCCGGAGCAGGTGCGCGGCACGCCCGTCACGGCCGCCTGCGACGTGTTCTGCCTCGGCGCGGTGCTGGCGTACGCGGCGACCGGCCGGATGCCGTTCGGTACCGCCGACTCCGGCATCCACGCACTGATGTTCCGCATCGCCGAGGAGGAGGCGGACCTCACCGGCATCGAGGGCCGCCTGCGCGACCTCATCACGGCCTGCCTGGCCAAGGACCCGGCGCAACGCCCCAGCCTCGGGACGCTGGCCGGCTGGGCGGGTGACGAACTCTCCGGCACCTGGCTGCCGGGCGAGGTCCTCGCCCAGCTCGGGCGTCACGCCGTGCAGTTGCTGGACAGCGAGGACCCGGAGGCGGCTGCGGCGGTCCGCGCCCCGGCGTCGTCCGCGGGGACGGCGACGGGCCCCGGTCTGGGCGCGGGTACGGGCACTCCGCCGCCGGGCCCCTACCGGCCGCCGGGTCCGCCCCCGTCCGCCTACGGCGTGCCGGGCACGCCGCCCGGGCCGGCCGCATCCGCGACGCCGGGACCGTACGGCTACCCGCAACCCAGGCCGTGGAGCCCCGGGCCCACGCCCCCTCCCGGCCCGCACCACACCGGATACCGGACCACCTCCCCGTACGGTCCGGGAACGGTCGGCCCCGGCCCCCGGCCCGCGGCCGGACAGCAGCGCGCCGGCGCGGCGCCGTCCGGACCTCCGCGCTCCCCTCGCGGCCTGGCCACGGCCACCTGGACCCTGCTCGCCGCCGTGCTGGCCTGGACGGTGCTGGACCTGCTGTTCAGCTTCGCCGCCTACGGCACCTACAGCGACTACGCCGACTCCTGGGAACCGACCCTCGTCCCCGACTACGACGGCCTCAAGGCGTGGTCCGTCACGCTGGACGTCCTCGCGTTCCTCGTCGCCCTGCCGCTGATCACCCTGTGGCTGATGTGGTTCTGGCGGGTGCGGCTGAACGCCGAGGCGTTCCGCCCCGGCGTTATGCGGTACGGCCCCGGCATGGCGATCGGCGGCTGGTTCCTCCCCGTCGCCAACCTGTGGATCCCCAAGCAGATCGCCGACGACATCTGGGCCGCCTGCGCTCCCCCCGCGCCAGGCCGGCCCGCTTGGAACGGCGCCGGGCCGCACCGTACGGGGCTGCTCAACGGCTGGTGGACGATGTGGCTGACCAGCTCCCTCATCGGCTCCCTGCTCGGCTGGCAGGAGTGGCACGACGCGAGCACCGCGCTGGAGGCGCGCGGCTGGCTGGTCTGGGGCATCGTCACCGACCTGCTGCTGGTGCCCGCGACGATCCTGGCCATCCTCGTCGTGCTCCGCCTCACCCGCGCGCAGGAGACCCGTATGTCCCGCACGCACCGCTGACCCCACCGCCACGACATGCCGCGCCACGCCATGCCGCCGGGCGGTCGGCGTGCTCAGCGGGCGTGGGCGAACGCGACGACGCTCGTGTCGTCGACGACAGGTTCCGTCCAGGCGCCGCCGACCGCGACCAGGCGGAGCATTCCACCGGCGTCCCCGGGCACGTCGCCGAGTTCTCCCGGCGGCCCTGCCGCCCCGTACCGCTGCACGGCGTGCACCTCGTACCGCACCGTCCGGTCGTCCGCCCGCAGCACCCTGATCTGCGCGCCCGCGCGCAACCCGCCGAGGCCAGCGAACGCCGCCGGACCGGTCCCGGCGTCGAGGTGCCCGACCAGCACGGCCGCGCCCTTCTCGCCGGGCGCCGGAAGTCCAGCCGCCCAGGCCACCTGCATCGGGTCGTCGGGCGGTGCGACCGGGATGCCGTCCCCGGCGCGCTCCTCGACCGGCACGATCCCCGCGTCCACGCCGGTCCCGCGGATGGCGACCCGTACGGGCGCCGTACGCGCCGGACGTCCCGACGCCTCCCCGGCCCCGGCGTCCACCCCCGGCACCCGGTCGCTGACCGCCAGGCCGGACTCCCCAGCGCCGGTGTCCGCGGCCAGGACCGCGGCGTTCGCCGCGGACGGTCCCGGAACGAACCGGCACGTCACCACGGTGAAGACCACGGCCGCGACCACCGAGACCACCTCGAGGCGGCGGCTGCGCGAGGACAGCCGCTCGTACCGGGTCGTCACCGGTTCACCGCCGCCCCGCGCGGGCCCGGCGCCGGGACGCGACCCGGCGGGCGGTGAGCAGGTAACCCGCGAGCGCCGCCCCGGCCAGCCCGCCGCCGAAGGCGAGGGCGACGCCGTCGACCTGGTTCGCCTCCTCCCCGCTCCCCCCACGGGCCAGGTGGCGGTGCGAGCGCCCTTCGGACGTGACGAAGGTGGTGGTCAGCGACTCGGCGGCGCTGCAGTTCGCGGTGACGACGTACGAACGGCCGGGCGGCAGGCCGGACTTCACCCGGGCCTCGGCGACGAGACCGCCCCCGGCGGCAGCCGGCCGCAACGCCGGCGCGTCCGCGAAAGCGGTGGAGAACACGCCTCCGTGGTCCACGTCCCCACCGCATCGCGCCCGGACGGTCACCGTGCTGCCGGGGTCGCCGGCCGCCGGTGTGAGCGTGACCGCGTCCCGGGGACGGCTGGTGTCCGGCGCTCCGGGGGCTCCGCCCCCTTCGCTCGCGGCGGCGGACGGCACGGCGAGCGCGGCGACCGCGGCGCATGCCGCGACCGCTGCGGCGAGGTGGGGACGGGCGCGCGGAGTCATACGGCCATCCGACCAGCACGGCAGGCCCGCTGCACCCGGTGCGCGCCTCTTCGGGTGCCCCCCACGGGGGTGAGCCTGCCCGGGCCACCCGTACGTGCGTCCGGTCGCGGCCACGGACAGAGCGGGGACCGGTGGTGGCCGCCCACCGCCGTTCCCGGGGTGTCGGCGCGGAGTTGGTCGCGACGGCGGCGCGGGGTTCCCGCGCCGCCGGGTGCCGGTGGCTGCACGTCGACTTCGAGGAGCACCTGCGGGGGTTCTACCTCGAGACCTGCGGCTTCCGGCCGACCGCCGCAGGTCTCGTCGCGCTGTAGCGGCTGCTGCGTGAGCAGCCGCTACTTCGTCTCCAGGTCCCGTCGGCGGAATCCTGCGATCCCGAAGGCGACCAGGGCCGCCGCCACCGCCGTGAGACCGGCCGCCGCTCCCCAGTCCATGCTCTCCGCCGGCACCCGCGGCACGTGGCCGAAGGGTGACAACTCGGCGAGCCAGTCGGGGAGGTCCAGGATCGGGCCCAGGTAGCCGACCACGAACGCGTACACCGGCACGATCCAGACCGCGGCCGTGGCGCGCGGCGCCCAGCCGAAGAGGGCGACGCCGACCCCGGCGGTGACCCAGAGCGCGGGCGCGTAGGCCAGTGCCGCGCCCAGCAGGTCCGGCACCACGCCCGCGTCGCCCGTGCTCGCGGCCCCCAGCAGGCCGAAGCCCAGCCCGGCGGCCAGCAGCACGACGACACCTCCCGCGGTCGCCACCGCGACGTGGCTGCCGACCCAGCGTGCCCGGGACAGGCCGGTGGCCAGCAGGGGTTCGGCACGCCCGGCGGTCTCCTCGGCACGCGGCCGCAGCGCCGCCATCACCCCGTGCACGGAGGCGACGACCGCCACCACGATCATCACCGTCGCGGCGAACGACTCGGCGAGCGAGGCGTCGCCGACCTGCCGCACGACCTCCCTCAGCTCGGCGAGGTCCTCGATCATCTCCTCGGCCTGGCCGAGGATCGAGCCGTACATGGCGCCGAGGACGAACAGGCCCGCCGCGAAGCCGTACAGCAGCCCGCGTTGCTGCCGCAGCGCGAACCCGACGGGGCGCGTCAACAGGCCCGACGCGGAGCCGCGGCCGGTCCGCGCCGCCCGCAGTCCGGCGCCGAGGTCGCGCCGGGTGCTGAGCACGTACCCGGCGGCTGCCGCACCGGCGGCGAGCAGCAGGCAGAGCAGCAGCGGCCACCAGCGGTCGTCGACGAAGACGTAGGTGCGCTGCGCCCAGCCGATCGGCGACAGCCACGACAGCGCGCCGCCGCCCACGTCTCCCGCGGCCCGCAGCGCGTACGCGGCGCCGATGGCGGCCAGGGCCATCCCGGAGGCGCCCCGGGAGTGTTGCGTGACCTGCACCGTTACTGCGGCGACGCCGGCGAAGACGATGCCGACGGCCGCGTGCGCCGCCCCGTACAGAAGGGAACCGTGCCACCCGACGCCCTCGGCGCCGCTCGCGCCCAGGCCCGCCGCGAGCAGGCCGCCGAGTGCCAGGGAGGCCAGCGCCGCGGTGACGAGAGCCGCCGTCAGGTGCGCGTGCCGTCCCACGACGGCCGCCCGCACCAGCTCGGCGCGGCCGGTCTCCTCCTCCATCCGGGTGTGCCGTGCGACGGTGAGCACGGTCATCAGCCCGACCAGCACGGCTACGAAGCCGAGCATCTGATGGCCCATCATCGCGCCGAGACCGTAATCGTCCAGGTAGTGCCCGGGGCCGCTCATCGCCAGCCCTGCCGGGCTTCCCAGCGTCTTCGCGATGGCCGTGCGGTCCGCGTCGGTCGAGTAGGTCTGCTCGAAGCTCGACAGCGAGGCGAGCGTGCCGGCGGTCAGCGCCCCGATCCAGACGGGCAGGCGTACGCCGTCGCGCCGCAGGGCGAAGCGGAGCAGCACGCCCGTGCCGGCCAGCGCGCCTCCGCGCGCGTCCGTTCCGGTCGCGGAGCCGGCGGCCGTCCGCTCCACGGTGGCGGTCACGAGCCCACCCCGCTCCGGAGCGCGCCGGCCTCCTCGCCGTCCGCCACGTCGCCGTAGTGGCGGAGCATCAGCTCCTCCAGCGTGGGCGGGTGGCTGGTCAGCGAGCGGATGCCGCACTCGGTGAGCCGCCGGATCGCCGCGTCCAATTGGGCGCCGTCCACGGCGAAGCGCACCCGCCCGTCGTCGCGTTGCACATCGTGCACGCCCGTCAGCTCCTCCAGTCCGGTCGCCGGGCGTTCCGTCTCCGCCTCGACGGTGGTCCGAGTGAGGTGGCGCATCTCCTGGAGCGTGCCGGACTGCACGACCTTCCCGAGCCGCACGATGCTCACCCGGTCGCAGAGCTTCTCCACCTGGGCCAGGATGTGGCTGGAGAGCAGCACGGTCCGGCCGGCCGCCTTCGCCTGGGTGACGACGTCCTGGAACACGACCTCCATGAGCGGGTCGAGGCCGGCCGTGGGCTCGTCGAGCAGGAGCAGTTCGGCGTCCGAGGCGAGCGCCGCGACGATTGCGACCTTCTGCCGGTTGCCCTTCGAGTAGGTGCGGCCCTTCTTCGTCGGGTCGAGGTCGAAGCGTTCGAGGAGTTCGTCGCGCCTCCCCTTGTCCACACCGTCTCCCCCGCGCAGGCGGGCGAGGAGGTCGATGGCCTCACCGCCGGTGAGGTTGGGCCACAGCTCGACGTCGCCGGGCACGTACGCGAGCCGCCGGTGCAGCGGGACGGCGTCGTGCCACGGGTCGAGTCCCAGTACGCGTGCGTGTCCCCCGTCGGCCCGCAGCAGGCCGAGCAGGACCCGGATCGTCGTCGACTTCCCCGCGCCGTTCGGGCCGAGGAAGCCGTGCACCTCCCCCACGTCGACGTGCAGGTCGAGGTCGTCGAGCGCCCGTGTCCGGCCGAACGTCTTCACGAGGCCCGACACGGAGAGGGCTTCCCTTGCCTTGGTCATACACACGAAGCTACATTAGGTTCAGAAATTTATGAAGATTCAGAGCAGCTAGGATTCGGAGGAGAGATCACCGCACAGGGGAGAACGCCAGGGTGAGTGCCGACGACTACGCGACGCGCCTGTCGCCCTTCGTCGAACGTTTCGCGGCCGACCTGACGGAGGCCGGCATGCAGCGCATGGCGGCCCGGGTGTTCGCGTGCCTGCTCGCCTCCGACGAGGGCGCCCTCAGCTCGGCCGAACTCGCCGACCGGCTCCAGGTCAGCCCCGCGGCCGTGTCCGGCGCGGTGCGCTACCTGGCCGGCGTGCACATGGTCAGCCGCGAACGGGCCCCCGGCTCACGGCGGGAGCTCTACCGCGTCCAGGAGGACGTCTGGTGGGAGACGTTCACCAACCGCGACGTCCTGCTCTCCCGCTGGTCGGCCACCGCCCGCGCCGGTGCCGAGGCCATCGGCCCCGACACCCCGGCGGGCCGCCGCCTCAAGGAGACCGGCGAGTTCTTCGCCTTCCTCAAGGACGAACTCTCCGGCCTGATGGCCCGCTGGCGGGAGCTGCGCGCAGAGCGGGCGCGTTCCGGCGACTGACCCCGGACGGCCGGCCGAACCCCGCCGCGACGGGGCGGGGGGAGCGGAGGGGCGCGGACTCACGCACCCGCCCCCTGCCACGCGCCGGCGCCCCAGTCGTAGCCGTACGCCTCGCCGTCGCCGCCCCCGCTCGTACGGAACGGCCGGCCGCCGTCGTCGATCCGCAGCGTCCCCGTGCGGTCGCCGCTGCTCCAGCGCACCTCCAGGTACCACTCGCAGTCGTACCGCTCCGTCCGCGCCTCGACCCGCAGCACCAGCGGCTCGCCGGCCGTCACCTGGTACGGCAGGCGCGTCGCCGGAAGATGCGTCCCATCCTCGCCGTCGTACCCGTCCTGCGGACGGGCCACCGGCCGGGCCGCGTCCAGGCCCACCGTGAACGCGGCCGGAGTGAGCGCCCCGCCGCACCCGTTGCTCATCCCGTACGCCGGCCAGTCCAGCGGCGCGCGCCGGTCCGCCACCCGCACGTACACGCCCTCGACCACCACGGGCTCCGCACCGGCCGCCCGTACGGTCGCCTCCACCACCGTGTCGCCGCCGTGCACGGCGCCCACCGCCGAGGCCCAGCCGCGCGCGTCCTGCTCCACGGGCGGCTCCGGCACCTGTGTCGGCGCGCGGTCCACGAGATAGGTGTGGTCACAGCCGTGCCGCCACACGTGGAACCCGGCGGTCCAGGTCAGCGGCGACCCGGTGACGTCCCGCCCCCGGCCCTCACCGCCCTGCTTCTTCCCGGGGGCGTCCTTCTCCGGTCCGGCCTGACGGGCGGCCGCGGAGGGTGACCCCGAGGGGGTGCGCTCCCGCCCCGGGGCGGTGGGCGACGCGGTCGCCGCGGGGCCGGCAGCCCGCCGCGCGCCGTCCGGACCGGCGACAGGGGTGGGGTCTGCTCCGCGCCCCTCCGGGCCGGAGGCGACGAAGGCGGACACGGCCACCGTTACGACCAGGGCGACCAGGGCGGCCACCCGCCACAGCCGAAGGCGGGCGGCGACGCTCCGCCATGCGCCCGGCCGGTCGTCCGCCACTCCGGCGGCCCGCTCCCCTCGGTCCTCGCCCCCGTCCGCCGCCACCGGGACGGCGGGTGACGCCGGGCCGGTGTCGGGTGGCGCATCCGCGGGCGACGGCGGGCCCTCGGCGGGCGGCGGCCCTCCCGCATCGGCCGCCGGCCCGCCGTGCGCCACGGGCTCGACCGCCCGCGCGCCGCCCGGCACGTCGCCGTCCCGTCGGGCGCGGCTCGCGTCGGCCCGCACCCAGCGCCGGTGCAGTGCGAGCAGTTCCTCCGGCGTCGCGCCGCACAGGCGCGCGAGCCGCTCCACCGGCGCGTAGTCCAGCGGCACCGCCTGGCCGTTGCAGTAGCGGTGCAGCGTCGACGTGCTCAGGTGGGCGCGCTGGGCGAGTTGCCCGTAACTGCGTCCCGAACGATCCTTCAGCCGCCGCAGGCAAGCGGCGAACTCCTCCGTGTCCCGCGCTGCACCCATCCCGGCCGGCTCCCCTCCGTCGTCCCGTCCCGCCGGTTCCCGTCCCGGGAAGCGTTCCAGGGCCACTCCGTTTCCCCATGTCAGCGTACGTGCGGACGTCCCGGCGTCCCGGATTCCCCGCGAGCTGTTGCCCCCATGTGACACGCCGGGCAACGCTCCTGGTGAACCGTCAAACGGAGGGACACCCACCATGCACATCCACCGCCGCGCCCTGCGCACCGCGGCTCTCACGGCCGCCGTCGTCACCACCACGATCGGCCTGGTCGCCGTGGGCTCCGCCCAGGCGGCGCCGGAGGGCGCGCCCGCGGACGCGTCCCGCCGGGCGGCCGCCGCGCCGGCGTTCCTCGCGCCGGACGAACTCCCCGCGCACCCGTCCTCCGCGTGGTACGCGGAGGAGGCGGCGGCCGGCCTGCCGGAGTTCCCGGTGTTCTGCCTGGAGGACGCGCTGCCCGCCGAGGGAGCGTCGCACCGGCGGTTCTGGACCGAGTTCGACACCTCCGCCGTGCAGGTCAGCGTGCGGACGGCCACCCTGAAGGACGCTCGGGCACTCGCCGCGGAGGCCGAGGAGTCGGTACGGGCCTGCGCGGCGGCGTACGAGGAGCAGTACCCGGGCGCGGAGGCCGAACTGGTCGACTACGGGCGCGTCGACGTGCAGGAGGGCGCCCACGTCTACGGCGTGGACACCGCCGACCCGGACGGCACCGGCACCAGCGACGCCCACCTCTTCGGCATCGGGCGCGACGGCCGCACCGTGACCGTCGTGGACTGGGGCCAGATGGGGAACCTCTCGCACGCCCCAGTCGACGACTTCCGCACGACGACCCGTACGGCCGTGGAGAAGCTGCGGAGCTGACGCTCCGCCCAGGAGCCACGGTGCCGGTGCCGGAAGGGGGAACCCGGCACCGGCACCGTGACGTCCCCGTCCCCGGGCGTCCTCAGACGTCCCCGGGCCTCCTCAGGCCATCCTCAGGCGTCGCCGTGCTCGTCGTCGCCCGCCGCCGGCCCCGGCAGGGTGAGCCACCAGGCCGAGTCCATGGCCGTCCAGGTGCGGGCCCGGACGGGTCCGCCGACCAGCGCGTCCGCGCGGTATCGGAAGTCGGGCCCGGAGACGGTGACCGTGCGTGCGCGGGCGTAGAGCGGTTCGGACGTGGCCCGGCGGCGCACCGCGACCGTCGCCAGTCCGTCGCCCCCGGGAGCCAGCCACACCCCCACGACCGGGCGGTCCAGGTCGGCGAGCGTCGCTCCGTCGGCCTCCACGCGCAGCCGCAGCGGCGGTCCGTGCCCGCCGGCCGGCCCCCCGGCAGCGCCCGCCAGTGCCCCGAGCAACGGCAGCGGCCGCGCGAGCGTCCGTACCAGCGAACGGCCGACGCGGAGCAGCGGCTCCCGCGCGTCGGCGTGACCGCCGCGCTGCCCGTACCCGGCCGCGGCGGAAGCGGAACCGTGCCGGGGCACCGCCCAGGCCCCCGGGCCGTCCGCGCCCCCGCGCGCACCGGTGCCACGCGCCCCGCCGTCGGCCCCCGGCTCTCCCGGAACCGCCCCTCCGCGCGCCGCGCCTCCGCCGGGCGGCGCCTCGCGGGCAGGCGGGCGCGGCTCCGGCACCCGGTCGCCCTGGGCCGCCGGCTCGCCCGGGCCCGCCCCGTCCGCCGCGGGCGGGCCCGCTCCCGGACCGCAGGAACCGCCCGCGCCGTCCGCGCCGCGCGCACCGCCCGCACTCCCGGCGCGCGCGGGCACACGAAGCGCCCCCAGCACCACTCCGCCGCTGTCGTCGACCAGCAGGTCCCGGGCACGGTCCGTGCCGTTCAGCGCCACCCGCGAGGCGGCGACGGCGTCGCCGGGCACACCGAGGGCCCGGGCCAGCACGGTGACGTCCGGCGGGCCGACCGGCACCACCGCCAGCGCGCACGCCGACAGCTCCCGCTCCCGGTACAGCAGCCGCACGGTGCGCAGCAGGGCACGGTCGTCGCCGACCACCACCGGCCGCCGGCTGCCGCGCCGGGCGAGCGCCCGTTCCACATCCGCCGCGCACTCGGGCACGCACACCTTCGCCCCTCCCGCGCCGGCGCCCGCGCAGAGGACGTCCCTCGCGATCCGTACGGACTCCCCGTCCGTCGCCCGGGCGACGGGGTCGATGACGACCAGCAGGTCTGGAGCCGACACGTCGTTCCTCTCTCCAGGTTTCGTCGGGCGCTCGCAGCCCGCGAGCCCGCGCGGCCGGGCGCACGCCCCGGCCCGAGTGCCACGGGCGTTCGCACCCCGGCAACCGGTTCCGGTAATCTCTCGGTGCAAGAGCCCCTGTCGCTGTTGCGCCAGGGGCTTCATCAATCCGGGGCAGGCCCGTCACGGCTCTCGCGAGGCGAAAGCGCCACGCACGTGGGACATGCCCCGCCCGGAAGGGGTGTACGCCTGTGCCCGCACTTGTGCTGCTCGGTGCTCAGTGGGGTGACGAGGGCAAGGGGAAGGCCACCGACCTGCTCGGCGGGTCGGTCGACTACGTGGTGCGCTACCAGGGCGGCAACAACGCCGGCCACACGGTCGTCGTCGGCGACCAGAAATACGCGCTGCACCTGCTCCCCTCCGGCATCCTGTCCCCGGAGTGCACCCCGGTCATCGGCAACGGCGTCGTCATCGACCCGGCGGTCCTGCTCTCCGAGCTGAGCGGGCTGAACGAGCGTGGCGTCGACACGTCCAAGCTGCTCATCAGCGGGAACGCGCACCTGATCACGCCGTATCACACGACGCTCGACAAGGTGACGGAACGTTTCCTGGGCAAGCGGAAGATCGGCACCACCGGCCGCGGCATCGGCCCGACGTACGCCGACAAGATCAACCGTGTCGGCATCCGCGTGCAGGACCTCTTCGACGAGTCGATCCTCACGCAGAAGGTCGAGGCCGCCCTGGACTTCAAGAACCAGGTGATGGCCAAGCTCTACAACCGGCGTGCCATCGTCACCGAGCAGGTCGTCGAGGAGCTCCTCGGCTACGCCGACCAGCTGCGCGGCTTCGTCGCGGACACCACGCTGATCCTCAACGACGCCGTCGACGAGGGGAAGGTCGTCCTCTTCGAGGGCGGCCAGGGCACCCTGCTGGACGTCGACCACGGCACGTACCCGTTCGTTACCTCGTCCAACCCGACGGCCGGCGGCGCCTGCACCGGCGCGGGCATCGGCCCGACGAAGATCAACCGGGTCATCGGCATCCTCAAGGCGTACACCACGCGAGTCGGGGCCGGCCCGTTCCCGACCGAGCTGTTCGACGCGGACGGCGAGGCGCTGCGCACCATCGGCGGCGAGCGCGGCGTGACCACCGGCCGCGACCGGCGCTGCGGGTGGTTCGACGCGGTCATCGCCCGCTACGCGACCCGCGTCAACGGCCTCACCGACTTCTTCCTCACCAAGCTCGACGTGCTCACCGGCTGGGAGCAGATCCCGGTCTGCGTCGCCTACGAGATCGACGGCGAGCGCGTCACGGAGCTTCCGTACAGCCAGACCGACTTCCACCACGCGAAGCCGGTGTACGAGTACCTGCCGGGCTGGTCGGAGGACATCACCAAGGCCAAGACCTTCGCCGACCTGCCGAAGAACGCGCAGGGCTACGTGCGCGCGCTCGAGGAGATGTCCGGTGCGCCGATCTCCGCGATCGGCGTCGGGCCCGGCCGCGACGAAACCATCCAGATCAACTCCTTCATCTGACCGCCGTACGGCATGACGGCCTGATCAGCCGATCGTCCGGCGGTGAGCGGGCCGGCGCCCGAGCGGCCCGGCCCGGCGCGTTCGGCCGACGGGGCACCCACGCACACACCTGCCCGTGGGCGTCCCGTCGGCCGTTCGTCGTCTCCGCCCCGGGCGGCGTTCCCGGCGCGGGGATGACGGGTGGGCGCCGCGTCTGTTTCGATGGGGATTGCACGGTTTCTTCCCCGTAGCCCAGGGAGCGGTCATGACGGCCATGGAAGAGTCGCGGCGCCGGGTCCAGCAGATGCGCGCGCAGGTGCGGGACCTGACGAAGGCCGCCGCCGGGACGGACGACCCCGAGCAGCGCGCCCGCCTGGAGGAGAAAGCCCGACGGATGGAGAGCCGCTGCGAGCAGGAGAGCGGCATGGCCGGCGGCGACATCTACCCGCCCATGTGACCGCCCCGCCTCTGCGGACACTCCACGCAGGTGAACACCCCGCGACACCTCGCCCTCCGCACGGCCTCACGCGGCGGGGCGGGCGTCACGCCTCGGTCGCTCACGGAGAAGAAGGGACGAGCCACCCCTCGTCAGCGGCATTCCCCAACAAAGTCCAATCCCCACGTCTCCCCAGGCGTGACCGGTCTCCGACGCCGTCCCACGTCACGGATCGGACGGAACGGTCGAGCGCCTTGATGCGCCCTTGCACCCCCGCCCCCGATGCACGTCGATGGCCGCACCGCACGCAGAGTCACCAACAGTGCCGGTGGCAGGACGGCGCCGGTTAGCCTGTGGGGTCGTGAAGGGCTTGGGAAGGGCGGGTCGATGGCCGTGCGGAAGCCGCCGACGGAGCGTCAGCGTCGCCTCGGAGCGGAGTTGCGCAAGATGCGCGAACACGCGGGGTTGTCCCTGACGGATGCGGCCGCGTTGCACGGCACCGACAAGACCACCATGAGCAACACGGAGTCGGGGCGGTTCGGCGTCAGTCAGGACCGCGTCCGCGTGTGGGCGGCGAACTACGCGTGCCATGACCAGGACTACGTGGGCGCCCTGGCCGGAATGGCCCGCGAGCGGCGGGCGGGCGCGAAGAACTGGTGGGACGGCTACCGGGACCTGTTGGCCGCCGGACTGCTGGACCTTGCCGAGATGGAGCACCACGCAGTCGCCCTGCGGACGGCACAGATCACGCACATGCCCGGTCTTCTCCAACACGAGGACTACGCCCGCGCGGTCTTCAACGAAGCGGTACCTCCTCTTCCGGCTGAGGAGCTGGAGAGGAAGGTCGCCTTCAGGGTCGGCCGGAGCCGCGTCCTGCACCACGGCGACCCGCCCGCGTGCACGTTCCTCATCCACGAGACCGCACTGCGCATGCGTTTCGGAGCAATCGCCGTCGCCAAGCGACAACTGGATCACCTCCTGGAGCAGTCGGACCACCCCCACGTGACGGTTCGGGTCCTTCCGTTCGCGGCGGGCGGCTTCCCCAGCGCGGGCAGTTCCGCGCTCTACGCCTCGGGGCCGGTCGCACAGCTCGATACGGTGCAGAAGGACACGCCGACCGGGGCGGCGTTCCTGCACGGCGAGACCCAACTCGCGAACTACCGGGCCATCCTCTGCCGCATGGAGGAGCGCTCACTCGACCATGCCTCCTCCCGCGACATGATCCGGGAGGTGGCGAAGCAGCTGTGAAAGCAGGAGCAGAGTGCATCTCGACTGGCACAAGTCCTCCTACTCCGAGGACTCCGACGGTAACTGTTTGGAGGTCGCCCGGCACGAGGACGGCCTCCTCATACGGGAGAGCGACGATCCCGACGTCATAGCCGACCTCGGTACGGCGGCAGCGAGAGCCTTCCTCGGTTACGTCAGGCATATGCCGCTTCACTCTTCGAAGTGACAAACGTTGTGAAGTAGCTGGAATTCGCGCTAGCGTGAGCACGCTTGGAGATTCAAGTGCCGTCGGCAATCAACAGGTTGCCGACGTGAAGATGCCCCGGCGGTGTCCGACCACCCCGGGGCGTGGCCAACGCTTGTAGAGGAGCGTCAGCGTGACCAAGCCTATCCGGCATGCCCTGTTGCGGGCACTCACCGGCCTGGTGGCCGTGCTCGTGCCCGCCACCGGGTGCCGCCGCAGGACGGCGACGGGCGACACGGCGACCCCGGCCGCATCGCGGCCCTCGCCGCGCGCCGCGGACGACTGGTGGCCGATCGTGGACCACCCCGGGCGCGTCCTCAGCCGACCGTGGCTGCTGACCCCCGAACAGCGGGAGCGGATCACCGCACTGGCAGTCGCCCTCGACGGGCAGGGCGTCGGCTCCCCGGCGAGCGGGGCGTCGTGGGCGGGGGTGGCCGCCTGACGGGCTCGCTCCCGGGGGGACTGCGCGTCCATCGCGTTCCCGGCAAGCCGCTGCGGCGGGAGGAGGACGGGCGGTACGCGCTGCACCTCTGGCTGCAGCAGGACGGCCGGTTCGACGGCGACCTCGCCCTCCGCATGTCCCCGGCGGAGGCGGAACTGCTGCACGCGCAGCTCTGCTTCGCCCTCGCCGACGCCCCCGTGACGACCCGTCCGGCCGACACCCCGCACTGCCGCCGGGTCGGCGGCAGTCGTCCGGAGCCGGTCAGCCGGCCGTAGCGGGCTCTCCCGAGTGGGGCCGCGACGTCGTCGCGGCCCCAGCCTGGCGGTCATCGCGGTGCTGTTCGCGCTCGGCTCGCTGGTGATCGGCGTGACGCTGCCGCGAGGGGTGGGGCGGGCCGCGACACCGCCTTCGACGCCTGGTCAGGAGGTGCCCGAGGGCTACTGGCGGATCTTCGTGGACGGCTTCCGCTTCCTGCGCGGCGACCGGCTGCTGCTGCTCGCGGTCGGCCAACGCCCCCACCCGGCCCAGCAGTCGGCCTGGCACCCGCGCTCGTGGGCGTGGCGGTGGTGTACGTCGCGGTGGTCTCGGCGTCCGCACTCCGTCCGGAGTGGCGGGAGATGGACCGCACGCGCAGCGCCCTACGGCGCCGGGCACCCTCGGACCGGCACGACGCCGCCCCGGCGAAGCAACCGGACCCACCCGGCTGACGAGACCGGGTGGACGACGCCTGGATTTCCCGGCCCGGCTCCGCGCCGCCGCCCGACGGCCCGTTCGGTCCGCCGCGGACGGGCCCACGATCCCCGCGCGTGGCGTGGCGCCGAGCGAGGCCAGGACGTCAGCGCAGGGCGTCGAGGAGGACGTGGAAGGCGGGGGTGCCGGGGGTGAGGGGGGCGAAGTGACCGGTGGCGGGGAGGAGGTGGAGGCGGGCGCCCCAGTCGGCCGCGTAGCGGCGGGAGAGCTCGACGGGGACGTCGGGGTCGGCGGTGCCGTGCAGGATCTCCACCGGGACGCGGGGGAAGAGGCGCATCGGGTCGGCCTCCGGCAGCCGCGCCGCGACGTGCTCCTCGCCGCCCAGGAACTCCGCGACGGCACCCTCGCTCAGGCCGAGGGCGTGGGCGCGGGCCAGGTCGGCGACCGGCGCGACGGCCAGCACGCGGGCTGCCGCCGCGCGGTCCCGCTTCCACGCCGCCCACAGCGCGAGCTGGCCGCCCGCGGAGTGGCCGAGCAGCACGTGCGGGGGTGCGCGGAGGGCGCCCAGCGCGGCGTCGACGTCGTCGGCCGTACGCGGCCAGCCGCCGTCGCCGCCGATCCGGCGGTACTCCACCAGGTCGACGGTCCAGCCGTGCGCGGCCAGCGCCCCCGCGAACGGCGTGAGGTGGGAGCGGTCGTACGCCTCCCGCCAGTAGCCGCCGTGCAGCACGGTGACGCGGGGGCCGTCGGGCGGGCCGTACTGGTCGATCACCTGCGAGGGGTGGTCGCCGTAGCGCAGGGTGCGGTCGGGGGCGACCGGGGGCAGGCCGCTCAGCGCGGCCCACTCCCGGTCGGCCTGCCCTGTGCCGGGGGCGTCGCTCAAGCCGGGCCGCCCGGCGTCGTGGCCTCGGCCAGCACCTCTGCGAGCACGCGCGCGGCGCGCTCGGCGTCGGCGAACGAGGTGTAGAGCGGAGTGAAGCCGAAGCGCAGCACGTCGGGCCGGCGGTAGTCGCCGACGACGCCGCGCGCGATCAGCTCCGTCATCACCTCGCCCGCGTCCGGGCAGCGCAGCGCGACCTGGCTGCCGCGCCGTTCGTGCGCGGTCGGGGTGATGACGTGCACCCGTCCGTCCGGTACGTACGCCTCGACGCAGCGGACGAAGAAGTCCGTCAGGGCGAGGGACTTCGCACGCACGTCCGCGATGTCGACGCCGTCCCAGACCTTCAGCGACTCCTCGAGCGCGAGCAGCGACAGGATGTCGGGCGTGCCGACGCGGCCGCGCACCGCGCCCTCGCCCGCCGCGTAGACCGAGGCCATGGCGAACGGGTCGACGTGCGAGTTCCAGCCCGGCAGCGGCGAGTCGAAGCGCTCGGCCAGGTCGGCGCGCACGTACAGGAACGCGGGCGCGCCGGGGCCGCCGTTGAGGTACTTGTAGGTGCAGCCGACGGCGAAGTCGACGCCGTGCGCGTCCAGGTCGACGGGGAGTGCACCCGCGGTGTGGCACACGTCCCACACCACGCGCGCGCCGGCCCGGTGGGCCGCCCGGGTCGTGCCGGACAGGTCGGCGAGTTCGCCGGTGCGGTAGTCGACGTGGTTGACCAGCATCACGGCCGTGTACGGGCCGGCCTCGGCGGCCATCTCGCCCGCCGGGACCGGACGCACGGTGCAGCCCGTCATGCGGGCCGCGGACTCGGCGATGTAGCCGTCCGTGGGGAACGTGGAGGCGTCCACCAGGACCTCGGTGCGGCCGGGGGCGTCCTCCTGCGCGATGCGGACGGCACCGACGACGGCCTTGAACACATTGACGCTGGTGGAGTCGGACACCACGACCTGGCCGGGGGCTGCGCCGACGAGCGGGGCGATGCGATCGCCGATCCGCTCGGGGGCCTCCCACCAGCCGGACTCGGTCCAGGAGCGGATGCGCATCTCGCCCCACTCCCGCCGGATCACGTCGGCGACCCGGTCGGGCACCCCGGCGGGCAGCGCGCCCAGCGAGTTGCCGTCCAGGTAGACGGTGTCGTCGAGGACGAACTCGGCGCGCTTGGCGGCGAGACGGTCGCCGGCGTCGAGGGCGGCGGCCTCCTCGGCGGGGTCGCCGCGGCGGGCTGCGCCCGCGACTGTGGTGGTCTCAGACATGGCTGCGGGCCGTCCAGAGCTCGGGGAACACATTCTTGGTGGCGCGCTTCTCGAGCCAGGCGACGCCGGCGGAGCCGCCGGTGCCGACCTTCGAGCCCATGGCGCGGCGGGTGGCGACCAGGTGGTCGTTGCGCCAGCGCCAGACGAGTTCGGCGACCTCGGTCAGCGCCTCGCCGAGGCGGACCAGCTCCCGATCGCCGTCGCCCTCCGCCGTGTAGACGCCGGCCCACACGGCCTCGACGGCCGCGTCGGGCTCGTACTTGCGCGACACGTCCCGCTCCAGCACCTGCGCGGGCACGTCCTGGCCGTGCCGGGACAGGTAGTGCAGCACCTCGTCGTAGAGGCTGGGCTGGTGCAGGGCCTTCTCCAGCTCGGCGTGCACGCGGGGGGCGCCGCGGTGCGGCACCAGCATGGAGGCGGACTTCTCACCGAGCAGGAACTCCAGCCGCCGGTACATGGCGGACTGGAAGCCGCTGCCCTCACCGAGGGCGGAGCGGTAGGCGTTGAACTGCGCGGGGGTGAGGTGGGCTATCGGCTCCCAGGACGCGTTCAGCGACTGCAACTCGTAGGTCGAACGCTTCAGCGCGGCGAGCGCGCCGTTCAGGTCGTCCCCGCGCAACGACCGCGCAGCGGTCTCCCACTCGTGGACGATCAGCGTGAACCACAACTCCATGACCTGCGTGGTGACCAGGAAGGCCATCTCGCCCGGGTCGTCGGAGAGCGGGTGCTGGAGGTGGGTGAGCACGTCCGCCTGTACGTAGTCCTCGTACGGGGTGGTGCCGTGGAAGTCCAGCTCGGGGGCCTGTACCTCGTCGGTCTGCGGCTCGGGCGCGGGTGCGTCCGGGGACGGCTGACCGGCGGGAACGCCGGTTTCGTGGGACATCTGGTGTCTCCGTGGATCGTGGCGTCCGGGTAGCGGTCCGCTCCTTCCGTTCGGCGATGGAGCTCCGGTCCCCTCGGGCCGTGCGATCCGTGCGCGGCCCACACAGCATCATCGCGAGCATGCCCGGCCGGGACAAGTCCGGGCCGGGCATATGCCGCGAGGCGGTGCTCACCCGGCCATCCGGGCAGGCCCCGCGCGCCGTGCGGCGCCGTGTGTCACACCGAGCGCTACGCCGTTCGCTACGACAGCGTGGACGCCGCGGTCGGCGAGCTCTCCTTGAGGAAGGTGCTGCAGCGCTCGTACTCCTCCAGCTCGCCGATGGCCTGGGCCGCCCGGGCGAGTGCGTGCAGCGCGCGCAGGAAGCCGCGGTTCGGCTCGTGCTCGAACGGCACCGGGCCGTGGCCCTTCCAGCCGTTGCGGCGCAGGGCGTCCAGGCCCCGGTGGTAGCCCGTGCGGGCGTAGGCGTACGACTCGACGACTCGTCCCGCGGTGTAGGCGTCGTCGGCGAGCTGCGCCCAGGCCAGCGAGGACGTGGGGTGCTTCGCGGCCACGTCGGCGGGCGCCGTGCCGGAGGCGAGCAGCTCCCGCGGCTCGGGGTCGTCGGGCAGGTGGGTCGGGGGCGGGCCCCCGAGCAGGTTCTCGTGAACGGTCATGTCTCCAGTCTGCACGCCCGGCCCGGGCACCCACCGCACAGGGCCCGGCACCGTGCGGTGCCGGGCCCTGTGGGGAGCCGGGTGGGCGCCGTGCGCGTCAGCGTCCGGGCGTGCGGGTCACTTCAGGCGGGTGCCGGTCGAGCGCAGGGCGCCGCAGGCCTGCTGCACGCGCGCGGCCATGCTCTTCTCGGCTGCCTTGCCCCAGCTGCGGGGGTCGTAGACCTTCTTGTTGCCGACCTCGCCGTCGATCTTGAGCACGCCGTCGTAGTTGCGGAACATGTGGTCCGCGACCGGGCGGGTGAAGGCGTACTGGGTGTCGGTGTCCAGGTTCATCTTGACCACGCCGTTCTCCAGCGCGGTGGCGATCTCCTCGTCGGTGGAGCCGGAACCGCCGTGGAAGACGAAGTCGAACGGGTTCTGCGTGCCGAACTTCGCGGCGACTCCGTCCTGGAGGTCGCGCAGCAGCTCCGGACGGAGCACGACGTTGCCCGGCTTGTAGACGCCGTGCACATTGCCGAACGACGCGGCCAGCAGGTAGCGGCCCTTCTCCCCCAGGCCGAGGGCCTCGGCGGTGCGGATGGCGTCGTCGACGGTGGTGTAGAGCTCGTCGTTGATCTCGTGGGTGACGCCGTCCTCCTCGCCGCCGGTCGGGGTGATCTCGACCTCGAGGATGATCTTGGCGGCTGCGGTGGCGGCGAGCAGTTCCTGGCCGATCTCCAGGTTGTCCTTGAGGTTCTCGGCGGAGCCGTCCCACATGTGGGACTGAAAGAGCGGGTTCTGGCCTGCGGCCACGCGCTCCTTGGAGATCTCGACCAGCGGGCGGACGTAGCCGTCCAGCTTGTCCTTGGGGCAGTGGTCGGTGTGCAGGGCGACGTTCACCGGGTACTTCTTCGCGACGATGTGCGCGAACTCGGCGAGCGCCACCGCACCCGTGACCATGTCCTTGTCGTACTGGCCGCCCAGGAACTCCGCACCGCCGGTGGAGATCTGGATGATGCCGTCGCTCTCCGCCTCGGCGAAGCCGCGCAGAGCGGCGTGCAGCGTCTGCGAAGACGTGACGTTGATGGCCGGGTAGGCGAACCTGCCTGCCTTCGCCCGGTCGAGCATCTGGTTGTAGACCTCGGGGGTTGCGATGGGCATCTGTCCGCTCCTTGTGAAGTACGTGGTGCGTGGCCGTACGGCTCCGGGGTCGGGGTCCGGGACCGGGCTCGGCTGAGGGAGGCGACGTCATCGTCGCCCCCCATCTTTCCAGACGGGGCCCGAACCTCCAGCCCCCCTCACCCGCGGGCCCGGGCGGCCTCCCGGGCGGCCGGTCCGCGCACGACGGCGGCGGAGTCGGTCACGGAACGTAGTTTCACGTGAAACATCGACCGGCCGTCCGCGTGAACGTCAGGCGAGTTCCAGGTCGTTCAGGTCGTACGCGTACACGTACGGCAGGCCGGCATCGTCGATCGCGGCCGCGGCGGAGCGTTCCACGATGGTCGCCACCGCGACCACCTCGGCGCCCGCCTCGCGCGCGGCCTCGACGGCGGTGAGCGGGGAACCCCCGGTGGTGGAGGTGTCCTCCACGATCAGCACGCGCCGTCCGGCGACGTCCGGGCCCTCGATGCGGCGCTGGAGGCCGTGCGCCTTGCCGGCCTTCCGCACGACGAACGCGTCCAGGTGACGGCCGCGGGCGGCCGCCGCGTGCAGCATGGCGGCCGCGACGGGGTCGGCGCCCAGCGTCAGGCCGCCCACGGCGTCGTAGTCGAGGTGGGCGGTGGCGTCGAGCATGACCTGCCCCACGAGCGGGGCCGCCTCGCCGTCCAGGGTGATCCGGCGCAGGTCGACGTAGAAGTCGGCCTCGATCCCGGAGGAGAGAGTCACCTTGCCGTGCACCACGGCCTTGGTCTTGATCTGTTGCAGCAGCGCGGCACGCGTCTCGTCCATGCACCCGAGCCTATGCGAGCGCCCACTGATCGGGTCGGGTCAGGTCAGGTGGCGCCAGGTCCAGGTGGTGGCGATCTCCAACGGCTCGATCGGCGTGACGAAACGCGGCAGCGAGTTGAGCCCGTTCGGCGGGCCGGACTGCGGCTCCACACATACGGCGGCCGGCTGCTCGTCGTAGAGCACCACCCACTCGGCGCGGCTGGAGACGTTCAGCTCCAGCTCCTCCGGCCAGGTCAGGGTGACGTCCACGCCCTGCGGCATGCCGAAGCAGTCGTCCCACGGCCCGGGCTGCGGCTCGATGCGACGGCCGGTGGGCAGATGGTCCGCGCCGCGCTCCTCCTGCCACTCCGGCGCGAAGCGGATCTGCGCCTCCGCTCCGCCCTCGCGCAGCGTGCGGCGGAACCACGGGTGCCAGCCGGCCTGTGCCGGGAACGAGTTGCCGTAGGTCTCCACGCCCAGGGTGAGCGTGATGCCGCCGCCGTCCTCCGCCAGCTCCACCAGCTGGGTCACCACGCCGTCCCACGGCCACGGGTCGGTCAGCCCGACGGTGAACGCGGCGGATCGCTCATCGGCACGGATGGTGCGCCAGGGCAGGCGCCGGACCGTGCCGTGCATCGCGTGCGGACCACCGAGCCCGTCGCGGACGTCCTGCTCGGACGGCACCGGTAGCTGGTGCAGCTCCCCGCCGTTGCGGAAGCGCCCGTGGTCTGTGCGACCGCACCAGGGAGCCATGACGAACGCCCCGTGGCCGGGGCCCTGGACCAGCAGTTCGGTGCCGCCCGCGACGAGCGACGCCAGACGGCAGCCGTTCTCCGGTTCGACGGTGACCGCGGTGTCGCCGGAGCGGAGTGTGACGGGGGTGGCGGAGTTGGTCATGCGACGACCCTAAGGGGGACGCCCTGGGTGAGGTGCGCGGCCGCGCCCGGGTGTTGACGGACCGTCGCAAGGTCGCCCGCACGGCATGGACGGCGGCGGCTTGCACGCGCCGCCCGCGACCTCGGCACACTGCGCGGGCCGGCGACCGCGAAACCGGCCGCTCGACGACAGGACGCCCGGATCAGCGGCGGCGTCGCAGCGCGCGGGTCAGCACGACGGCACCAGCGAGGACGGCGGCCGCGGCGGGCGCCGCCCAGCGCAGCGCGTCGGTCGCGGCGCCGGTCTGGGGCGAGGGCACCGGCGCGTAGCGGCCGCGCGGCGGAGCATGGTCCACCTCTTCGGCGCTCCGTCCGATCATGGTGCGCCGGGCGTGTGCGGCCTCCGCTGTCGCGGCGTCCTCGTCGACCAACTCCTCCTCGAACGGCTCCTCGTCGTCGATCTCGTCGCCCGTCGGGTCCAGGGACGAGGGCGGGACGTCGGCGTCGAAGATGCCGCCGGACGGCTTCTCCTCCTCCCGGCGGGCCGAGGGCTCGCCGGTCTCCGGACCGGGGATGCCGGGGATGACGCGCTCGTTGTCGTCGGGTGCGCCGAGCCCGGCGGGACGCCCGGCGCCGCTCCGGGACTCGACGTCCTCGGGTCCCTCGGCACCGGACGGAGGGCCGGAGACGCCGGAGACGCCGGAGACGCCGTCCGTGCGCAAGCTCTCCTCCAGCGCGGAGCAGAAACGGTCCAGCAGCCGTCTTCCGGCGCCGACCGTCGTCCTCTGCTCGTGCTCGAAAAGGCGGCCCTCCCCCGTCACCGTGCCGGAGCAGGTGAGGCGGGTGCCCTCACCGTCCTCGGCCGCGTGCGGCACCAGCTTCAGCGCGAGCTTGACCGTGCCGCTGCCACGGGCCTCGGCGCCGGATCCCTCGACGGTGAAGCCGTCGCCCTGCGGGATCAGCGTGAGACTGCCCCGGTAGGTGATGGTGGAGCCCCCGATGCGGACGCGCAGGCGGCCCTCCACCGCGTCGCCACCGCCCGAAGCGGCGTCCACCTGGAGTCCGGGGACGCAGCGTGCCACGCGCTCACGCTCGGCGAGCGCCGCACGTACCGAGCCGACGGAAAACGGAACGTACACCTCGTGCTCCATACGCCGGAGCCTACCCACCAGGACCGAATCGATGGACATCCCCGGCAGCATTCCTCCGCGCGTCGTGATGCACCCGGCGCCCGGCATCCCCCGGGCGCGCGGCTCGCCCCTGCCCCGCCACCCCCGTCCGACGGCGGCGGCACGTGCTCACTCGTCGTAGCGCGGGTGCATCAGCGTGGAGGAAGGCAGCCCGGCCATGCGCTGTGCCCCCGCACGGCTCACTGCGGAGGACAGGGAGCGTCCGGTCAGCGCGCTGAGCGCGGGCCGTACCGGTGGCGGCGCCGTCCGCACGGCGGGCGGCGTGTTCCCGGGCGCGGCGAGCACGAATCCCCACTGGTCCGAGACACGCCCGGGCTCTCCGTCTCCGTCGCCGGGAAAGGGGAGGGCCGGACGGGCGGAGGCCGTGGCGTGCCCGGAGACCCGCCCGCCCAGGGCATACGGCGTGGTGGCCAGGCCCGCCGCCCGAAGCGTCGCCTCGACCGTCCAGAAATCGCGGGGACTCAGGTCCGGCGGTCCGCCGTGCACGGCGAGGCGGCCCGTCGGTGCGAGGGCACGGGCCAGCAGGCCGTAGAACTCCTGGGAATAGAGCCGGCGCGCGTCCGGCCCCTGCGGGCCGGGCAGGCCGGAGAGGATCACGTCGTACGGTCGCGCGCCCGGATCGCGGGTCCGCAGGCGGTGGAAGGCGTCGGCGGTGACCACCCGCACGCGGGGGTCGGCGAAGGCGCGGCCGTTCATGCGGGTCAGCACCGGATCGGTGCGGGCCAGGTCCACCACTCCGGGCTCCTGCACCAGCACCGTGACCGACCGGACCTGGCGGTAGCCGAGGATCTCCCGCAGCGCCAGGCCGTCGCCGCCGCCGAGCAGCAGCACCCGGCCGCGCGGACCGGAGGCGAACGCCGGGTGCACCAGCGCCTCGTGGTAGCGCTCCTCGTCGGCCGAGGAGACCCGCAGCCGGCCGTCGACGAAGAACCGCAGCAGGTGCTCGCCGCCGCTGCGGCGGCTGCCGGGCAGCGGCTGCCCGGTGAGCACGAGCTGCCGGCCGTCCGCGTCGACGGAGACCCGGACGTCCGCGCCGTAGAGCGCCTGCCGGGCGGCGTGCTCGAAGGGGGAGACGAGCTGGGCGGCGAGGGCGAGCAGCGCGCACACCGCGCCGTTGACGACCAGCAGGCCGCAGCGGGCACGGCGGCCCAGGTCGTACCGGAAGAGCCAGAGCACCACCACGCCGCCGGCCACCGCGTTGACCACCCCGGTGAGCAGGGCGCCGGTCAGCTGTCCGAAGAACGGCAGCAGGAGGAAGGGAAAGGCGAGCCCGCCCACCAGCGCACCCACGTAGTCCGCGGCGAACAGGTCGGCGACGGCGCCGCCGGGGTCCTGGCGCCGGATGCGCTGGATCAGGGTCATCAGCAGCGGCATCTCGGCGCCGATCAGCACACCGATGGCGACGGCGAGGGCCACCAGCGTGGCCCGGGGAGCACCGAACCAGGCGAAGCTCGCGTACAGCGCCATCGCGGAGCCGCCGCCGACCAGCGCCAGCAGGCCCTCCACCAGACCGAAGCCGACGGCCGCGCGGCAGCGGAGCCGTTTGGCCAGCAGCGAGCCGACGCCCATGGCGAAGACCATCACGGCCAGCACCACCGACGCCTGGGTCACCGGGTCCCCGATGAGGGAGGCGGCCAGCGCGACGAGTTCGAGCTCGTAGACGAGTCCGCAGGCCGCGCAGACGAAGACGCAGACCAGCACCACCGCCCGGCCGACGGCGGCCGGTACGGGCAGCCGTGCGGACGGGACGTACTGGTCGATCATGACACGCACGCTACGTGACGGAATATGCCCCGCCTGTCACCCACAAGCGTGACCGGGGCGTGCGCACCCGTGCGCGCTACCCCGTTCACGCCGGGCGGGCGCGGGCGCGGCCCCCGTCAGAGCAGCGCTCCCTCCCGGCCTGCCCCGCCGGACGACCGACGGCCGTCCCCGCGGGTGTTCAGGTCCGCGCGGCGTTCCGGGGCCCCGCCCGCGTGCAGCACGTCGAGCACCACCCGGGTGCGGGTCGAGACGAGCCTGCCCTCCTGCGGGTACGAGTGCCAGGTGCGCCAGTGCACCTGATCCTCGTGCCGCTGCACCAGCAGCGCGGTGAAGGCGTGCGGGCTGCCCGGATAGGTGCCCGCGAGTCCGTGCGGGTGTTCCGCGACGAGCGCGATCAGCTCCTGCGCCCTGCCGACGAACGAGCCGGTCGACAGGGTCTCCACGCGGGAGGCGAACTCGTAGTCCCGCTCGCCGAGTTGCCGGGAGACGCCCAGCGGCAGCGGTGCGGTGCTGCCGGGCATGCAGGCGACGGTCTCGGAGCAGGAGCCCCGGCCGTCCTCGAGGATGACCTGGTGCGACGCGCCCAGCAGCCGCAACTGCACGTGTGCGTCGGCGAGTTCGAGGTCCAGCGTGGCCAGCGCGGGAAGCGGTTCCAGACCGAGCGCCCAGGCGAGGTCGCCGGCGCGGGTATCGCTGTACGCGGTCTTGAGAGTGGTGAGCATGGGTCGGCTCCGCAAGACGCAGTCGGTGGTGGTGGAGGGGGGTGGAGCCTTCACCGAATCACGGAACTCGCCACACCTACAGCGTTTTTGCCCTTCCGTGGCCGGTTTCCATCCGCGTGGGGGCGGGAGCGCTCACCTGTTCAATCCTCAAGGACACCGCGCGGTCACGGTGCCCTCACGCGCATGTCACCGAGCGGCCGCACGCCACGGACGCGTCCGGGCCCGGCCGGGCGTCCGGACGGACGGCCCCGCCCCGGCCTGTCCTCCGTGCCGGAGCGGGCAGCCGCCGTCGGCTTCAGCAGCCTCCGCCCCCGTCGCCACCACCGCCGTCGCCGCCGCCTCCGTCGAAGTAGCCGCCCCCGCCGTCACCGCCGCCCGGCCCGACCCAGGCGCCACTGCCCCAGGTGCTCCGCGTCCGCCGCTTCGGGCGGGACTTCCCTGCCGTGCTCGCCGACACGGCGATGATCACCGCGATCACGGCGACCAGGACGATGCCTATGACGATGCTCATGAGATCCCCCGTTCGTGCTGTACTGTCCGGACGTCGCCGGCCCCCTGTACCGGCGACGCCGCGCTTGGCAGAGGTATCGCCGCCGCCGGCTTCGCTCACACCGGAGTTGAGGAAGACCAGAGCTTCCCGGTGGTACGACGAGGTTGAGGATGCGGGGGGTGTGCCCGAGGATGGCGCCCATGACCGCTGACCGACGCCCGCTGCTCAACCGCCGCCTCGCCGAGTTCGGGACCACGATCTTCGCCGAGATGTCGGCCCTCGCCGTGCGCACCGGCGCGATCAACCTGGGCCAGGGCTTCCCGGACACCGACGGCCCGGAGGAGGTGCGCGAGGCCGCCGTACGGGCGTTGCGGGACGGCCGCGGCAACCAGTACCCGCCGGGGCCGGGCGTACCGGAGCTCCGGCAGGCGGTGGCCGCCCATCAGGAACGGTTCTACGGCCACCTGGGCGTCACCTGCGACCCGGACCGTGAGGTGCTGGTCACCGCCGGGGCCACCGAGGCGATCGCGGCCTCGCTGCTGGGCCTGGTCGAGCCCGGCGACGAGGTGATCGCCCTGGAGCCGTACTACGACTCGTACGCGGCGAGCATCGCGATGGCCGGCGGCACGCGGGTGCCGGTCACTCTGCGCCCCGGAGAGGACGGCGCCTACCACCTCGACCTGGACGAGCTGCGCGACGCCGTCACCGACCGCACCCGGCTGCTGCTGCTCAACAGCCCGCACAACCCCACCGGCACCGTGCTGCGCCGCGAGGAGCTGGCCGCGATCGCCGAACTGTGCCGCGAACGCGACCTGCTCGCCGTCACCGACGAGGTGTATGAGCACCTGGTCTTCGACGGCGAGCACCTGCCGCTGGCCTCCTTCCCCGGCATGCGGGACCGCACGGTCACCATCTCCTCGGCGGGCAAGACGTTCTCCTTCACCGGCTGGAAGGTCGGCTGGGTCACCGGGTCCGCGGAGCTGGTCACGGCGGTGCGTTCGGCGAAGCAGTACCTCACGTTCGTCTCCGCCGGGCCGTTCCAGTACGCGGTGGCCGAGGCGCTGGCGCTGCCGGATGCTTACTACACCGCGCTCCGCGAGGACCTGAGGGAGAAGCGCGACCTGCTGTCCCAGGGGCTGGCCGAAGCGGGCTTCGGCGTCTTCCGGCCGGCCGGCACGTACTTCGTGACCGCCGACATCCGCCCGCTGGGCGCGGAGAGCGGACTCGACTTCTGCCTCGGTCTGCCCGAACGCTGCGGCGTGGTCGCGGTGCCCACCCAGGTCTTCTACGACCACCAGGCCGCGGGGGCGCCCTACGTCCGCTTCGCTTTCTGCAAGCGGCACGACGTGCTCGCCGAAGCGGCCCGGCGGCTCAAGGGCGCGGGCTGAGGCGTCTTCCCCCCGGACGGCGAGACCATTCCCCGGGAGCCCGGCGCGCGGGGTTTCCCCATGCCGCAGAGCAGCGGATAGGGCGGCATTCCGGACGGTTTCCCGGAACGCGGACGGCACCCGGCAGAGCGGTAGTTGAAGATTTTCCCGTCGTGGCAATCGCAACGGGATGTGCGTTCGGTGAGCGAGCCGAAGCCCGTGCAGCACGAGCCGCACGGGCTCTTCGGTAGTTGGCATTCGGCCGAGACCGAAGAACGCGCACCGATTCTTCACGTTCTTCGGAAGAAAAGCCCCTGCTCGCCGGGCACTTGCCCGACGGCGTCGTGACATGCCCTCTGACGTGGGGATCTCGTCATGGGTCCACACCACCTCTCCGGATAGCAGACGCGCCGAACGCCTGCAAACGAAAAGGCAATTGCTGGGGCACCGGTGACATGAACCCGACTCTCGTGGCAGGGTGCCGTTCTACGTCACTCGTTCGAGTGATGTGCAACCGATTCTGCCCGGGAGTTCACCTCGTCTCCCGGTCCCCACGCAGAAGGAGTTACCGGGTGAGACTCACCACGAAGAAGCACCGTATATCCGCCCTCGCCGCCACCGCGGCGCTGGTCGCCGCGGGCGTGACTGCCGGCACCGCCGGAGCGGCTCCCGACAAGGACGGCTTCGACAAGGGCGCCATGCCCGTCTCGCTGTCGCCGTCGGACCGCACCGAGCTGGTCAAGTCGGCCGACACCGACGCCGCCAAGGCGCGGACCGCTCGGGTCCTCGGCCTCGGCGAGAAGCAGGGGCTGGAGGTGAAGGACGTGGTGAAGAACCGCGACGGCTCCACGCACACCCGCTACGCCCGCACCTTCGACGGCCTGCCCGTCCTCGGCGGCGACCTGATCGTGCACCGCAACGCGACCGGCGAGAAGACCGGTGTCACCAAGGCCGTCGAGGCCGAGATCAAGGTGGCCTCCACCGACGCGCCGAAGTCCCAGAAGCCGTCGCTGTCCGCCGCGCAGGCGGACGCGAAGGGCAGCAAGGCGCCGCGCAAGGTGATCTGGGCCGCGGACGGCAAGCCGACGCTGGCCTGGGAGAAGGTCCTCGGGGGCAAGCAGAAGGACGGCACCCCGAACGAGCTGCACGTCGTCACCGACGCGAAGACCGGCGAGAAGCTGTACGAGTGGCAGGCCGTGCACAACGGCACCGGCAGCAGCATGTACGCCGGCGAGGTCGAGATCGGGACCGAGGGCTCCGGCGGGTCGTTCACCATGACCGACTCCGCACGCGGCGGCCACGAGACGCAGGACGCCGACAACGGCAACCAGGTCTTCACCGACACCGACGACACCTGGGGCGACGGCACTCCCGCCGACCCGCAGACCGCGGCCGTCGACGCCCACTACGGTGCGGCGCTGACCTGGGACTACTACAAGAACGTGCACGGCCGGGACGGCATCCGCGGCGACGGCGAGGGCGCCACCAGCCGCGTCCACTACGGCGAGGCCTACCAGAACGCCTTCTGGCAGGACTCCTGCTTCTGCATGACCTACGGCGACGGCGCGAACAACGAGCACCCGCTCACGTCGATCGACGTGGCGGCGCACGAGATGACGCACGGCGTCACCTCCGCCACCGCCGGCCTCGTCTACCAGGGCGAGTCGGGCGGCCTGAACGAGGCCACCTCCGACATCTTCGCCGCGGCCGTGGAGTTCCACGCGCAGAACCCGGAGGACCCGGGCGACTACCACGTCGGCGAGAAGATCGACATCCGCGGCGACGGCTCCCCGCTGCGCTACATGGCGCAGCCGAGCAAGGACGGCAGCTCCCTGGACTACTGGTCCGAGGACGCCGCGAACGTCGACGTCCACTACAGCTCGGGCATCGGCAACCACTTCTTCTACCTGCTGGCCGAGGGCAGCGGCGAGAAGACCATCAACGGCGTCACCTACAACAGCCCGACGCACGACGACTCCACCGTCGAGGGCATCGGCATCGACAAGGCGGCGGCCATCTGGTTCAAGGCGCTGACCGAGGAGATGACCTCCACCACGGACTACGCCGACGCCCGCCGGGCGACGGTCGCCGCGGCCACCGCCCTCTACGGCGCGGACAGCACCGAGGTGTCCACGGTCGAGGCCGCCTGGACCGGAGTCAACGTGCAGTAAGCGGCGACGCCGCACGCACAACTCCCCACACATGCAGACCGGTTCGCCGCCCGCCGGGGCCCACCCTCCGGCGGGCGGCTTCCCCACACCACACCGGAGCACCGCATGATCCGCACCCTCAAGCGCAGAAGCGTCATGGCCGTGACCACGTGCACGGCCCTCGGCGCGACCCTCCTCACCTTCACCCAGGCCCAGGCGGAGCCCGCAGCCGCCGCGGCCCCCGACATCCCCGCCGGCGCCGTCGTCCAGGACCTGAGGGACCTGCAGCAGATCTCCGACGACAACGGCGGCAACCGGGCCCACGGACAGCCCGGCCACAAGGCGTCCGTCGACTACGTCAGGGCCAAGCTGGACGCCGCCGGGTTCGAGACCTCCCTGCAGGAGTTCACGCACGGCGGCGCGACCGGCTACAACCTGATCGCCGACTGGCCCGGCGGCGACCCGGACCAGGTGCTGATGGCCGGCGCCCACATCGACTCGGTGAGCGACGGGTCGGGCATCAGCGACAACGGTTCGGGCAGCGCCGGCGTCCTCGAGGTCGCCCTCGCCGTGGCCGAGGCCGACCTGAAGCCCACCAAGCACCTGCGTTTCGCCTGGTGGGGCGCCGAGGAGGTCGGCCTGGTCGGCTCCCGGCACTACGTGGACGGCCTGACCGCCGGCCAGGCGGAGACGATCGACGGCTACCTCAACGCCGACATGATCGCCTCCCCCAACCCCGGCTACTTCGTCTACGACTCCGACCCGGCGCTGGAGAAGGTCTTCACCGACTGGTTCTCCGCGAAGAGCATCCCCACCGAGGCGTCGACCGAGACGAACGGGCGCAGCGACCACGCCTCGTTCCAGAACGCCGGCATACCCGTCGGCGGCCTCTTCACCGGAGCGGGCGCGACGAAGACCCAGGAACAGGCCGACAAGTGGGGCGGCACGCCGGGCGAGTCCTTCGACCCGTGCTACCACGCCTCCTGCGACGACCTGACGAACATCAGCGAGGAGGCGCTCGACCGCAACGCCGACGCCCTCGCCCACGCCGTGTGGGAGCTGAGCGGCTGACCGTCCGCCACCGCGCGCCACCGTGCCGGAGCCCGGCCGCCGATCCCGGCGGCCGGGCTCCGCCGTGTCCGGGCCGGGGCACCACGGGAAGCTGCGGCGCTCGGCGAGGCGAGAGACGATGAGAGGACCGCGGTCCCTCCCCCGGTGTCCGCCGCACGGCCGGCACCCGCGGGGTCCCTTTCGGAGGGAGCAGCCGTACATGGTCACCGACGGGTCCCGCACCGGGGTCGGCGAGGAGGACCGCCCCTCTTTCGCCCCCTCGCCGCCCGGCGGACTGATGGACGTCCTGGCCGTCGCCGCCGTGGTGATCGACGCCTCCGGGCGCATCGTGCTGTGGAGCCCGCAGGCCGAGGAGCTGATGGGCTTCCGCGCGTCGGAGGTGCTCGGGCGTCCGGCAGTACGGACGCTGGTCCCCCCGGAGTACCGCGACCGCGCGCAGAAGCTCTTCGCCGAGGTCATGGCCGAAAGCAGCGGTGCGTGGGCCGGCGTGTTCCCGGTCCGCCACCGGGACGGCGGAGTGCGCCTGCTGGAGTTCCGCAACATGCGGCTGACGGACGACCGCGGCGACCCCTACGCGCTGGGGCTGGCGACCGACCAGGGCACCGTGCGCCAGGTGGAGCGCGAGGTCGCGCTGTCCACCCGCGTGGTCGCCCAGTCTCCGATCGGAGTCGCGGTCTTCGACACCCGGTTGCGCACCGTCAGCGTCAATCCCGCGCTGGGCGACATCGCCGGCCTCCCGCCGCACGCCCGCCTCGACCGCAGCGTCCGGCACATCCTGCCGTTCGTCGACTCCGACACGGCCGAGTCGGTGATGCGGGACGTCCTGCGGACGGGGACGCCGCTGCGCGACCAGCCCGTCCTGGGCCGCCCGGCAGGCGACCCGGACCACGAGCACGCCTGGCACCTCTCCTACTTCCGTCTCGAGTCGGCCGGCGGCGACGTGCTGGGGCTCACCGTCGCGCTGCGCGACATCACCCAGCAGCACGAGGCGGCGACCGAAGCGGCCCGCGCCCGGGAACGGCTGACCACCATCGCGGACGCCACCGCACGGATCGGCACCACCCTGGACCTGGAGCAGACCGCCCGCGAACTCGCCGACGCCGTCGTCCCCCGCCTCGCGGACCTGGCCGCCGTCGACATCCTCGAGGACGTCCTGGAGCACCGCGGCGGGCCCGGGGAGGCATCCGGGCCGCCGGTGTTCCGGGCGCTGGCGCTGGCCGAGGCGGACCCGACCGAGGCCGCCCGCGCCGCCGACCCGGTCGGCGAGGCCGCCCGCTACGGCACCGACCGGCTGGTCGCCCGGTGCGTCGCCACCGGCGCCCCCGTCCGCGTGCCCCGGGTGCGCCCCACCGACCTGGCCCTCATCGCCCGCGACGCCGAGTCGGCGCGGCTCCTCGACCGCGCCGGGCTGCACTCCTACCTGGCCGTCCCGCTCATCGCCCGCGGCACGGTGCTCGGCGCGCTCGACCTCAAGCGCATCGGCAACCCGGAGCCCTTCGACGAGGACGACGTCGTGCTGGCCCGCGAACTGGCCGGCCGGGCGGCGATCTCCATCGACAACGCGCGCTGGTACCAGCGGGAGCGGGCCACCGCGCTCACCCTCCAGCGCTCCCTGCTGCCGCAGCTCCCCGAGCCGCAGCCCGGCCTGGAGATCGCCTACCGCTACCAGCCCGCAGGGGCGGCCAGCGAAGTCGGCGGGGACTGGTTCGACGTCATCCCGCTGGCGGGTGGCAGGACGGCGCTGGTGGTCGGCGACGTGATGGGCAGCGGAGTCACCGCCGCCGCGACCATGGGCCAGGTGCGGACGACCATCCGCGCGCTCGCCCACCTCCACCTGGAGCCGGACGGCATCCTGCGCAGCGTCGACCGCAGCAGCACCGGCCTGGAGCAGTCGATCGCCACCTGCTTGTACGCCGTGTACGACCCCGCCACCGGCGAGTGCCGGCTCGCCTCGGCAGGGCACCTGCCACCGGTGCTGGCCCGCCCCGGGCTGCCCGCGCAGCTCCTCGACCTGCCCACCGGCGCCCCGCTCGGCGTGGGCACCGTCCCCTTCCACAGCACCGCCGTCCGGCTGCGCCCGGACGACGAACTGGTCCTCTACACCGACGGCCTGGTGGAGGTGCGCGGCCAGGACATCGACGAACGGCTGGCCCTGCTGCGGAAACTCCTCACGCCCGGGGCCGGGCTCCAGGAGACCTGCGACCGGCTGCTGCGCGCGCTGCGGCACCCCGACCACCACGACGACATCGCCCTGCTCATCGCCCGCATCACCCGCCGCTGAACGGGGTCGGCGGCCCCGCCCGTTCAGCGGACGGAGGGAAGCTCGCCGTCCAGCCAGTCGGCCATCGTCTCCATGTACGTCGCCGTCAGGTGCGCACCGTTGCGGTAGACGAGTGCGTTGCCGATCACCGCGGGGCAGACACCGTCCCGGCACAACGCCTCGCCCGGGTCGATCAGCCGTGCGCCGGAGACGTCCCCTGCCGCCTGGCGGTTGACCGGCGTGAAGTCCAGTCCGGTGCGTTCGGGCACGACGCACTGCGAGAGATCCTCCAGGTGTGCGGAGACACAGGCGGGCACGTCTTCGGGCGGGTGCGGGTTGTCCGCGACCACGACGGTCCGCGCTCCCGCGCGCTGCAGACGCTCCAAGGAGTCGGCGTAGGCCGTCCGGACGCGGCGGGCGCTGTCCTCGGCCCCCAGCCGGTCGCCGTCGGCGACGGCGCGCACCGTGGCCAGGTTTCCGGTCACCACCAGGTCGGGTTTCTCGTCCCGCTCGATGCGCTCCAGCGTCCGCTCGCGCCACTCCGCGCACTCGGTGTACTCCCGCTTGAGCCGGGGGTTCCAGGTGGGGAGGTCCGCCGGCGTGCAGCCGGACTTGGTGAGCACGACCAGCCGCCACTTCCGCTTCTGGGCGACACGTTCCAGGGCCGGGGCGTACTGCATGGCGTGGGAGTCGCCATAGAGCACGACGGTCGTGCCGGCCGTGGTGTCGCCGTAGACGCACGCGGGGGACCGGGTGGCGCGCTGGGCGACGAGGCAGCCGTCCCGGTGCGCCCGGCCCTTGTCCTCGGCGGCCTTCTCCGGCAGCGGGCGCAAGGCGTCCGCGGTGTGCTGCAGCGGCTCACCGCCCAGCAACGACCGGGCACCGGTGACCTCGTGCGGCTCCGCCTGCGGCACCCGCGGCACGCTGTTCCAGGAGAGCGCAGCGGCGAGGACGGCGAGCGCCGTGCACCCGCCGCCCAGGGCCAGGCTGCGGCCGTTCGGCGCGAACGCGCGGGCGCGGCGGAAATACTCCTCCACCAGGCGGTGGCTCAGTGCGGCGGGAATCAGCGAGAGCACCACCACGAGCAGGAGGATCGAGGTGGGCAGACCGGAGAAGAAGGCGGTCGCGAAGACGATGGCCGGCCAGTGCCAGAGATACCAGGAGTAGGACACCCGGCCGAGGTAGCGGACGGGCGGGAGCTCCAGGACCCGGGCGACCGGGTGGGGGCCCGCGGTGCCGGCGGCGATGAGGGCGACGGTGCCCAGCACCGGCAGCAGCACGGGCACGCCGGGGAACGGCGTCGTGTCGTCGTAGACGGTGACGGAGGTGAGGACGGCGGCGAGGCCGCCGCAGCCCAGCACCGCGGGCGCCCGGCGAGGGAGTTCACGCAGACGCGCGGTCGGCACCAGGGCGAGCAGTCCCCCGGCCGCCAGCTCCCATCCCCGGGTGAGCGTGGAGAAGTAGGCCACGCCCGCCTCGGTGGTCGTCAGCACTACGGAGTAGGCGAAGGAAGCGGCGGCGACGGATCCCAGGCCGAATGCCAGACGGACCCGGGGTGCGCGTCGTCGGCTGCCGAGACCGCAGGCGAGCAGCAGAAGCGGCCAGACGAGATAGAACTGCTCCTCCACGGAGAGGGACCAGAAGTGCTGGACGGGGCTCGCGGCGGTGCCCACCGCGGAGTAGTCGACCGCCTCTGCCGCCTGCTGCCAGTTGACCGCGTAGAGCGCCGAGGCGATGACGTCCTCGAAGACCTGCTGACGCTCGACCGGCGAGAAGAGCAGCCATGCCGCCGCGGCCGCCGTGAGCAGCACCAGGCAGGCCAGCGGAAGCAGGCGCCGCATGCGACGGGCGTAGAACCGCGTCAGGGCTATGCTGCCGGTCTGCTGGAGTTCCCGGAGCAGCAGGCCGGTGATCAGATATCCCGAGACGACGAAGAACACGTCGACGCCGACGTAGCCCCCGGCGAACGTGGCCGCTCCCGCGTGGTAGGCCAGGACCACGCACACGGCCAGCGCCCGCAGTCCCTCCACGTCGCCGCGGAACCTCTGCTCGCGGGGCGGCGCGCCCTCGCGCGTCCCCGGCGGGCGTTCCGCCACCGTCGTTCCGACCGGACCCGTCGTGCCCTCTGGCCGCTGCATGCCTGCCCATCTTCCGCCTCGTCGCGTCCGTCCTCCTCGGATCACGAGCCGGACCAGGGTAGGTCACGGAAAGGTCACACCGCCATGGGTGGTACCCCCGCACCGACATGCGGACGCTCTCTTCCGCATGTCGGAAGGGATCCTTGTGGCCCGCCGCGCCAACGGGACGCCTCGGATCGCACGGATGCGGACGCGGACGGGCCCGGGCGGGGTGCCGGGGCACCTCGTCCGGGCCCGTGGGCGCCGTGCGTCAGAGGTCAGGAGTCGGAGCCGGAGTCCTCGCCGTCGGCGCCGGAGCCGGCGTCCTTCTCCAGCCCGAGCTGCTCCACCATCCACTTGTCGAACTCGATCGAGGCGCGCACCCAGCTGACGACGCTGGACACGAAGTGCTCCAGGGACACGCCGGTGCCGATCAGCATCTGTGCCTCGCCGATGAGGCGGACGGTGCCGTCGTCGTGGGTGTGGCTGTAGACCTTGGGCCACAGGGTGCGGCGGTTCCAGTCGTCGATCGACTCGAGGACGGCGCCCTTCTCCTCGATCTTGTGCGGCCGGTCGTAGAACGTGCGCACCGAGAAGACCTGCTGTTCCGCCTCGCCGCGGAACATGAAGTACGTGCGGAACTCCTCCCACGGAGCGGCGAGGTCGCCCTCGTCATCGACGACGTACTTCAGCTCCATCTGGTCGAGGAGTTGCTTGACCAGATCCTGGTCGGGGACGACGGGTCCGGTGGGACCGGTCTCCTGCTGGTCGGGCTGCTGGCCCCCGAAGTTAGGGATCGAGGACGGGTCGATGCTCACCGTGGATTTCCCTTCGTATGGATACGGCCATCCTCCCCCATGACGGGCCGGGAGACGCAAACCGCGGGCCGCGACGGATGCCATCCGTCGGTGGTCCCTACGGGCCCCGGGCCGGGCGGCACCCGTGCGGCGGGTACCACGGCCCGGCGCGGGGCAGTCCCCGCACCGGCCGGGTATCGGGCCGTTTGCACCGGCGGTCAGTCGCGGGCGGGCGCGACCAGGAGGCCGTCGCCGCCGTCGACGCGGTCCACGCGCACGGTCCCGCCGTCCCGTACCTCGCCGGCCAGGATCTCCCGGGCGAGCTGGTCGCCGATCGCCGTCTGCACCAACCGGCGCAGCGGCCGGGCGCCGTACGCCGGGTCGTTCCCCTCCTCGGCCAGCCAGGCAAGCGCCGCGGGAGTGACGTCCAGCAGGAGCCGCCGGTCGGCGAGCCGCCGCTGGAGGGCGCCGATCTGCAGCTCGGCGATCCGGGCCAGTTCCGCGCCGTCGAGCGCGGAGAAGACGACCACGTCGTCCAGCCGGTTCAGGAACTCGGGCCGGAACGCGGACCGCACCGCGGCCATCACCTTCTCCCGCCGCTCCTCGGGCTTCTCCAGGCTGTCGGTCAGGTGCTGGCTGCCGAGGTTGGAGGTGAGGATGAGGAGGGTGTTGCGGAAGTCGACCGTACGACCCTGCCCGTCGGTGAGCCGGCCGTCGTCGAGGACCTGGAGCAGGATGTCGAACGCCTCGTGGTGCGCCTTCTCGACCTCGTCCAGCAGCACCACGCTGTACGGCCGCCGCCGCACCGCCTCGGTGAGCTGGCCGCCCTCCTCGTATCCGACGTAGCCGGGCGGGGCGCCTACCAGCCGGGCCACCGCGTGCTTCTCGCTGTACTCGCTCATGTCGATGCGGACCATCGCCCGCTCGTCGTCGAAGAGAAAGTCGGCCAGCGCCTTGGCCAGCTCGGTCTTGCCGACGCCGGTCGGACCGAGGAAGAGGAAGGAGCCGGTGGGCCGGTCGGGGTCGGCCACCCCGGCACGGCTGCGCCGCACCGCGTCGGACACCGCACGCACCGCCTCCGTCTGACCGATCAGGCGGCGGCCCAGCTCGTCCTCCATGCGCAGCAGCTTCTGCGTCTCGCCCTCCAGCAGCCGGCCGGCCGGGATGCCCGTCCAGGAGGCGACGACGTCCGCGATGTCGTCCGGGCCGACCTCCTCCTTGACCATCAGCTCCCTGGGAGCGGCCGCGGCCTGCTTGTCGGCGACCTCCTCGGCCTCGCTGGCCTCCTCCAGCTCGCGCTCCAGTGCCGGGATCTCGCCGTACAGCAGCTGGGAGGCGGCCTCGAAGTCGCCGTCGCGCTGCGCACGCTCGGCCCGGCCGCGCGCCTCGTCCAGGCGTTCCTTCAGCTCGCCGACGCGGTTGAGGCCCTGCTTCTCCTTTTCCCAGCGGGCGGTCAGGCCGCGCAGCTCCTCCTCCTTGTCGGCGAGCTCGCGGCGCAGGCGCTCCAGGCGCTGCACGGAGCCGGGGTCGGTCTCGCTGGCGAGCGCGAGTTCCTCCATCCGCAACCGGTCCACGGCGCGCTGGAGCTCGTCGATCTCCACCGGGGAGGAGTCGATCTCCATCCGCAGTCGGGAGGCGGCCTCGTCGACGAGGTCGATGGCCTTGTCGGGGAGGAAGCGGGAGGTGATGTAGCGGTCGGAGAGGGTGGCGGCGGCGACCAGCGCGCCGTCCGCGATCTGCACCTTGTGGTGCGCCTCGTAGCGGCCCTTGAGCCCGCGCAGGATCGCGATGGAGTCCTCGACGGTGGGCTCGGCGACCAGCACCTGCTGGAAGCGGCGCTCCAGCGCGGCGTCCTTCTCGATCCGCTCGCGGTACTCGTCCAGGGTGGTGGCGCCGACCATCCGCAGTTCGCCGCGGGCCAGCATCGGCTTGAGCATGTTGCCCGCGTCCATGGCGGAGTCGCCGCCCGCGCCGGCGCCGACGACGGTGTGCAGCTCGTCGATGAAGGTGATGACCTGCCCGTCGCTGGACTTGATCTCGCCGAGCACGGTCTTCAGCCGCTCCTCGAACTCGCCGCGGTATTTCGCGCCGGCCAGCATGGCGCCGATGTCGAGGGCGACGAGGCGCTTGTTCCGCAGCGACTCCGGGACGTCGCCCTTCACGATGCGCTGGGCCAGCCCCTCCACGACGGCGGTCTTGCCGACACCGGGCTCGCCGATCAGCACCGGGTTGTTCTTGGTGCGGCGGGAGAGCACCTGCACCACGCGGCGGATCTCCTGGTCGCGGCCGATGACCGGGTCGAGCCGGCCCTCGCGCGCGGCCGCGGTGAAGTCGGTGCCGAACTTCTCCAGCGCCTTGTACGTGCCCTCGGGGTCGGGGGTGGTGACCCGGCGGCCGCCGCGGACCTTCTCGAACGCCGCCATCAGCTTCTTGTCGGTGGCGCCCTGCTCCGCAAGCAGCTCCCCGGCTCGCCCGCCGCGGGCGGCGACGCCGATCAGCAGGTGCTCGGTGGAGATGAAGGCGTCTCCCAGCTCCTTGGCCCGCTGCCCGGCGTCGGCGATCACGGCGAGCAGCGCACGGTCGGCCTGCGGACGGGAGACGGTGGAGCCCTGGACGCGCGGCAGTCCGGCGAGCTCCCGCTCGGCGCCGGCCCGCAACGCGGCCTGGTCCGCCTCGACCCCGGCGAGCAGGTCCTGGATGTTCTCGTTGTCCTCGCCCTCGAGCAGGGCGAGCAGCAGATGGGCCGGGGTGATGTCGGGGTGCCCGTCGGTGACGGCCCGGTCGTTGGCCGCGCTGATCGCGTCCCGGCTCCTGTTGGTCAGCTCGGCATCCACGCTCGTCTCTGCCTCCTTCTTCCGCGATATCCCATGCCTTGCACGGTCCACGGTACAACAAGTTGAGTCTATTCCACTCAACTATATCGGCAGCAGTCCGCGCAGCACTCGCGAGGGCGCCCGCGAGCCGCCCCCACCACAGTGCAACCCCGCGCTACGGTCGGGGCATGGCCCTCCAGGACGACCCGGCGTTTCTCGCCTTCTGGCGCGAACGCCACTACTCCACTCTCACCACCTTCCGCCCCGACGGCACGCCACACGTGGTCCCGGTGAGCGTGACGTACGACCCCCGCACGCACACGGCCCGGGTGGTCGCGCGCGGGACGAGCCGGAAGGTGCGCAACGTGCGGGCGGCCGGGCCGGGGGGCAGCCGGGTCGCGCTGTGCCAGGTGGACCGCCGGCGGTGGGCCACTCTGGAGGGCCGAGCGGTGGTCCGCACCGAGCCCTCGCTGATCGCCGACGCAGAGGAGCGGTACGAGGCGCGCTACGGCCGGCGCCCGAAGCCCAACCCGGAGCGGGTACTGATCGAGGTCGCCGTCGACCGCACCATGAGCCGCCTCTGACACACGCCGCGACCCCCGGCACGCGGGACACTCCACCTCCAGCGCTCCGCCCCCGCGCGCCCCATGCGCACCGCAGGCCCCGGACATCGCGCACATCCCGGACACCTCTCGCGCCCCGTACGCCCCACCCGCCGGTACACCCCTGCGCGCCGCGCCGCCCCGGCGTCCGGTACCCGGCGCACTCCTTGCCGGTAAGTGACGAGGCAAGATGCTTTCCGGCCAGATTCCGATGACCCTCCCCGACCCTTGACGCGGGACGACCCACCCCGGCAAGCCGTGCGCACATCCGCACGAATCCGCGCACATGCCGCAGTGTCCTGCGTCACACGGCGGTCGCGTGGGCTCACCGGCGCGAGTTGTCCAGACCTCTCACACCCACCGATGGCGACGCTGCGTCGAATCTTTGGGCCGGATCGGGCCTGGCTGGCTTTCGCCACTCAGCCATAACCTGCGCCGCGGATGCGAGGAGATCCCTCGCGCCGGTGTCTCGGGAGGAGCGCACCTTGCGCCGATTCAGACGAATATCCCCATCCGCCCGTAACCGCCTCATCGGTATCGCCGCAGTGGCCGGAACACTCGCCCTCGTGCCCGTCTCCGCCCCCACGGGAGCCGCCGCCGACGCCGCCCGCTCCACGACCGCCGCATCGGTCGATGCGGAGTGCCGCACCGCTGAGGGCCACGGCAACTCCGAGCCCAGCCACGCCGAGGGCCACGGCAACGCCCCCGCCGCCGCCCGCGTGACCCGCCCGCACGGCCACGACCACGCCGCCCACGAACCCAACGCGGTGAGCGCGAAGAAGGCCGCCGCGATGGAGCGGGCCCTGGACAAGAAGCTCGACCGGATGCGCGCCGACGGTCTGCTCGCGCAGAAGAAGGGCAAGAACGGCCAGCTCGCCCCCGTCACCATCCCGGTCTACTTCCACGTCGTCCACGACGGCGCGACCGGCAAGCTGACCGCCGGCGACATCGGCGCCCAGATGGACGTCCTCAACGACGCCTTCGGCGGTGTCGGCTCGGGCAACACCGCGTCGCCCTACAGCTTCGAGCTGGTCGACACGACCTACACGGACAACGCCAACTGGTACAACGGCCTCCAGCCGGACAGCGCGGCCGAGGCCAACATGAAGTCCAGCCTCCGCCAGGGCGGCGCGAACGCGCTGAACTTCTACACCGCCAACCTGGGCGGCGGCCTGCTCGGCTGGGCCACCTTCCCGACCTCCTACCAGAGCGAGCCGGAGATGGACGGCGTCGTCGTCCTCGACGCGTCGCTGCCGGGCGGCTCGGCCACCAACTACGACGAGGGCGACACGGGCACGCACGAGGTCGGCCACTGGATGGGCCTGTACCACACCTTCCAGGGCGGCTGCGGCGGCCAGGGCGACTACGTCTCGGACACCGCGGCCGAGGCCAGCCCCGCGTTCGAGTGCCCCACGGGCCGCGACACCTGCAGCGGCGGAGGCGTGGACCCGATCCACAACTTCATGGACTACACGTACGACTCCTGCATGACCCTGTTCACCCAGGGCCAGGTGGACCGCATGAACGAGTTCTGGACGGCCTACCGCGCCTGACCGCCGTGCGCGAGGGCCGCATACCCTCCGCCGGCCGCCGCGGGCCCGTACCGGTCACGGTACGGGCCCGCGGCGGCGCGGACGGGACTGTTGAATCTGCGACAACTTCGTTGTCCATCGGGCAACTTGAGTACCGTGCGTGTCCCTACGAACCGGTACCGCCACGCAGAGCGAGGACATCGATCACGGTTCGTCCACAGGTTCCACTTCCGTTGCCTCCTCGCACTGCACCTGTGGCTGTTCACGGCATACGCTGGCCTCGACCCGCCCGGCGCTCTGCTCGCGCGCCGTGGTGCTCGCCCGACCAACGAGCCACACCACCGGTTCGCCATCCGAGCAGCAGGGGGCCGACTTGGGTACCAACATGATGTCAGTCTTCGGCATCTCCGCGGAGGAAGAAGAGATCTACCGGCACTTCCTCCGCCATCCCGGCACCCCTGCGGACGACCTCCACGTGAAGATGCACATCGACGCGCCCGTCGCGAAGCGAGCGCTCGAACGGCTCCGGGAGTTCGGCCTGGTGCGCGACAGCGGCGAACGCCACGCGTACACCCCGACCAACCCCGACATCGCCATGGCCCGGCTGATGGACCGCCGCCTGCACGAACTCCACGAAGAGATCATGCGGGTGACCCAGTCACGCTACGTCATCGATGCTCTACGCGCGGAGATGGGCTCGCGTACGCCCGCCCCGCAGGGAGTGGAGCAGCTCACCGACCTGGCACAGATTCGCAGCCGGATCGACGACCTGGCGTTCTTCGCCCGCGAGGAGATCCTCTCGGTCGAGCCCTACACCGAACTCACCCCGGCCAACATCGACCACGCCCGGCCGCTGGACATGCGCTGCCTCAGACGCGGCGTGCGCATCCGGAACGTCGTGCTGCGCAAGGCGACCACCCACCCGCCGACCGTCGCCTACCTGAGGGAGCTGGCGCACAAGGGCGCCCAGATCCGCGTCGCCGACGACGCCTCCGAACGCATCCTGGTCTACGACCGCCGGGTCGCCCTGGTGCCCGTCGACCCCGGCGACACCTCGCGCGGGGCGCTGCTGGCCCACGAGAGCGGCCTGGTGTGCAACATCATCGCGCTCTTCGAGAAGATCTGGGACCAGGCCGAGGACCTCCTCACCGCGATCAGCGAGCCGGACGGCACACCGACGCTCTCCGAGATGGAGCGCCGGGTGCTCGCCTCGATGGTGTCGGTCGGCAAGGACGAGGCGGGCGCGCGGGAGCTGGGGATCTCCGTACGCACCTACCGCCGGCACGTGGCCGACCTCATGCGGGTGCTGGGCGCGGCGAGCCGCGCCCAGGCGGCGCTGCTGGCCCGCGAACACGGCTGGGTCTGATCCCGGGCCCGCCGAGGCGGGCCCGGTCCTCCACGGGGGCGCGCGGCCGCGCGCCCCCGGTCAGGTCTCGGCGAACCAGCCGCGCATGGCCGGGTCCGCCATCACCTCCTCCACCTCGGTGCGGACGGCGTCACAGCCGTCGGTGCTGCCCAGCATCACGTGCAGCACCACACGGTCCCGTTCGACCTCCGGCAGGCAACTCCAGTGGGGCGGCAGCAGTCCCAGCAGCCGGACGACCGTGGTCTCGCCGCCGGGAGCACAGGGCTCCCGGCGCACCACCACGATGTCCATATAGGCGCAGCTGAGGACCGTACTGCTGTCGGCCCTGGTCACACTCGTCATCGGCACGTTTCCCCCTCCGGAACGTCCAGAATCGCTTCGGCGCCGTCGCACATCGCCGCGATGCCCGTGGGCAGCGCGACACGCACGTCCGGCGCGAACTCCGGTGCGTGATTGGCCGGAACGCCGCGCGCTTCGCCACGTATGCCGTACGCACCGCCGGCATGCGCTCGCGCGGCGGCCCGCCATGTGCGGGCCCCGGTCACCCCCAGCATCCAGTACGCGGTACGCACTCCGGCAGCGCCGTGCACGTCCGCGCCCGCGGCCCCGAACCACGCGAAGTCCTCGGCCGCGGTTCCAGCCTGCCACGGGAGTACCCGCGCCGTCCCCAGCAGACGCGCATGGCCACCCCGCAGGGTGGTCGTCAGGTCCGCGTCGGGCTGCAGGACGGGTGAGCGCGCGGCGACGGCGAACTCCGGTTCGCGCGGGCAGCCGCCCGCCGCGCACTCGCCGCGCACGATCCGTTCGACGGCCGTCTCCATCCGCGCCAGCGCGCCCGGGGAGAAGGCGCGCAGGCCGACCGACAGGGCGGCCGACTCGGGAACGAGGTTGGCCCGTTCGCCCGCGTGCAGCGCGCCGACGGTCAGCACGGCCTGCTCGGCGGGCGCGGTCTCCCGCGACACCACGGTCTGCAGGCGCAGTACGGCCGCGGCGGCTGTGACCACCGGGTCGACGGTCAGCTGCGGCGCACCCCCGTGCCCGCCGCGGCCGTGGATGCGGACGTCCAGCGCGGTGCTGCCCGCCAGCACCGGTCCGTCGCCGTGGGCGACCGTGCCCGCCGGCAGCGGCGCGGTGTGCTGGGCGAGCACGACGTCGGGGACGCCGAAGCGTGCGTAGAGGCCGTCCTCGAGCATGGCCCGGGCGCCGTCCAGGGTCTCCTCGGCCGGCTGGCCGACGACGAGCACGGTGCCGCGCCAGCGTTCCCGGCGGGCGGCGAGCATCGCCACGGCGCCGTACAGCGCCGCGAGATGCAGGTCGTGGCCGCAGGCGTGCATCACCCCGGGCACCGAACTGGCGTAGGGGAGGGCGGTGTTCTCGGCGACGGGGAGCGCGTCCAGCTCCGCGCGCAGCAGCACGGTGGGGCCGGGCGGGCGTCCGTTCCCGTCCCCGGATGGGGCGGACGTCAGCACGCCGACCACGCCGTGCCCGCCCACCCCCCGCGTCACCGTGCAGCCGGCACGCTCCAGGGCGTCGGCGAACCGGGCGGCTGTGCGCGACTCCGCACCGGACAGCTCGGGATGGGCGTGCAGATCCAGGTACAGCTCCAGGGCGGCGCGCAGGACACCGGAGGGCACGGCCGGACCGCGCGGGCCGGGGCCCGGGTCCGCGCCCGCCGGGTCCGCGACCGCCGCCGTGGCCATCAGCGCCTCCTTCGGGTACGCGTTCCGAGCGTGCTGCACGCGTTGCGCATATGCCGAGCAGTCCGCTGACACCGGCTGTCAGCGGTGTGACAGCGGAAGCCGTGCGGATCTGCCAGTGGCTCCGGGTCCAATGGTTCCGACGCCGGGGCGCGCAGCCGGAACAGCCGGCCGCCGGCGCGACTTGAGGAGACACCATGGCTGAGAAGACGCAGCTCGCCACGCTCGCCGACGAGATCCTGGAGCTCGAATCGGAGACCTTCGAGATCTCGGACTACTCCGACGCGGCCGAGGTCGTCCTGGCCGGTTCCACCTCCTGCTCGTCGACCTCGACCTGCTCCAGCACCACCAGCACCACCTCCTGCAGCGCCTGATCCGGTTCCCACCGGACTCGGGTATCTCAGGTACCCCAGCGGCCCGTTCCCGTACCGCCGTCTCCGGCGCGGGAACGGGCCGCTGCCGTGTGCGGCGGCGACGGGGAACGGGGCCTGCGGGCCGCTCTGCTGACGTTGCTGGTGCGGCACGGGAACTCCCCTCGGGGGTTACGGGAACGGGTGCGGTACGCGTTTGACGTCGGCTGCCGGCAGGTCGTCGGCCCGTCTGCCCGCCTGTCTGAGCCCGGTGAGCAGCCGGGGCGTCCGCAGCACCCGCTGCCGGTTCCAGCCGAAGTCGAGCGGCAGCAGCCCGGGAACGGTCGCGCAGACCGTGTGCAGGCCCATCCGCCGCTGCTCGGGCGCCGTCTGGTCCACCGCGATGACGTCGTGGCCGGCGCCGGCCAGCGCGTCGACGAGCAGCCGCAGGTCGTCCACGAGGTCGCCGGTGCTCGGCCGTTCCCGGTACCAGTCGGCGAACAGCTCCGGGATGCCGCCGCGTCCGGCCGGTTCCAGGAACTCCCGCGAGTGGTGCGCCATGCCGGGCAGACCGTGCAGCTGGGCGTGGTCCTTGAGGTGCAGGACGCGGCCGAAGTCCGCTGCCATCGCCTCCAGTTCCGCCTGCCGCTCGGTGACCTGGTACGGCAGATGCGGGATGTAGGTGAGCACCTCGGAGAGCGCGGACTCGACGGCGTCCTCCGGGTCGAACCCGGCGGCCGCACCGAAGGACAGCGTGCCCGGGCCGCCGTCCCGGCGCACCGCGAGCCCGGTGACCACGGGGACCGGCAGGTCCATGCGCGTGTCGTAGGCCCGCACGTCGTAGCCGTGCATGCCGGCCCGGTCCAGCAGCGACCGCACGGTGCGGCCGGTGCAGGAGCCGAGGTCGACCTCGGTGAGCGGAGTGCGGGTGTGCCAGGCCAGCAGGAAGGCGTCCCGCTCGATCAGCTCCAGCAGCGCGAACAGCATCGCCTCCACCGGACTGCCGCCGGTGGCACAGCCGTTGGAGCACTCGAAGACGAAGTTGTCCGCCGCCACACCCGCGCTGTAGTGCACCAGCCGGGCCGGCACCAGGATCGGCCGGTCGTCGCGCAGCGAGTGGCCCCACAGCCAGGGGATCGCCCGGGCCGGGTCGAAGGGGCTGACCATGGGGTCGGTGGCGTAGGTCTCCGGGGCGTAGAAGCCGCACGCGGCGGGGTCCAGCACCGGCTCCCCGGCCGACCGGAGGGCGTCGAGGGAGGCGACGACGGGCTGTTCGGGACGACGACGATGGGTGCCGGCGTAGCGTTCCAGACCCTCCAGGTAGGTGAGCAGCCGACTGGTGGTGTAGCGGCTGGCCTGACCGCTGAAGGTCACGTCGTTGAGCCCGGCGTAGCCGCGTACGAAGACGCTGCCCGCGACGGGGGCGGTGGTGGTCGAGGCCGGGTTGATCCAGGTGCCCGAGCCGAGGGCGCCGCACACCGGGTTGGCCAGCGCGTCACCGGGCAGCGGGAACGACTCCAGCGGCCGGACGCGGTAGCCCTCCGGGTCCGGCTTGGGCGCCGGGCCGAGCGGTATCCGGCCCGCCTCGCGGGTGTCCGGCACACGCTGCACGCAGTGCGGGCACAGCGGTTCGGGGAGCATCGGGAAGGTGGCCAGGGCGAGCGTGGCCAGGTCGACGCGTGTCACCCGCGGCAGTCCTTCGGCTCCGGGTGACGTCGGTACGGCCCGGGGCGGCCGCAGCGCGGCCACCGGACCGGCCGGGGTCGGGTCCGACTCGTGCACCGGGCCGAACGCCGACGACCAGGCGGCACGTACGGCGTCCACCGCGAACGGTGTGAGCAACGGCCAGTCCTCGGCGCCCTGCAGGGGCTGCCGTCCCTCCAGGGCCTCGCGTTCGGAGCGGCTGCGCAGCCGCTGCCAGCGCATGCCGAGGCACCGCCCGCAGCCGGTGGCCTCCGCATCGCCGCCCCACGGCCCGATGAGTACGGCGCGGGCGGTGAGGTGCACGGTCGCGTGCGGCCGCACCGCGGCGTACCGGTCGCCGGCGGCGTCGCCGAGCACGTCCGCCGCGCCGAGCGGCACCACCAGCGGCTGCGGTCCGGCGTCGGCGGCGCAGGCGGGGAACTGCACGTAGCGGGGGTCGAGTTCGCGCTGCAGGTGGGCGCGCGCGGACTCCAGCGCGCGCGGCCCCGGCGAGGCGGCGGCGTCCGCGGGCGGCGGCACGGTCGGCGTCGTCGTCATGCGCGGTCGCTCCAGCGGAAGGTGCGCAGTGCGACCAGCCCGAAGAGGACGGTGAAGCCGGTGAGCCCGGCACAGGCCAGCGCGACGTCTGCGGTGCTGCCGTCACCGAGCAGCGCGACGGACACACCCTCGTTGAACCAGCGCAGCGGGAGCACGTGGGAGCCGGTCTGGATCCACTCCGGCATGGCGTCGATGGGGAAGAACGCGCCGGACAGGAACGCCATCGGCACCATGATGCAGTTGGCGATGGCGGCGACGGCCTCCGGCGTCTTCCCGTACGTGCCGACGATGACGCCGAGCGCGAGGAACGCGGTCACGCCGAGGATCAGCACCGGGATCATCAACAGCACCCGGCCGTCGACCTCCAGGCCGAACGCGGGAAGCATCGCGACGCCGACGAACAGCACGGTCTGCGCCACGCCGACGGCGAGCGCCAGTACGTAGCGCGAGCCGAGCACGGTGGGCAGGCGGGTGGGCGTCATGCGGATGAGGCGCAGCAGGTCGTCCCGCCGCCACTGCATGAGGACGAAGCCGATCCAGAACACGGCGGAGTTGGCGACGCCCCAGGAGAGCACGCCGGGAGCGATGTAGCTGATGTAGGGCTTGCCGCTCTGGTCGACGTCCTGGCCGGAGAAGATCAGGCCGAAGACGACGAGGAAGAGCAGCGGGAAGGCGAAGGAGAAGAACAGGGTGGTCTTGTCGCGCGTGTAGGCCCGGTAGCCGGCCGTGGTCAGCGCCGCGTACGCACTCATGGGCGTTGCTCCGTGTCGGGAAGGGATGGGAGTGGGGGGTGTGTCGCCGTGGTGGGGTGCGGTCAGCGGTCGCCGGTCGCGGTGAGTTGCAGGTAGACGTCCTCCAGGCTGGCGGTGCGGGTGCGGACGCCCTGGAGCCCGGCGACCGCCTCGACGGCGCTGAGCAGGGGGCCCGCCTCGGTGGTTTCCAGCACCACCACGTCGCCGTCGACCTGCACGTCGAGCACGCCGGGGAGTTCGCGGGCGCGGGCCTCGGTGAGCCGGTCGGCGGGCACGAGCAGGCGGGTGTTGCCGCTGCCGGCGGCGACCAGCCGGGCGGGCGTGTCCAGTGCGGTGATGCGGCCGTTCACGATGATCGCGACGCGGTCGCACAGCGTCTCGGCCTCGTCGAGGTGGTGAGTGGTGTAGACGATCGTGCGACCCTCGCCCTTGAGGTCGCGCAGCACCTGCCACAGGTCGCGGCGGGCCTGCGGGTCGAGGGCGGCGGTGGGCTCGTCGAGGAAGATCAGCTCCGGGCCGTGCACCAGCGCCGAGGCGATGGCCAGCCGCTGCCGCTGGCCGCCGGACAGGCCCTCCACCTGGGTGTCGCCCTGTTCGGTGAGGCCGACCACGGCGAGGGTGCGTTCGGCGGCGTCGCGGGCGGCGCCGTACAGCGCGGCGACGGTCCGCAGGTGCTCGCGCGCGGTGAGGCGGACGAAGAAGGCCGACGCCTGGGTCTGCAGGCCGATGCGGGGCAGCAGCGCCAGGTTGCGGGGCCAGGGCGACGTGCCGAGGACGCCGACGGTGCCGGAGTCGGCCTGCCGCAGCCCTTCCATGATCTCCACCAGCGTGGTCTTCCCCGCGCCGTTGGGGCCGAGCAGTCCGAGGAACTCACCGCGGCGGACGGTGAGGGAGACGCCGTCGACGGCGCGGGTGTCGCCGTAGCGCTTGTGCACGTCGGTCAGTTCGACGGCGGGCTCCGGGCCGGTACCTGCGGCGTCCGTGTCGGGCCCGGTGTCCGCGGCGGCGGCCGGGCCGGGGGGTGGCGTGGGGGTGGTGGACACGTGGTTCTCCTTCAGGGGTGGAACAGCGAGGCGACGAGCAGGGCGGCGAGGACCGCCAGCCCGGCGACCACGGCGGTGGAGCCGAGCCCGTAGGCGGTGTAGACGGCACGGGCACGGCGCGGGTACCGCTTCGCCGCGGGGTCGCGGCGCAGGGCGAGGCGCAGGTAGTCGCGGCTGGAGGCGGCCAGGGCGGTGGCGCCGGCGGCCTGGCTCACCACCTTGTAGCCGTCCAGCGGCGGCAACGGGAGCAGCATGGCCAGCGCCTGGACGGTGCCGATGAGCAGCAGCCCGGCCAGCCCGTCGTGGGTGGCGTCGTCGACGGGGACGAACAGCCAGAGCGCGCAGAACGGCAGCAGGAACAGCAGGTTCGCCACCGCCCCGGCGACCGCGGTGAAGATCCGGTCCCGGCGGCGGGGCAGGAAGAGGTAGTTCTCCACGCTGCAGTACATGATCGGGACCGGTTTCCAGCGCAGCCCGATCTCGCCGACGGTGCCGCCGAAGCGCACGGCGACCACACCGTGCGCCAGCTCGTGCAGGGCCGTGGACAGCCACATCAGCAGCGCGGCGCCGGTGATGAGCACCGGGTTCGCGAACGTGGCGGCGGTCCCTTCGAGGACCTCGTCCGCGCGGAGCACCAGCATCGTCTCCATCGCGAGGACGGCGGCGAGCAGCGGCAGCAGGCACAGGGGGTGCAGCAGGAAGCCGACCGCGCGGTGCAGCCTACGGGCGGTGGCGTCGGCGTCGGCGACCATGCGCAGCGTGCCGGTGGACGGCTTCGCCTCCTCCTCCGGCGGGTCGGCGGCGGGGCCGCCCACCAGCAGGCCGCGGCTGCCGAGCAGGGTGAGCAGCTGGGTCCAGTTGCCGTCGCCGAGCCGCCGCCCGAACGTCTCCGCGTACCCGCGCCCCAGCTCGGCCAGGGTGCGGGTGCCGTCCATCCGGGAGAGCAGGTGGTGCTCCCGCGGGCCGAGTTCGAACGACCGGCCGTCGCCGGTGTTCTTCACCAGGTGGACGAAGCGGTCGCCGCGCAGCACGGCGTCGCCGAGCAGCACCCCGGGCCTCAGCTGCGGGCGGTACTCCGCGGTGGCTCCCTGCCGCGCGGCGCCCGGCCGCCGGTGCGGGCCCGGCGCCGCCCCCGGTGCCGCGCCCCCGGTCCGCTCGGCGGGCGCGGTCACGTCGCGCCTCCGGATCCGTCCTCCCGCAGCACGCGGTGCAGCACGTGGGAGAGGTAGGCCTCGTCCCGGATGGTCACGTGCAGCCGGTTGTTCGTCATGTGCATGTACGGGGAGAGGAGGACCTTCAGGGCCCCGTCCGGGTCGGTGATGCGCTTCTCGCGCGCTCCCTTGTCGAAGCCGAAGACCAGTGCGCCGTCGACGGCCAGTTCCCGCACCCGGTCGCGCAGTTCGCGGCAGTGGGCGGCCCAGCCGGCGAGGAAGTCGGGCAGCTTCTCGTCCTCCCCGGCCGCGAGCGCCGAACGGATCGCGCCGAACATGCGGGACAACGACGGCGCCGTGGCCGCGTAGTTGTTCTCGTACTCCTTGTCCCCGATGAATCCCGTGCCGGGGAACGCCTTGTGCCAGAAGTGGTAGTAGTCGTCCAGGAAGTCCGCCAGGTCCTCCTCGTCGGGCAGGAAACAGGCGGCCATCACCATCATCAGCTGCGCCGACGTGCCCAGCAGCACGGTGCGCAGGTGCAGGTTCTTGGTGCGGAAGGCGTCCAGGACCAGTTCGCTGGAGTACCGGAAGTGCCACTCGGCCAGCTCGATCCCGGCCGGGCCGCCGTACTTGGCGTACTCCGGGTCGTACGGCATGGCGTGCCGCGAGTTGTTGGGCCGCAGGTTCATCCGGCCCTCGTCGTCGGTGTACGGGCTGCGTTCGGCGTCCGGGAACTCGATGTCGAACAGCGCGTTGTAGAACTCGTTGAGGAAGCCGGTGTCCACCTCGTACAGCGCCGGGCGTTCGGCGAGGAAGGCGTCGATCGCCTCCTCGGTGCGGCGCCGCACCTCCGGCTCCGCCTCGGGCGAGGACGGCCGCACCCGCAGCCGCACGTGCGGGCCCTCCAGCCAGTAGTTGATGAAGAACCAGTTGGCGAGCAGCCCGTCTGCGTCCAGTTCCCGCACCAGCGGGCGGACGCACTGGAGCAGGAGCGGGCGGGGGTTGGCGGCGTAGAAGACGTGGGTGGCCTGCCAGGCGCCCCGCTGCTCCCCGCCGGACGCGGCCCTCGCGGCGGCGTCCGTACCGGCGGGGGCTGCGGTGCCGGAGGCGGTCACTTCGGCGTTCACGTGCGGGTCCTTCCCTCGGGGGCGGGCGCGGTCTCCAGGGCCATCTCGGCGACGTGCCGGCCGCGTCCGGAGACGGTGTGCAGGTCGTCCTCGTCGGGCAGCGCCTCGCGGAACACCACGCGCGCCTCCGCCGTGCGCAGCAGCGCCTCGAAGGCGGTCAGCGAAAGGTGGCTGTCGAAGTCGACGTACTGCGGCTTGGCGCTGGTCGCGCCGCGCCCGCCGCCGTCCGAGACGGTGGCGAACACCCGGTCGGGCAGGCGGTGCCGGCGGCGCCAGCGGTGCCAGCCGAGGTACCAGTCAGCGTCGGTGTCGCCGGGTCCGCGCAGCGGCAGCGCCGAGGCGGGCGCGCTCCAGCTGCGCCGGCTGAGCACCACGCTGCCGTGCCGCACGCGCGGGCGCGTGGTCACCCCCTCGTCCGGCTCACCCTGCGGGACGCCGCCCCAGACGTCGAGGCGGGTCATGGAGGTCGGGGAGAGCAGCAGCAGCGTGCGCGGGATCTCCGGGAGCGCCAGCGGGACCAGGTAGCCGAGGTAGACGGGGATCACCTCGCGGTCCAGGCGGGTGGAGCGCAGTACCAGCCGGTCGGCGTCGGCGTCGTGGACGATGTACAGGTCGTCCAGGTGCAGCCGGTACTCCTCGGGCACGCCGCCGGTCTCGCCGGGGCACACGATCTCGTAGTCCAGCAGCCGGTCGTGCAGGTTGAGGTTGCTGGTCACCGGGCCGCCGGTGATCTCGGCGAAGACCGCGCCGTCGGGCGCGAGCCGCCGGGTCTCCTCGCGCAGCCGGTCCGCGAGCCCGTCGAAGCAGTGCGTGAAGCGGCTGAACGGGAACGACAGGCCGCCGTAGGAACGGTTGAGGACGACGAGCGGGTCGCCGGCCCGCTCGGCGAGCTGCAGATGGTGGCTGAGCGGCGCGAACGCCGGGGCCACGCCGTCGAGTCCGCCGGCGACGGCGTCGAGGAGGCCGGCGCCGATCTCCACCTCCGCGACGCCCGAACCGGCCGCTGACGCGCCGCTGCGCTCCCACACCTCGCGCATGCCGTCGAAGAAGGTCTGCCGAGCGGTGTCGAGCGCCTTGATGCGGGGCAGCCCGAGCCAGTTCTCCTCCGGCACGTACCGGCCTTCGGCGTCGAACGTGCTGCGCTTGGCGGTGAAGGAGATGTACTGGTCGAAGAAGTCCTCGTGGAAGTCGTGGACCAGCTTGAGCAGGTCGTCGCACCGCCCGCCCTGGCCGAAGCGGGCGGTGAAGAAGCCCTGGAACGTCAGCCGTTGCGGCAGCGTCACGTCGAAGGCGGGCAGCGCGCGCTCCACCTCCCGCAACGGCTCCCCGGCGATCCGGCTCCAGGCGGCCAGGTCGCAGCCGGACCGCGCGACGGGGGCGGCGTCCTCGTAGAGCACGGTCTGCGGGACGCGCGGCTCCCCGGCGCCGAGCCCGCGCTGGATCGCGGCCAGCGAGTCCCGGAGTTCGGCGAGCAGCGTCCGACGGCGCTCCGGAGCGGCCCCGGCGAACTCGTCGATGCGGGCGAGCGGTCCGGCCAGGTCGTCCGCGAGGCTGTCGGCCCAGTCGCGGTCCAGGCCGCGCAGGGAGGCCTGGAAGGCGCGCAGCGGGTCGGTGTCGTGCACGCCGATGCGCAGGCAGGGCACCTGGAGCATGCCCAGGTCGAGGAGGGCGGCCAGGTAGCGGTCCACGTCCTCGGCGGTGGCGTCCGGCTCCTCGTCCGCGAGCATGCCGCCGAGTTCGCCGTAGCGGATCTCCGGGCGGCGCTCGAAGAAGGCCAGCATCCTCTCCAGCGCGCCGCTGCGGCGGAGGAAGAACAGCCGGTCCTTGACGCTGTCGAAGGTGACGGCGGTGTCGTCGTCGCCGGTGGTCACCCAGCGGCGGACGTAGCGGACGCGGTCCTCGTCGTGGCCCCAGCCGGAGGCGAGCGTCACGGGCAGCCCGTCGCGGCGTTCGGGGTCGTCGAGCACGGTCTGCGCCAGGCGGCCGAGGGCGACGACGTTGAGCCGGGTGTGGCTGGTCCACACGTCGTCCACCCGGATCTGCAGCGGATCCGCCCCGTCCGCCGCGTCCCGGGGACCGTCGGTGAATTCGCCCAGCGCGAGGCCGGTGAAGGTGGAGAACGGGCTGGTCTTGCAGGCGGTGCGGTAGAGGTAGGCGAGGAGGGAGCGCTCGATCTTCCGGTGGCGCTTCTCCGCGCCCTTGTCGCGGCTGCCGTCCGCCCGGGCGGGCGGACCGGCGGCATAGCCGTCGACCTGTGCGTCCAGGGAGGGCGAGGCGAGCAGCAGGCCGCCGCCCAGGCGGCGTTCGCCGGCCAGGGCCCGCAGTTCCGTGCGGGTGCGGTCGAGTTCGCCGGCCAGCACCTCGGCGCCGTCCGCCGTACGGGCCGCCAGGTGGCGGCGGTCGGCCAGCCAGGCGGTCAGCTTCTCGGCCACGCGCGCGTCCAGTGCGGCGACGAGCGCGACGGCCGCCTCCGGGTCGTGCGGCAGGCGGTTGTTGAAGAGTTCGCGGCGCAGCTTCAGCAACCGGCGGCGCACACCGCCGTCCTCGCAGCCGCCCACCAGATCGTGCAGCAGGTCGCCGACGGCCTCCCCGGCCGCGCGGGACCGCGTCGAGGCGTCCAGCACCTCATCGGCCCACTGGCGGCTCCCGGGGCAGCGCAACCGCTGCACGGTCTCCACGGGCAGACCGGCGACCCGGAGCACGAACGGGCGGTGGAACAGCTCACCGGTCACGCCGGTCTCCTCCTGGTTCGGTTCCCGGGTCGCTTCCCGGGCATGAGCGGTGGACATGCGGCGGTCACGCGATCTCGAAGTGGAAGGCGGCGGGCTCGGGCCGTTCGTGGCCGATCATCATGATGAGCAGCGGCGCCTCGTCGGTGCCGGCCAGGCCGAGTTCGTCGGTGTAGGAGATGTTGTCGAAGCCGAGCGCCACACCGCAGCCCAGGTCCAGCGCGGCGGCCGCGGTGTAGACGGCCTGGGAAGCGGCGCCGACGGTGGCGCCGACCAGCCGGTAGCCGCGGTCGCCGACCGCGTCCAGCACGGCGTGCGTGCGGACGGTGGGCACCAGCACGGCGCCGGCCTGCTCCAGGTTGTAGTTGGACAGGAAGTAGTTCTCCTGGAGGAAGGAGCCGGGCTTCCCCTCGCGCACCGGCCGCAGCCCGCCCGCCTCCGGGTCGTACAGGTAGCTGCCGGGAGGGACGTCCTCGACGTGGTTGACGAAGACGAAGGTGCGGGCCAGCCGGACCGGCGAACCGCCGCCGGGGCCGCCGGAGTAGTCGCCGCCGAGGCGAGCACCGGCGTCGGCCGCCGCGAGGGTGGCGGCGAGCTGGTCGGCGGTCACCGGACGCCGGGCGTCGAACCGGCCGAAGCTGCTGCGGCGGCGGCGCAGTGCGGTCCGCACGTCGGCATCGAGCGGGCGGGGCGCGGGCAGCGGCAGCAAAGGGGCTGAGGCGTCGGGAGCGTGCGCCGCCGCGGACTCCAGCGCGCCGGGAGCGGGGCGGTCCTCCGCGCGCCCGAGCGTGGCGGCGTGCATCGCGCGGACGTCGTCGAAGGCCAGCAGACGACGGGACTTCTCGATGTCCCGGTGGCGTACGGCGGCCGGTGCGGGAGCGACGCGCGGCGTGCGCGCCTGCGGCCCGGCGTCCGTGTCCGCGTCGGAGTCCTCGGTGCGCCGCCACCGCAGCGGCACCACCGCGAACACGCCCTCCGCGTCGCCCTCGACGCCCAGCAGCCGCGCCAGCCGCTCCTCGTCGAACCACAGCAGCGGCTCCACGTCCAGGCCGCGGGCCCGCGCCCAGATGCGCCACGTCTGCACCAGCGCACCGAGGTCCATGGACACGACGTGGAAGCAGAAATTGTTGTATTTGAACGCGTTCTGCCAGTACTTCACGCCCAGCACGAGGTAGTGGTCGGCGTCCGCGCCCGGGGCGCCGTCGCCACCGAGGGCGGTGCGCACCTCGCCGGTCACGTCCCCGGTGAGCAGGCGGTGCATCGCGTGGTGCCGGGTGGAGTAGTAGTGCAGTCCGGGGGTCACCGGGCCGCTCCTGCCGGAGACCCAGTGGATGCTCACCGGGTACAGGCCGCCGCCTGATGCGGAGCCGCGCGACCAGTTGGCCAGTGGGTAGAACGGCAGCGCGTTCAGGTCGGTGTTGGCCTGCACCGCCAGCCGCCTGCCGGTCAGCCCGTAGGAGTCCCGCAGCATGCCGGACAGCGCGTCCAGGTCGAACCCGCCGTCCGGACCGGCCGGTTGCGCTGCGGCGAGGCCCCGGTCGACGTGCGCGTCCGCCGGGTAGCGGCCGTCGGGCAGCGGCAGCCGGTCCACGCCGGGATAATGCTTGCCCTTGCGCGGGCCGTCCGCCCAGTCGGGCACGAAGTCCGCGGGGTCCATCGGGACCCGGCCACGATGGAGGATCGCGGTGGCGTAGTCATGGGCGAGACCCACGGGTGCTCCTTGCTGCTCGTGGACGGGCCCTGCGGGGCGCCGAAGGGGTCGGACGGTCAGGGGAAGGGGTGCGGGGCGGGGTTGAGGTCGTCTGGCGTCAGGTCCTTCTCGCGCAGTCCGGCCTCGCGCAGGGCGGTGCGCAGCCGGGGCATGCCCAGCGCGCGCTGCCGGGTCCAGCCGAAGTCGATGGGCAGCAGTCCGGGCACCAGGACGCTGACGGTCCGCAGGCCGAGCCGCCGCTGCTCGGGCATGGTCTGATCGACGACCACCACGTCGAAGCCCTCGGCGGTGACCGCCTTCACGCAGGTGAGGAGGTCCTCGCGCAGGTCGTCGGAGACGGCCGGCACCGATCCGTCGCCGTACAGGTCGGCCATGCTCCGCCGCGCCGGGCGCGGTGCGCCGGGGCGGCCGAGCAGGAAGTCGGCGTGCCGGCCCATCTCGGGGATGCCGTACGCGAGGGGGTGGTCGTGCAGCGCGGCGACGCGGTGGAAGTCCCCGGTCATGGCGCGCAGCCGTTCCTCCTCCCGCTCGGTGCGGCCCTGGAGGTTGACGGCGTCGGTGGCGATCTCGCAGAGCGCGGCCGCCAGCGCGGCCTCGGGGTCCAGCCCGGCGCCCGCGCCGAAGCACATCCGGCCCAGGCCGCCGTCGTGGCGGAGCGCGACTCCGGTGACGACCGGCACGGGGAAGGTGATGCGGGTGTCGAAGAAGCGCGCCTCGTAGCCGTACATCTCCAGCCGGTCGACCATGTGCCGGGTCGCGGCGCTGCCGCTGGTCGCGGGGTCGATCTCGGGCAGGGCCGCGCGCCCGTACCAGCTGAGGAGGAACGCGTCCCGTTCGACGACCTCCATCAGCCCGAAGTAGACGGCTTCCTCCAGCGCGCCGCCGGAGGCGCAGCCGTTGGAGCTCTCCTGCACGAAGCGGTTCTCCAGCCCCGGCGCGTGGTAGTACGTCAGCACCTCGGGCACGAGGAGCGGGCGCTCGTCGCGCAGCGACCAGCCCCACACCCACGGCACCTCGCGGTCCGTGGTGAAGGGGGTGATGTGCGGGTTGGCGCGGTGGAAGTCCTCGGAGTAGAGCCCGCACACCCGCGGGTCGACGGCCGGGACCCCACGGGCCCGCAGGCCGTCCAGCGAGTCGCGCACCGACGCGGTACGGGCCCGCGCGCGCATGCCCGCGTACCGTTCCAGCCCCTCCAGGACGCCGATGCGCATGCTGGTGCCGAAGCTGTCGTCGTGGCCGCCCCAGAAGGTCTCGCGCAGGTAGTCGCCCGAGCGCATGGAGAAGCAGCCGATGGTGGCCGAGGTCGAGGTGGACGACACGTCGTGCACGATCGACGGGCCGAGCGAGCCGCACACCGGGTTGGCGTAGGGCTCGACGGGCAGCGCGTACTCCCCTATGCCGCGCACCCGGAACGAGCCGGGCGACCTCTTGGGCGCGGGCCGGAGCGCGAGCGTCGCCGCCTCGGCGGTGTCCGCCTCCGGACGGGCGCAGCGCGGGCACTCGGGGTCGGGCACCAGCGAGTGGCGGCGCACGGTGAGGCTCTCCAGGTCCAGCACCTGCACCCGCGCGTAGGAGTCGTCGGGCGACGGGGCCGGCCCGGTGGCGAGGCCGGTCACCAGGGCGGCGACGGCGGCCGCCGCGTACGGGGTGCCGTACGGCGACTCGCCCGCGGCCCGGGTGCCGCCGCCGATCTCCAGCGCCTCCCGCAGCGTGACGGACCGTACGGCCTGCCAGCGCCGGGCGAGGCACTGCGGGCAGGCCGGCGCGCCGGGGGCCGGGCCCACGACGACCTGCCGCCCGTACACGTGCACCGGCAGCGACGCGGCGGCCGGCGTGTCGGCGCCCGTGCCGGGCACGGGGTGGGCGACCGCGTCCGCCGCGCGGCCGGCCGGGCCGTCGGCGGCGAACGCGTCGGCGACGCCGAGCGGTGCGACGGTGACGGGCGCCCGGCAGCCCAGTTCCGCGAGGGCCGGGCCGAGGGCCGCGGCGAGCGCACGGCAGGACCGGTCCCACGGGGCGTCCGGAACGGCTGCCCGGGACGCCGGCGCGTCGGCGACGTCAGCGCTGGGCACAGGCACCGTCCTCCGGACCGCCGGTGAGCAGGACGCGGGCGGTGTGCACGCCCGCGGTGCGCAGGTCGGCGGGGGTGGTGGGGACGTGCAGCACGTCGCGGCCCGCGGCGCGGAGCCGGTCGAGCACGGAGTTCCAGTCGGTGTCGGGGGCGTCGGCGGGCAGCTCCGGGTCGCCCTCGACGACGAGCGTGCTGGGGGCCAGGTCAGGGACCAGCGGGTCGCCCAGGTCGACGTCGCCCCGCTCGCCCGCCGCGTCGTCCCCCACGAGCTGGGCCTGCCCGAGCAGGTCGCGCAGCGCGGCGCAGGCCGCGGCCTCGCGGTTCAGGTCGCAGCCGACCGCCCAGCGCGCGCCGTCCGCCTCGCGGGCCAGCACCACGTGGGCGGAGGAGTGCGCGCTCTCGCCGAGGTCGAGCAGTTCGGCGTCGACCCCGATGGTGGCGGCGGTCTTCCGCAGGAACACCAGCTCCGGGTCGGCCTGCGCGGCGGCGTCCCCGTCCGCTTCCCCGGCCGAGGCCGTCGTGCCGCTCTCGACGGCCAGCAGGGTCGGCCGGGCGGCGCCGCGCAGGGCGCGCAGCAGCGCGTCGTGGGCGAGCGCCGACAACAGGCCGGTGCCCGCGGCCTCCTGCGGGGTGGCGCCCGCGCCGGAGCCCGCGCGGGTCGCCGGATGGACGCGGGCGCGGTTGTGCGGACCGAACGGCCGTACCGCCGCGGCGGGAACGCGTACCGGCTCCTTGGTGAGCAGGGACGACGCCGCCACCTCCCCGCCGCCGTCGAGCGCGGGCGGCACCACGTGCTCGACGTAGACGGCCGCCGCCGCGTACAGGGCGCGGGTCCGGGCGCCGGCCAGGTGGTGCACGTCGAAGGCGGCGATGCGGCGCTTCCCGCCCGCGCCGAGCGGCAGTTCGACCCGGCTGAGCTTGAGCGGCGTCTGCGTCAGGTCCTCGTCGTCGAAGCGCGTGAACACGCCCGCGTGCGGCCGTACCAGAGCGGTGCCCAGGGCATTGAGGTCCTCGACCGTCTGCTCGGCGTCCCGCGCGGTGGCAACGGTCGCGGTCCGCGGCAGCGCCAGCCCTTCGGCGAGCACCCGGGCGGCCCCGGTCTCCTCGGCGGCGTCCGGCGGCTCCGCTTCCGGCGTGCAGAGGCGGCAGCGCGGGTGCGGGCGCAGCGGCTCGGCGACCACGTCCAGCGACTCCAGTTCCTGGAGGAGAATCTGGCCGTCCGTCTCCGCGCGCAGCGCGCCGGTGGTGAGGCGGAACACCTCGTAGCCCAGCAGGTTGCCGGTCATGGCGGCGACGGGCCCGTGCAGACCGCCCCCGGCGACCGGTTCGCGCGGCGCCACGACACCCGCGATCACGCTCCACGTCTCCGCGGCGGCGTCCGCATCGGTCGCCGCGCCCAGCCGCAGCAGCGCGCAGCCGAGGCAGCCCGTACCGCCCGGGCGGCTGACCGGCCCCGTGACGGCACGATCGCCGAAGGTCCAGGACGGCAGCAGCGTCCGGCCGTCTGGCACGCCCTCGGCCAGCAGCCGGTGGGCGAGGGGCGCGGCGCCGTCGCCGGTGACCACCACGACGTCGTAGCCCTCCAGCGCCGCCCAGCCGCGCGGCTCCGTTTCCAGACGGTCGACGCGCGCGGGGCAGCCGCCCTCGGCCAGTTCGCGTTCCTCGGCGCCGACCTCGGCCGACGCCTCCTGCACGGCGATGTGGGCGCAGCCATTGCGGAGCAGGCTGACGGCGCACCAGCGGGCGACCGGGCCCCGGCCCAGCACCGCGACCCGCGCGTCGCGGAAGCGGCGGAAGCGGGCGGGCGCGCCGCCGGTGTAGTGGTCGATGTAGGCGATCTGCGGCGCGAACCGCTCGGCCGCGGCGGGATCGGGCACGTGCGCCGCGACGTCGTCGTCCTCCTCGGGGACGCTGCGGGCGAAGCCGCGGTCGTACAGCCGATCCACCAGACCGGCGGCCATGGCGCGCTGGGCGTCGGGGAAGCCCTGGCAGATGTCGGCCAGGCTGTGCCGGCCGTTGAGGTGAGGGACGAGCAGCGAGGCGAACCGGTACGCGGTCCGCCCGGTGAGGTGGAAGCCTCCGTCGGCGTTGTGGAACAGCACCCCGCCGGGCGTCTCGGTGAAGAGCACGTCGCGCCGGATACGGGGTCTGGTGCCGGCGAGGGCCTCGAACGCTGCTGCCATCTGGTCACACCTTCTGTGCGTGTCTGCGAGTCGGTCGGTGCCCGTGGGGGCCGGCGGTGCCGTACGTGCGGACGGCGTGCCGCGCGAAGGAGCGGACGAGCGCGTGCATCCGGTACGGGCCGGGCGGCCCGTCCTCCAGCAGCCCGGCGTCCGCGAGGTGGTCCAGGAGGGTCGCCGCCTCCTCGGCGGCGTCCCCGTCGAGCACGGCGGCCGCGTCGTCCGCACGGAACCCGTCGGTGTCCGCGCCGTCGAGGGACCCGAGGCGCAGCAGCGCCTCCGCGCACCGCTCCTCAAGCCGACCGAGGGCACAGGTGAGCACCTCGCGGACGGACATGCGGGAGTCGCCGGGCAGCGAGAGGCGGCCGACGGGGTCCTCGGCGAGCCAGTCGGTGGCGTCGGCGAGGGGGAGTCCGGGCCGGGTGGAGAGCCAGGCGGTGGTGATGCGGAGCGCCAGCGGGAAGTGGCCGCAGGCGGCGGCGAGCCGGTCGGCAGCCTCCGGTTCGGCATTGACGCGCGTAGCGCCGAGTACCGCACGCAGCAGCTCGCGCGATTCGTCGGGGACGAACGCGTCCAGACGGTGGACCCTGCCGCCGTGCGTGGCGATCAGTCCGGCGAGCCAGCGGCGGCTGGTGACGAGTGCGGCGTCGTCGGAGTCGGCGGGCAGCAGCGGCCGTACCTGATCGGCGTCCACCACGTCGTCGAACACCAGCAGAACGGAGCCGCTACGTCTGAGCCGGGCAGCGGCGATCTCGGCGGCCGCCTCCTCCGCGCTGCGCGCCGCGCCGTCCGGACCCACCATGCGCACCAGCAGCCGGCCGCCCGGGTAGCGGTCCCGCACCAGGTGGGCCACCTGCCGGGCCAGCGCCGTCTTGCCGATACCGGGCGCGCCGCAGACCAGCAGGGTGGCGGGGTCGTCGCGGACGCCGGTGAGGTGCTCCGTCATCGCGGCCAGGTGCGCCGCCCGCCCCGCGAACGAGGGCACGCCCGCCACCTCGGACACGGCGGGCGCCGCGCCCTGCTCGCGCGTGGGGCTCCCCGTGGGGGTGCTCGCGCCCGGCGCGGCGTCCTCGGCGTGGTCCGCAGCGGACTCCGCGGCCTCTCCCGCCGCGGCTCCGGCGGGGGGGACGCCCGCCGCGGGCGGGCCCGCCGTGCCGGTCTCCGGGAGCGGCGTTCCGGCCCCGGCGGGCAGCGCGAGCCGGTTCGCGCCGGGCCGGTGGCCGCGCGTCTGGCCGGGCACGGTCGCCCGGGTCAGCACCGCCCGGTCGCTCGGCTGCGTCGGCGCGCCCAGCTCGTCGCCGCGCAGGATCGCCAGCTCCAGACGTTGCAGCGCCGGCGACGGGTCCACGCCCAGCTCGTCCAGCAGGTACCCCTTGATGGACCGGTACTCCGCCAGTGCCTCGGCCTGCCGGCCCGAACGGTAGAGCGCCTCGATGAGCTGCTCCCGGAACCGTTCGTGGGCGGGGAACGCGCGGGTCGCACTCCACAGTTCGACGAGCGCCTGCCCGTACCGGCCGAGCAGCAGCTCCAAGGTGCAGGCACGTTCCACGGTGCGCAGGCGTTCCTCGGTCAGCCGCGGCACCTCGTCCCGGTGCAGGACGTCCGAGGGCACGTTGGCCAGCAGCGAACCCTGCCAGAGCGCGAGGGCGTCCTGGAGGGCGTACAGCTCGGCCTCCGGATCGTCCGTCAGCCCGGCCGCCGCCCGTACCCGCGCACGGAAGGCGAGCAGGTCGAGCGTGTCCGGATCAGCGGTGATGCGGTACCCGCCCGGCACCGCGTCGATGGGGGTTTCCGTCACCCCGTGCTTGGTGAACAGCCGTCGCAGGCGCAGCACGCAGGTCTGGAGCGCGGCCTTCGCCGTCGCCGGCTGGTCCGGGCCCCAGATGGTGCGCTGCAGGTAGCCGGCGGACACCACCGAGCCCGCCTGCAGCAGCAGGGTGGCGAGCAGGATCGTCGGCTTGGACGGTTGCAGGACGACAGCGTCGTTCCCGTCGGTGAGGGTCAGCGGTCCGAGAAGCTGGAACCGCATGGCCTTTACTGCCAGCCGTTGACGTTCTTGCAGACCACGTCCGGCATCGCACCGGCGGAGGGCAGGACGCCCGTCAGTCCGGAGCAGACGTCGTCCACGACGGACTGCGAGACGGAGACCTCGCCCTGAAGGTGCTGCGGCGACGGGGGCGTTACAACGGGGGACGCCGCCGCAGCACCGGCTGACAGGGAGAACAGCGCCGCGGTGAGCACCGACAGAACCGCGCCGCGCCCCCGTCCGGCGCGAATAGAACGCTGCCCGTCCGTCGTGCTGGATGTGGTCTGTGCACCCATCACTGTCCCCTCGAACTGCTGGTCTCAGGTCTGCACCGGTCCGCCCCGGCCAAGGAAGAGGATCTTCGTCCGGCCGACCGGCGCAACAGACCCTGCCAGCTGGGGCCGTGAGGGCCCATACGGCGCCGTGTCAGGTTGCTGCATCCGCGAAGCAGCTTCTTGCCAGCGCTACATGCATGGAAGGGCTCCCCGCACCCGCATCCATACCTCTAGAGGCGAACATCAAGGCGCTCTCGACTCCTTGTCGAGCCTGACGAGCAGCACCGCGACGAAAGGGGACCACCGGCGTCGTCCATCGACTGCTGCCCAGGCCGCTCCGGCCACCGATGGAAAGGCGTCCGGGCCGGGCTCGGCCTCGCCCGCGCGGTGCGCGGCCTCGGATGGCGCCCACGGACTCGCCGTCTGCGAGTACGAAGCAGTCCCCCTGTCGCAGGGCGCGCAGGATGCGATCACGGTGCGGCGGACACTGCCGCTGAGCGGCGCACTGATGTCACCCGCTGATGCCAGAAGCCCCCTGCGGATTCCGCAGGGGGCTTCTGACCTGTGCGCGCTCGGCAGGATTCGAACCTGCAACCTTCTGATCCGTAGTCAGATGCTCTATCCGTTAAGCTACGAGCGCTTGACGTCCAGCCTCTTCCGTGCCGGTCGGCGTTGCGGGGACAACATTACATGACCGGCGCCGCCAGGCGAAATCCGATTACCGCACCCCTGCCGACCTGCGAAAACGGTCTTCCAGGGCCCCTCTCGGGCGCCGTTCACCCAGGCCCCCGGAAACGCAGAAGCCCCGGCGGCCGGCCGGGGCTCTTCGTGATCGCTGCGGATCGAGCGGAGGCTGAGGGATTTGAACCCTCGATGGGCTTTAAGACCCAAACCGCATTAGCAGTGCGGCGCCATAGACCAGACTAGGCGAAGCCTCCAGACACACCCGTGACCCACACACGGTGGTCGGGGTATGCGTGCAGATGATGACACAGCCGGGGCCGCGGTCACCAATCGCCCCCCACGGTACTAGGCCCGGGGGCCGCCGGGCAAAGCCTTTGCCCCAGGTCGGAGTGTGGCGTTGCCCGCCACCTGAGCGAGATGCCGCCACTCGACGCGACGATCCGCGTTGAACCGGGAAGAGACGGACATGGCGGTCCGGCCGACGGGTGCTCCGGCCCCCACACGCCCGTGCCGTCCCTCCGCCCGTCCCGCGCACGCACCCGTGTGCGCGCACGCACGCCCCGGGAGTCCCGCCATGCCTCGCCGTACCGCCCCCACCCTGGCCGCGCTCGCAGGCGCCGCGGCCGTACTGACCACCCTGCTCGGAGCCGGAGCCGCCTCCGCCGCCGTGCCGCAGGAGACCGGCTTCCCGGCCATGCCCCCGGCACAGGCTGACTACCTGAGCATCACCGTCTCCGGCACCGGCGACGCGCGGCACGACGGCACGCGCTCCCTCTTCTGCCACCCCGCGGGTGGCACCCACCCCCGGGCGCAGGCCGCCTGTGACGCGCTGGACGCCGCCGTCTCCGCCGCGCGCACGGCCGGCCGCGACCCGGAGGGCCCGGTCGGCCTGTCGGGTGACACACAGCGCGCCCTCCGCGCACCGGCCGCCGGACCGTTCGCACCCGTGCCGTCCGAGGCGGTGTGCACGATGGTGCACGGCGGCCCCGCCCACGCCCGGATCAAGGGCGTTTGGCATGGTAAGCCGGTGGATGCCCGGTTCGACCGCAGCAACGGATGTGAGATGTCCCGCTGGGACCGGCTCGTCCCCGCCCTTCCCGCGCTGGACTGACCACCCGGCCCACCGCCCCAACTGGGGTTTCACCGGAAGGTGTTGACCTCACGCTCACGCTTCCCACCCGGCGCCCCCGCGCATCCGCCGCCTGAGGGGGCGCCGGTCCCCGTAGACTCTGCCTCTAGTGACGCCCCGGGGACTGCGGGCAGACTGACGGCCTCGAGCGGGCCGTTCGGCCCCGCCTCCGGTACCAGCGGCAACAGGGAGGAAGCACCGTCGTGAGCAGCAGGCCACCCCGAGGCGCTGCTCGTCTCGCCGCCATACTCGACGCGCTGCCCGATGCACTGCTCCTGGTGAACTGCAACGGCACCGTCGTCAACGCGAACAAGATCGCCCTGGAGGCCCTGGAGGCCCCGGGGACGGCACTGGTGGGCCGCGGGCTGCTCGACCTCCTCCCGGAGTTCGACCCCAACCGCATCCCCGGATCGATGCGCCGGCCGGGCGAGGACGAGGGCGAGGCCCGGACCAAGCCGACACGCATGACCGCGCGCCGCACCGACGGCAGCGAGTTCCCGGTCGAGGTGACCAGCGCCAACCTGGAGGACGGCCGCAGCACCTACGCCTCCTCCTTCGAGGCCGCCTGGTCCGACCACGGCACCGGCGGCGGGCGCAACGCGCACTACACCGGCGACGAACTGCTGATGCTCGTCGTCCGCGACCTCACCGGCACCCTGGACACCGAGGCCGAGCTCGCCCGGCAGCAGCGGCAGACCGAGATGATCCTGCGCGCCGCCTCCGAAGGCGTCGTCGGCGTGGACACCTCGGGTCGTGTCGTCCTGGTCAACCCGGCGGCCGCGCAGATCCTCGGCTACCGCGCGGGCGACCTCGGCGGCCACGAACTCCACCCCCTGGTGCACCACTCCCGCCCGGACGGCTCGACGCTGCCCTACGAGGAGACCCCGCTCGCCGACACGCTGCGCTCCGGCCGCAAGCACCGCGTCCGCGCGGCGCAGGTGCTCTGGGCGAAGGACGGCAGCCCGGTGCCCGTCGACATGACGACGGCGCCCGTACGCGACGGCGACCAGCTGGTCGGCGCGGTGCTGACCTTCACCGACCGGCGCCCGTACGTCGCCCTGCGGGAGCGGCACGAGCAGCTGCGCGCCGTGCTCGACGAGGCGCTGCGCGGGCCGCTGGACCAGCTCCGCGACGAACTCGGCGGCCTCGCCGCCGACCCCGCCGGCCAGCTGTGGCCGGAGGCCAACCAGATCCTGCACCACCTCTCCGCCGGCTACGCGCGCATGACCACGCTGGTCGACAACGTGCTCGCGTTCCAGCGCCTGCAGACCGGCAGGGAGAAGCTGAGCACCGCCCGCGTCTCGCTGGACACCGTCGTGGCCGCGGGCGTGGACGGCGCGGTCGAGCTGATCGGCCCGGGGCGCGCGCAGTTCGCCGTGCACGCCCCGCCGATCGAGGCCGAGGTCGACGCGGCGCGGCTCTCCACCGCGCTGGCGCACCTGATCGCGGACGTGGCCGGGGTGGACGCCACCGGCAACCAGTCGCTGACGCCGCCGACCGGCGACTCCACGATCGTGGTCGCGGCCGCCCAGCGCGGGGAGGTCGTACGCATCGAGGTGCGCGGACCGCACCCGGGCGGCAGCCCGGTGCACCAGCCCGTCGTCAGCGGGATCGTGCGACGGCACGGCGGCGTGCTGCAGACGCACGAGGTGCCGGGCGCGGGCGGCAGCGCGTACGTGCTGGAGGTGCCGTGCGCGGCCACCGGCGGCACCGGAGCGGCCGGCGCGGGCGCGAGCACGGACACGGGTACGGACGGCTCGGCCGGCGCCGGGTTCGGCACCGCCGGAGCGCTCGGTGCGGGCGTGGCCGGTACCTCGGGCACGGCCGGTACCTCGGGCACGGCCGGCGCCGGGATCCCGGGTGCGGGGACGGACGGGGCGGGCGCGAGCGGCGTGACACAGGCCGGGCAGACGGACAACGAGACCACCGTGATGCCCGTCCCGGCCGAGCCCATGCGCGGCACCGAGGCGGCGCCGCACGCCGCGGTACCGGCCGCCCGTACCCCCGAGCCACCGCAGACGGCGCCTGCGGCGGAGCGGGGCGGCGTCCCCGCGCAGGGCGGCCCGTACGTCCCGGAGCAGCAAGGCGGGATCCCGCCCGGGGGAGAGGGCCCGGCGCCCACCGGACGCCGCCGGCGCGCACGCGCCGACCATCCCGAGACCCCGCAGCCGCCACCCGGAGCCCCGGCGCCCCCGGCCCCCGCAGGCCCGTCGCCGGCCGGCAAGCTGCCCGCGCTGCCCGGCCCCGCAGGCCCCGCACCGGCGCAGCCGCCGGGCGGCGGACGAGCCGGCGGGCAGGCCGGCGGGCAGGGGGGCGGCACGCCCCCGCAGGGCACCGGCCGCCGCGCCCGCCGCACGCTGGCCACCCCGTCCGGGGACGGCACCTCCGGGAACGGTCCGTCCGGCAACGGCAACGAGGCTGCCGCGGCGACGCACGTGCCGGCGGCTCAGCGGGCGCCGGGAGGCATGCCGGCCCTCCCCCCTGCGGCGCCCTCCCCGGCCCCGCCGCAGCAGGCGGCCGCAGCGGACGGAGGCACCGTCCCGCACCAGATCCCGCCCGGCACCGGGCGCCGCGGGCGCCGCGCCGCACCTCCCGTGTCCGGGCCCGGCGGCGAGCCGGCTCCCCACGAGGTAACGGAGGAGGCCCTGCCGGAGCACGAGCGGGCCGGCGCCGCCGAAGGCGGCCGGCGCGCCCGCCGCCTCGCCGCAGCCCGCGCACGCGCTGCGGAGCAGGCCGCAGGGCAGGCGCCCTCGCACGAGCCGTTCGCGCTGCCGCCGGCCGAGGCGGACCGCGCCCCCGCCCAGCCCACGTCGAACGGCACGGGCACCGGCAACGGCTTCCACCCTCCCGGCAACGGTCCCGGCGCAGTCGCCGACCCCGCCTCCGCCGCAGCGGGGCGGGCACCGGCCGCGGATCCGGCCGCGGAGGAGGCACAGGCCGCGCAGCGCGCCGACCACTCCCGAGTCGCGGCCAGCCCGATACTGGGCGGCGGCCACACCACCGAAGCGGCGAACCGCCCGGTGCGCCGGCCCGGCCTCCCCATGCCCGGCGGCGGCCAGGACGCCCACGCCGCCGAGCAGACCGGCGGCGGCATCAGCGTGCGCACCCTCGGACAGGGGGTGCCGTTCGCCCGGCACATCGCGGAGCACGGAAACGGGCAGGCCGCAGGCCACGCCGAGGCGCCGCCGTCTCCCGCCCCGGCCATCCCGTCCACCCCCTCCACTCCCGCGCAGGCGACGGGCTCCGGGAGGCGGCGCAAACTGGCCACCCGCGAGGGCGACGCGGCACCCGGTCAGGCGGGTCGGCCCCAGGGGCAGGGACGCGAGTTCGCCATAGGAGCACCGGAAGCAGGAGCCGCCGAGGGCCCCGAGCCGCTGGACGGCCCGAACGGCGCCGTCGAGATCACCGACGGCGGCGGGATGACGATGCCGCTGCGGGCCGTCGACGACGAGCTGCCGCCCGAACCGCTGGACAACCCGCGGCGGCTGCTGGTCTGGCCCGAGCCCGACGTCTCCACGCAGCAGGCGCTGTCCGACCGCGGCTACCGGCCGGTCATCGTCAACTCCCGCGAGGAGGTGGACGCACAGATCGCGGCCTACCCCGCCGCGCTGTTCGTCGACCCCCTCACCGGTCCCATCACGCGCACGGCGCTCCAGTCGTTGCGGCAGGCCGCCGTCGCCGCCGAAGTGCCCGTGCTCGTGACCGCGGGGCTGGGCCAGGCGACCCGCGACGCGGCGTACGGCGCCGACCCGGCCGTGCTGCTCAAGGCGCTCGCCCCGCGCGACAGCGAGCAGCACCCGCCCCGGGTACTGCTCGTGGAGGAGAACGAGATCGTTGCGCGCGCGCTCGCGCAGTCCCTGGAACGGCGCGGCATGCAGATCGCACACGCCCCGTCGGACGCGGAGGCGGTCAACGTCGCGGCGCAGATGCAGCCCAACCTCGTGGTGATGGACCTGATGCAGGTGCGTCGCCGGCGGGCCGGGATCATCGACTGGCTGCGGGTGAGCGGGCTGCTGCACCGCACCCCGTTCGTCGTCTACACCTCGGCGGGCATCACCCCGGCGGGACTGCCGCACCTCGCGTCCGGCGAGAATCTGCTGTTCCTCGCCGAACGCTCCACCAGCGACGAGGTCCAGTCCCGCATCGTCGACCTCCTCACCAAGATCGGCGCCCACTGATCCCTGCCGGGGACGGCGCTCCGGCCGACGGCATCGCCGTGGCGGCGAGGGTCAGTGCGTGCCGACGACCCCTCGCCGCCACGGCGGGCGGCCACGAGGCGAGGGGGTCCCGCGGCGCGAGGGCCCGGCCCGACGCACCACGCCCGCCGCCCCGTCCACCGGCGCGGCGCCCGTCCGCGCGCCTACCCGCCGACTGTCGTGATCTCCAGCTCGCGCGCCGCGTACTGCGCGCGCAGCACCTTCTTGTCGAACTTCCCCACGCTCGTCTTCGGCACCTCGCCGATCTGCGTCCACCGCTCCGGCAGCTGCCACCGCGCGATCCGGTCCGCGAGGAACGCCCGCAGCTCCTCGTACGTCACCTCCGCGCCGCCCTCCGCGAGCACCACCACGGCCAGCGGGCGTTCGCCCCAACGCTCGTCCGGCACGGCCACGACCGCCGCCTCGGCGACCGCGTCGTGCGCCATCAGGTGGTTCTCCAGCTCCACGGAGGAGATCCATTCGCCACCCGACTTGATGACGTCCTTCGCCCGGTCGGTCAGCGTCAGGTAGCCGTCGGGCGTGATCACCCCGACGTCACCGGTGCGCAGCCACCCGTCGGGGCTGAACTTGTCCTCGGGGCGCTCGGGCTCGCCGTCCGCGCCCCCGTAGTACGCCCCGGCGATCCACGGCCCGCGCACCTCCAGCTCACCGGCCGACTCGCCGTCCCACGGCTTGAAGTCGCCGTCGGGGCCCACCAGTCGTGCCTCCACGCCGGCCGGGAAACGGCCCTGCGAGATGCGGTACGGCCACTCCTCCTCGGGCGTCAGACCGCCCGGCGGGTGGGCGAGACTGCCCAGCGGCGAGGTCTCCGTCATGCCCCAGGCGTGGCAGACGCGGATGCCGTACTGGTCCTCGAAGGCGCGCATCATCGCGGGCGGGCAGGCCGATCCGCCGATGGTGACGGTCCGGAGCGAGGTGATGTCACGCGCCTTCTGGGCGAGTTCCGCGAGCAGCCCCTGCCATATCGTCGGCACCGCCGCCGCGTGCGTGGGCCGTACGGTCTCGATCATCTCCGCGAGCGGCGCGGGCTGGAGGAAGCGGTCGGGCATCAGCATGCCGACGCCGGTCATGAACACCGCGTGCGGCAGCCCCCACGCGTTCACGTGGAACATCGGCACCACCGGCAGCGTGATGTCGGCATCCGTGAGGCCCATCGACTCCGCCAGGTTGACCTGCATCGCGTGCAGGTAGATGGAACGGTGCGAGTAGACGACGCCCTTCGGGTCCCCGGTGGTGCCCGACGTGTAGCACATCGCGGCGGCCTCTCGCTCGTCCAGCTCCGGCCAGTCGTACGTGGTCGGCTTGCCGGCGAGCAGGTCCTCGTACGCGTGCACGGTCGGTCGGCAGCCGTCCAGCACGGACGTGTCACCCGGCCCGACGACGACCACGTGCTCGACGGTCTCCAGCCGGGGCAGCAGCGGGGCGAGCAGCGGCAGCAGCGTGCCGTTGACCAGCACGACCCGGTCGGCCGCGTGCCCCACGATCCACACCAGCTGCTCGGAGGGCAGGCGCAGGTTCAGCGTGTGCAGCACGGCGCCCATGCAGGGGGCGGCGAAGTACGCCTCGACGTGCTCGGCGTTGTTCCACATGAGCGTGGCCACGCGGTCCTCGCGGCCGACGCCCAGGTCGTCCCGCAGCGCGTGCGCCAGCTGCGCGCTCCGTGCCCCGATCTCGGCGAACGACCGCCTGTGCGGCTCGCCCTCCCCGGTCCACGTGACGACTTCGGACCTTCCGTGGACGGTCGCGCCGTGGCGCAGGATGCGCGTGACGGTCAGCGGTACGTCCTGCATCGTGCTCAGCACCGGGTGCCTCCCCGAGTTACGGCCGGGTAATGGTGCTGCGATTCTGGCCGCATACCACTCGGTATGTCGACCCCCCGCCACCCCGCTTCCTCGCACCGGCTCCCGCCCCGGCCGGCACGGTCAGGCCGCGGCGCGCTCCGTGGCCGGGGACGGGATCGGGGCCGCGGCCGGGGTCGGGGAGGGCTCGCCGTGGATGTCGGCGGCGAGCCGGGGGTCCTCGCGGAGTTTGGCCAGGGCGCGGGACACCGCGCTCTTGACCGTGCCGACCGACACCCCGAGCACTCGGGCGGTCTGCGCCTCGCTCAGGTCCTCGTAGTAGCGCAGCACGACCATCGCGCGTTGACGCGCGGGCAGCGCGCACACCGCGCGCCACATCGCGTCGCGGACGGCCTGCTGTTCGGCCGGGTCGGGGCCGGGCACGGGCTCCGGCTCGGGCAGCTCGTCGACGGCGAATGTCTCGACCCGGCGCTTGCGCCACTCGGACGTACGGGTGTTGACCAGGGCGCGCCGCACGTAGCCGTCCAGCGCACGGTGGTCCTCGATGCGGTCCCACGCCAGATAGGTCTTGGTCAGCGCGGTCTGGAGCAGATCCTCCGCGTCGCAGGGGTCGGAGGTCAGCGAGCGCGCGGTGCGCAGCAGCACCGGACCGCGGCTGCGCACGTACGACGTGAACGTCGGCGGCGTCACGGTCGTGGCGGCGGCGGAGCCGGGGCGCCTCGCGCTCCGGACGGTCCCAGGCGTGGTCATGGCTCCACGCTAGGAGTGGGGCGGCGCGGGGGGATCGCCCGGAAGTCCCGAAGCGCCCTCCCCCTCAGGGAGTACACCACGCGGCCGCAGCACTCCCCGGGGTGGAGGGCGGTCCGCCGCGCGTCAGGGTTCCGTTCGCCGGGTGGTGCCGCCGTGTCCGTACGGGCTCCGGTAAGACGTCCGCCGGGCGGCCCGTCGGGGCCGCCCGGCGGGCGGGAGAACGCGGGCGCAGCGGCGCCGGAACGCTAGCCGATCACGGCGACCGGCGCGTCGACCAGGTTGCGGTCGATGTTGACAGTGCGGCCGCCGTGCGTCTCCTTCACGTTGCCGCGGTACTGGTGGATGCGGCGGTGCGGCTGCCAGTCGCCGGCGGAAAGCGTGGGCTCACCGGCGACGTCGGGGCGGTCGTTCCAGCGTGCGAACCACATCACCTCGGGCAGGTCCCGCTCGCCTGCGTCGCGTGCCTGCTGGAGGTGCGTCACGCCGGATCCGGCCGAGCTGTAGAAGCCGGGCAGGTAGCCGTGCCGGCTCACCTCGCGGTTCCAGCCCTGCACGAAGGTGAGGGTGACGTCGGCGCAGCGGGCGTCCTTGCGGTCGTACGCCTCCATGTCGAGGTAGAGCGGGCTCGCGGGCAGCATGCCCAGCTCCTCGGCCTGCCGTACGGCGTCCCGGCCCTCCGCGACGCCCATGCGCCACGCACGGTCGGGGTCGATGGCGTAGCGGCGCTTGCGGTCGGAGTGCACGCACGGCGACTGCGAGCCGACGTACAGCGGGAGCAGGTTCCAGCCCATGTCCGTCACGCCCCGCACCCAGTCCGGGGTGAGGTGGTGCTGGTCCGGACAGGCACGGCCGCGGCCCCCGATGTAGACGCCGACGGCCCGGTACGGCGAGTCGGTCCAGGCCGCCATGGTGCCGAGGGAGGGCGCCTGGCAGGTGTCGAACCCGCGCCCGGTGAAGATCTGCGCGCCGCCGAGGCGCGGGTCCTGGTCCGCGTGCGCCGGTGTGGTCGGGCCGACGACCAGCAGGGAGGCGAACGCGGAGAAGAAGACAACGAATCGTCGCATCATGTGCCTTTTGTGCCGCATGAGCCGAGTGAACGACCGGACTACCCGGCGGAGCCCACGACATGCCGAGCACCTGCTCACGGCACCGCATACTTCATCCGATCGCAGCAACGCCCTCCGCGCGTACGCGTCCCTGCGTCCGCCCGTACGTCCACCGCGGGCTCGCCCGCCCGCACGCAGCGAACGCGCACGAACGTCCGCGCGCCCGCACCGTCTTGTGCACGACGGTGCGAACGCGGCGGACGACTACCCCTTCACTCCCCGGAAGACCCGGAAGTCCCCGGTGCGGTGATGCGGTGCACCCGGCCTCCCGGCTCCGGGCCTACCAGAGCTCTGAGAAGTTGATGGACACGTTGTCCTGGTCGATCCAGGTCGGCCCGAGGCCGTTCACCCCGGCGTTGTTGGCCTGGTTGCCCGAACCGACCTGCGTGTTGACGATCGTGTTCGCACCGTTGTCGGCCTGTGCCACACCGCCCATCAGGGCGACCGCGAGCGGCAGGGATGCCGCGGCGGCGATGAGGCGGGCGGTACGGATTCGTGCCATGTCTGTTCCCTCCCAGGAACCGGTGTCTCGGTGGACTGCGACGTCGCGCCCCGATGCTGCCCGTGGGACACCCCACGAACCCACCCGACCAGCCGATTCCCCCGCAAGAATGACGATCCGCCGATAAACCCCTATGCGCCCGCGCACGGTCGGAGCCCGGGGCGGCTCCGGTGCCCGGGCCGCCCTGCGGCATGGGCCCGAGCCCGGGTCCCGTGCCCGGCCCGCCGAACAAGGCTGACCGCCACCGCCAGCACCGCCGCCACCAGCAGCGGTGCCGTCAGCCCGACGTGCAGCAGCAGCGTCCCCGAGGCCGCGCCCGCGAAGATGCTCAGCACCGCACACAGGTAACGCCACCGCTGCACCGTCGGCGTGGCACCCGGACCGGCCGTGCGCGCACGGCCGTACAGCAGCGCCAGCGCGTGGTGACGAGGATCGTCGACATCCCCGGCACGGCGACCCGCTGCGCCGTGGCCGCACGCGCCCCCATGACCAGCGCCAGCAGCGTCACCACCGCGCAGTGCCGGCCCGACAGCTGCGCCGACTCCTCGGTCACCAGCCCCCACGAGAGCGCCGACGCCGCGGTCAGCGCCACCGCCTCCGCGCCGATCGCACAGCGGAACCACCGGCGCCCGCGCCGTTCCATTCCGCTCAGCAGCCAGTGCCCCAGGCCCAGCCCGGTCGCGAACGACGCCAGCGCCGTCGCCGTGCTGCTCACCGCCAACTGCGGTTCACCAGCCACCGCCAGACCGAGGAACAGCACGTTCCCCGTCGCTAGCGCGCAGAAGACGCGCCCCAGCGCGATGAAGCCGACCGCGTCCACCATCCCCGAGGTGAACGTCCACCATCCGCCCGTCGATCTCCGCGGGGACCGCTCCACGTCCGCCCCGTCCGCCTTCCCTCGACACCGACACCTGCCGGTGCAACGGCACGGACGGCCGAGCCGTCACGGTCCCGCTGGCACGGTCGGGTCTCACGCGGCGGGCGGCACCCCCGGACCGCCTCCGTGGCGGCGTCGCAAGGCCTCCGGGCCGGCAGCGGCCGGAGTCAGGGCCCGACCTCCCGCAGCCGCACCGACAGGCACGTCACGCACCCCTCCAGCTTCTCGAACTCCCCGATGTCCACCGGCACCGGCTGATACCCCATCTCCGCGAACAGTTCCGCACTGCGCGGCGCACCGGCCGACATCAGCAGCCGGCTGCCGCCCAGCAGCACCACGTGCGCCCCCTCCGGCTCCGGCACCCCGCGGAACCGCGGGAACGCCGACGGCGCGTCCACCGCCTCCGGGTACCCGATCACCGTGCCGTCCGGCAGCGCCGTCACCGCCGACTTCAGGTGCAGCACGCTCGTCACCGGCACCCCGAACACCTGCGCGCCCGCCGGCTCGAACGCCGCCCGCAGCTGCCGCAGTCCCTCGGCGTTCGTACGACCGCCCTGGCCGACGTAGACGGTGTCACCCACCTTCAGCACGTCCCCGCCGTCCAGCGTCCCCGGCGCCTCCACCCGCCGTACGTCGTACCCCAGTTCGCGGACGACCGCCTCACAGCCCGGCACCTCACGACGCCGTTCCTCCGCTCCTGGACGCGCGAGCAGCGCCACGTCCCGGTAGACGACCACGGCGTCCTCCACGAACACCCCGTCCGGCGCCTCCTCCTCCGGCGGCACCTCGACCGTCTCCCAGCCGTTCTCCCGCAGCGCCGCGACGTACCCCTCCCACTGGCGCACCGCCCGTTCCGCATCCACGGGCATGCGCTCGAGATGCGTGACGATCCCTTCCGCCACACGTCCGCTCGGCCGCCGTACCAACGCTTTCCCCTGCACCGCACTCGCCTCCGTTCGTCGCCCCTGCGCGTACCTGCCCGGCGGCCGTTCGACCGCCTTCCGGCCAGAGCAGATTGAGTACCCCGGCGGTCCCGCCCGGACCCTCGCTGTCGCCCTGCTCTGGCTCCGCCCCTGGCGCGGCCGCACCTTCGGCGTCGCGGCCGGCCTCCCGCTCCTCCTCTGCGTCCTCCTCATGTCCTGGCCCGCTTCCCGCGGCTACGACCTCTTCGACCCCACCCTCTACACCTGACGTCCCTTCGCGACGGCGCAGCGCGGCCACCGCACGCCCCGGTCGAAGCACAACGCGACGCGCGACTTCCGGCGGCCGTCCATAGTGCTTTCGTAGGCACGCGCTTGCGACTTCCGGCGGCGTTCACCGGCGCGGCCCCGGGGTACCACACCGCACAGGTGCCGAACCGAACTCCGTTTCCGCGCCGGACCTGAGAAGACCGACTTCACGGCCAAGCGCTCACCGCCTGGCCGTCGCCCCCCGAGGAGCCGACTGATGGACATCATCATCCCGATCGTCGTCGCCATGATCATCGCTATCGCCATCACGTCGTCCAGGCGGCGCCGCCGCAAGTGACGCCCCCCTGACGGGCCGGGCGGCCACTCCGCTTCGTGACGCATGCGTCCGGCACGGTGACGTGCCGGACCGAGTACCCGCACTCACGCCCTCCCCGCGCCGCCGGACCTACGCTGCGGCGACACACGACGAACGGGGTGGGGCATGCGACGTCCGTTCACCAGAGCGACCCGGGAGCCGGCACGCTGCTCGCCCTGATCGCGAAGGCCCGCGTCCTCCTCACCGGCCGCCACCCGGCGGTGAGCGGGGAGGGCCGCCGACCGCGTGCACCCGGGGCTGCTCCACGCCGTCCGAGCACTGATCACTGCCGATTTGCACGACTTCGTGCACGACGCGGTCATGGCTGGCTACGCATCTGCGCTGCGGGACCTGGAAGCAGGGGGGTTGGACGATCGCGTTCGCGAGCGAGCAACCATGATCGGCTGATTCCGTGCCATAGGCGTGCCAGATCGGGCGGGGAATCACGGGGAACATTGGGTACCGACGGGCAGCGGGCATGACAACGACCCCCGACCGTTTGGGCTGGTCAGGGGCCGTTCATCGGCGGAGGCGGTGGGATTTGAACCCACGGAGACATCGCTGCCTCGACGGTTTTCAAGACCGTTCCCTTAGGCCGCTCGGGCACACCTCCCGGTGCCGACGCCGGGGCGTCGGCACCGGGACAGCGTAGCCGTTCGCGCCGGGGCGCGGGTGGGCGGGACGATCAGCTGTCGCCCTTGCGGGACCCGAGCGTGATGTCCGTGGTCCGCCGTTCGCCGTCGCGGACGTAGGTGATCTCGACGGTCTCGCCCGGCTCGTGCGCCCAGATGGTCGCGATGAGGGTCGGGCTGCTGTCGATCCGGGTGTCGTCGAACTTGGTGATCACGTCTCCCGGTTCGATGCCGGCCTTGTCGGCGGGGCCGTCGGGGGTGACGGGTTCGCCGTCGCTGACGCGTTCAGCGATGACGGCGCCCTGGCCCTGCTGGCCGGTGGCAACGCGGACGCCGATGACCGGGTAGACGGGGACGCCGGTCTCGATCAGCTGGGTGGCGACGCGTTCGGCCTGATCGATCGGGATGGCGAAGCCGAGGCCGATGCTGCCGGCCGAGCCGCCGCCGAGGCCGCCGCCACCGCCGGACTGGATCGCGGAGTTGACGCCGATCACGGCGCCGTTGCCGTCGAGCAGCGGGCCGCCGGAATTGCCGGGGTTGATGGAGGCGTCGGTCTGGAGGGCGTTCATGTAGGACGCTTCGCTGCCCTGGCCGTCGCTGGAGGCGACGGGGCGGTTCTTGGCACTGACGATGCCGGTGGTGACGGTTCCGGAAAGGCCGTACGGGGCACCGATGGCGAGGGTGGTGTCGCCGACCTTGATCTTCTCGGAGTTGCCGAGCGGCAGCGGGTTGAGCGTACGGTCGCCCGCGTCCTCGAGTTTGATCACCGCGATGTCGTAGCCCTCCGCACGGCCGACGATCTGCGCGTCGTACTGCTTGCCGTCGGAGAAGGTGGCGGTGAGGCGGCCGCCGTCGGCGGCGCTGGCGACGACGTGGTTGTTGGTGAGGATGTGGCCCTGTTCGTCGAAGACGAAGCCGGTTCCGGTGCCGCTCTCGCCGCCGCCGGAGGTCTCGATGGTGACGACGCTGGGCAGCGTCTTCTGTGCGATGCCCGCGACGGAGTCGGGGTCGCGGCTCTCCGAGCCGGCCTCGGCGGAGATGGTGGTGGAGGACGGGGAGCTGTCGCTGCTCTCCGCCGCCCAGAAGCCGATTCCGCCGCCGATTCCGCCCGCGACGAGAGCGGCGGCCAGCACGGCCGCGATCACCAGGCCGGGGCCGCGTCGCTTGCCGCCGTGCGGCGGCGGGGCCGGGGGTGCTCCCCACGGGCCCTGCGGGCCGCCGGGCCCGCCGTGGGCTCCGTGAGCGCCGGGACCGGGACCTGCCGGTCCGGGCGGACCGGGCGGGGTGCTGCCGCCGTAGCCACCGCCCGGCGGGGGCGGCGGAGGCGGGGTGCCGTGGCCGGCCGCGGCGTGTGCGGCGGGTGCACCGGCGTCCGGCGCGACCGGGGGAGCCGCGGGGGGCGGGACGGGCGGGAGCCGTGTGGTGTCGGCGTCGCGCGCCGGGGCGCCCTTGGACAGCGGGTCGGCCGGGGCGTCGCCGGAGGCGGGGGCGGCCGACGACGCCGGCGCAGGGGCGTCGGGGTCGATGCGCGGCAGGCGCGTGGTGTGCTCGGCGGGGGCGCCGGCGCCGGCGGGGGGCGCCTCCGGGGTGTCGGGGCGGGCCAGCGCGAAGTCCTCGTCCTCGCCGGGAGCGCGGACCGGGGCGGCGGAAGCACCCGAGGCGGCCGAGGGCTCCGGCGCCGGGGTACCGGCCGGGGTGCCGGGCGCGGCCGCGTCCTGCGTGGGTGGCCCCTCCGCCGGCGTGGCGGCGGCGCCCTCGTTCTCGGTGCTCACAGCTCTCTCCTCAGGTGCACGACATAGGCGAGTCGGATCGTTCCTGTTCATCGGGTTTCCCCAAAGCCTCTCCCATGAGCCGTAGGCGGGGCGTAAATCGCGGCGTGTGGCTCGGTCCGCAACACTTACAGCGGGCATTTCCGGCCCCTTGGGCGGCGACGCCGCCCGACGGCGCGCGGTGGGTGGCACGATATCCCGGTGAGGCATGAGATCCGCCGGGCGGTGCGGCCCCTGGCCGCACGTACGGCCGACCGTATCGCCGTCGTGGCCCACCGCGGCTCCTCCGAGGACGCGCCGGAGCACACTCTGGCGGCGTACCGGAAGGCCATCGAGGACGGCGCCGACGCGCTGGAGTGCGACGTGCGGCTCACCGCGGACGGCCACCTGGTGTGCGTGCACGACCGGCGCATCAACCGGACGTCCAACGGCCGGGGCGCGGTCTCCCGTCTCGAACTGGCCGATCTGGCCGAACTCGACTTCGGCTCCTGGAAGCTGCGGCACGGCGGTGCGCGGGCGGGGGAGGAGCCGGGCACCGACCCGTACGAGTCCCCGGACACCGACAGCGGGCCGGACGCGCGCGCCGAGCGCACCGCGGTGCTGACGCTGGAGCGCCTGCTGCAACTGGTCGCGGAAGCCGGACGTCCGGTGGGGCTCGCGATCGAGACCAAGCACCCCACGCGCTGGGCGGGTCAGGTCGAGGAATGCCTGCTCGACCTCCTCGACCGGTACCGGCTCGACTCGCCGGTGCGGGTGATGAGTTTCTCCGCGCGCTCGCTGCACCGCGTGCGGCTGGCCGCGCCGGAACTGCCGACCGTGTTCCTGATGCAGCTCCTGCTGCCGCAGCTCCGCGACGGGCGGCTGCCGGCCGGGGTGCGGATTGCCGGGCCGAGCGTACGCATCCTGCGCGCGCACCCCGAGTACGTGGACCGGGCCCACCGCGCGGGCAACGAGGTGCACGTGTGGACGGTGGACGAGCCCGCGGACGTCGTCCTGTGCGCACGCCTCGGGGTGGACGCGATCATCACCAACCGCCCGCAGCAGGTACGGGAGCAGCTCGCCGCGCTCCGGTGACTCGCCCGGACAACTGCCGGGCGCGCTCGGCGGGTTGCGTACGGCGGGGCGTGCACCGGCGCACTGAGGATGTAGTGGATCACCACGAAAACGTCAAGAGAGGAAGAACGTCCGGTTTCCTGCCGCCCGGCCTTGGGCATCCATCCCTCTGGCATGGCAAAGGAGGTCTCGGGGGTGGCGTTGGTGGTGGCACAGGAGGTGCCTACTTCGTCGTCGACCATGGCCGTGCCTCATGGTCCGGCCGGTGTGGGCACGGCACGGCGCCAAATGCGCGCCGAACTGCGTGCGTACGGGGCACCGGAAGGTCTGGTCGACGACGCCGTTCTGATCCTTTCCGAACTACTCAGCAACGCGTGCAGACACGCCCGTCCGCTGCGCGCGGGGACGGCCGAGGAGACCGAGGAGTACGTGCGCGCGGCGTGGAGCTGCGCGCCCGGCGGCGAGCTGACCATAGCGGTCACGGACGGGGGCGGGCCGACACGGCCGATGCCGTCGAAGCCGTCGGTCACGGCACGCGGCGGGCGAGGGCTGGCGATCATCACTTCCCTCGCGCGGGACTGGGGTGTCGACGAGCACCTGAACGTCGCCGCCAGACGGGCTCCCCGCACGGACGGCGTGCTGGGCGCGCGGCCTGCGGGGGTCACGGTGTGGGCGGTGCTCTCGGCCGGGGGCGAGGGATTCGGCGGGGCGCTGGCCGGGCTGGATCTCACGGACCTGGACGAGGAGCTCGGAGAGCTGGGCGGCCTCGGAACGGCGTGAGGCGAACCCTGCACGGCGTGAGGCGAACCCCGCACGGCGTGAGGCGAACCCCGCACGGCGTGCGGCGAACCGCGCGCGGGAGACGGCTCGATGGCCGGCCGGACGGCTGCGCGCCGGGAGGACCGGCACGGCCGGCGCCCGCTGCCGGGTACGGTTTCGGGCCCGGTCCGGCCGCGCGACGTGACGGCCGTCCCTCCCGCGGGTGAGATGCGTTCCTCTGAAAAGGACGGCCCCGTCCCAGAGGCCGGAACCCCGGGGCGCGCGCCGTCCGGCGGTACGGCTGAGGCGCGGCGGGGGGCTAGGCTCGCGGCGGAAGAGTGACCGTCCGCAGACCGGGAGTACCGCACGCATGGCCAAGAAGCGCCGCCCCCAGACGAAAGCCGGCACACCGCAGCGCGTGGACGGGGAGATCCCCGTCGTCGGTGCGCGCGAGCCGTGCCCGTGCGGCTCCGGCCGCCGGTACAAGGCGTGCCACGGCCGCGCCGCCGCGCAGGCCGCGACGGAACTGGTCCAGCGCCCGTTCGAGGGGCTGCCCGGCGAGGCGGACTGGGTCGCGCTGCGCGAACTGGTGCCGGCCGCGACGGTGGAGCTGACCCTCAAGGACGGGCTGCCGGAGGGCGTCCCGGCCGTGCGGCTGGCGACCGTGCTGCCGATGGCCTGGCCCGCGCTGCGGCGGGACGACGGCGAGGTGCTGCTCGGCCTGCAGAACGACACCGCCTCCGGCGATCTCAGCCGCGACCTGGCGGACGTGCTGACGCGGGCGCTGGAGGCGGACCCGGGTACACCGGTGAGTGCGGCGCGGGGGGCGACCGACGGGCCGCGCCTCCAGGACCTCCTCGACGACGAGGCGCCGTTCGTCCCGCAGGTGCACACGGGCTTCGAGTTCTGGATCGACGACGCGGAGAAGGCGACGGGCGAGGTCGCGGCCTCTCTGGAGCGGGCCAACGCCGCGGCCATCCCCACCGCGCGGCTCTCCGGGGTCGAGGGCGCGTACTGGTGCGAGACGCCCGACAAGAACCACCTGCGCTGGGTGATGGGGCACCCGGAGGAGGAGCTGCTCGACGCGCTGGCGCGTCTGCATGCGGCCGGTACGTCCTCGCTGGGTACGGACACCCGCCTGGTCGGCTCGTTCCGGGCGCATGGGCTGACCGTGCCGGTGTGGGACCTGCCGAGCGCGATGACGGCGGAGGACTGCGAGAAGCCAACGGAGGAGTTCGCGGAGCGACTGGCCGTGGCGCTCAAGGCGACGGAGCCGCTGACCGCGCAGGAACGCAAGGCGCGCAGCGGTCTCACCAACCGCCAGGTCACCCTGAGCTGAGAACGCCGCGCAGCTGGTCCGCCCCTGCTCTCCCTGCTCAAGGCACCGCCAAGCGGAATCCGCGCGCCCGATCGTGGCGGTTCCGTGGCGACCGCGTGCGGGTTTCGTACGAATCCGGTGGGTGCTCGGCGACCTTCCGTCGCGCCCACCGGTCGTGTACCAGCGAGTAGTTCGCTGTCCGGAGCTGGGGGCGGCGAGTTTGCGTATGGCCGATCTCTTGCTACCGTTCTAAGTGCCCGGTCGCTGGTGCATCCCCCGTCGCCAGCGACCGGGCTTTTTGATGTCCGCGTCACGTATGCGCTTTCGCGCCGGACGCCCGGTACCCGTGCACGGCACGGTCATCCTCCGGTCCGACGCCGCCGGACGTGCCGCCCCCACGCCGAGCGCCGGCGGCGGCCCACGGCCCCCGCCGGTACGCGGCACACGAGCCCGGTCTCAGTAGGCCAGTCGGCTGCCGGTGTCCGGCGTCTCGGTGCTCGCCTCGATGAGCGTCTCGACCAGGGTCTCCATCCGCGGCAGCCACGGGGCGGAACCGACCGGCTTCCTGCCAGGCGCCGCGCTCGGCTCCGTACCGGGCCGCGCAACGGGCTCCGCGACGGCTGCCGCGGGTTCGGCCTCGGGCGGTCGCACCCAGTGGACGCCGCCGGTGGCCGCCGGGGTCGGTGGCAGCGCCGCATAGCCGCCGTCGCCGTGGAAGCGCAGCGAACTGGGCACCCGGTCCTGGGCGTAGAGGAGTTCGCCGAGTTCCGCGAGTTCGTACGGGCGGACCAGCAGCGCGTACCGGGTGGGCATGGCGATCACCGGCCCGACGCGGACGCCGAGCCGGTCGAACTCCGCGAGCGCGGCGCGGCCGGCCGCCGCGGGCAGACTCAGCGCGCACGGGGCACGCCCCGCGCGGGTGGCCGCGCCGGTGGCGAGCAGCAGTGAGGCGTCGGGGCGACGCGTCCACCACCAGTCGACCATCCGGGCGTCGGTGGTCGCGGCCAGCAGCACGGGGTCGAGGGGATGCGCCCCGGGCACCACGCACTCCGGGTCGCCGCAGGAGCAGCCCGCTGTGAGGTCGGTCGTGAGGTCGGTGGGAGTGGTTTCCGGGGAGCCGGGCGTGGGGGAGCCGGGCGCGAGCGAGGGGGCCGTCGGCCCGTGTCCGCCGTTCAGGCGGATCGACGCGCCGGGGAGCACAGGCCAGTGCCAGCGGGTGGCACAGGTGAGCGCTGCGTTCCGCAGCGATGACCGGGTCATGCGTCGCCTTCCGAGGATCTCGCGCATGAGCGCTCGTTCCTTTCCGTTAACGCCGGATCTTCTCGGTACTTCGGATCGTCGAACCCATCGTTGGCGCGTGGTTCTGGCATCGCTTCACACCGCATGCGTACGACGGGCGAAGCGCTGCTTCGGGCGATCACGGGATCATGTCGCCGGACAAGCGTGGTACCTGGCGGGGGGTGGCGCGCACGGGGCGCTCTCCACATCGTGACTGCCCGCCGCTTCGATGGGGCACGGCCGTCGCGGACTGGGACGCGCGGGCTTCCTCTTGAGTTCCGTACCCGCAACGGACGGGGTGACTCTCCACCCGGGCCGCTCCGCCGCCTCTTTCGGACCGCGACGGGAGCCGGGTTGTACTGCTCCGCCCAGTCGACCGTAAAACCTCCGAGCGGGGGTGATTTTTCAGCCAAACTGAAACGCTCTCGGCCTGCCCCCTGTGAGTGAGGGCGTCACAGGGACACCATCGAACCCCTGGGGACAATGCTGGACATCGTCACATCGGTGCGTGTACATCTGGATGCATTCATAGCGGAGCACCATGACATGGGGGTTTGCGATGCTATCGAGAAGAGTGAACTCGGCTGAAAGCCACCACCCATGAGCACCCCACATCTCCCGAAAGTGGCCGGTTTCAGCTCTACACTTACGCCTCCCTCACAAACTTCCCCGGTCGACCGCCTCGCCGCGGTCCAGGACCGCCTGGCCGGCTGGATCGCCGACCTCACCACTCTTCACGACCTCACCGAACGCCTCGCCCGCACGGACGAACTCGATGCCGCGCTGCGCGAGACCCTGGCCGCCGGTGCCACGCTGGTGGGCGCCCGCCGCGGCCTGGTCACGCTGGCCCCCGCCGACGGCCTGGGTACCGAGCACACCGTCGGGCTCGGCCTGGCGGCGGCCGATCTCGGCCAGATCGAGACGGTGCCGCGCGAGTCGGCCTCCCGCACCCGGCTGCTCGACGGCCTGGAGGACTGTCTCCCCGGCGGCCTGCGGACCGGGCTCGCGAGCGACATCCCCCACGGCAGCACCCCCAGCACCCCGAACGACCTGCCGACCGGCCTCGCCGTCGAGGGCCGGCCCGGTACCCGTACCACCGCGGACCTGGGCGGCGACGGGCCGGACACCCCCACCGGCCACGACACCCCCACCGTGCCCGGGGCACCCGCCACCGGCGAGGCCGGCGTTGCGGACGACGTGGAGCCGGAGCCGCAGGCCGACCTCGGCCTCGTGCACCCCGACATCCCCGGCGACGAGACCCTCGACCCCCGGCACCGCGAGGTCGCGGCCCGCCTCGGCTTCGGCGCCAGCTACGCGCTCCCCCTGACCACGCACGACGGCACCCGGCTGGGCGTGGCCGTCTGGCTGTACGACGAGCCGGCCGAGCCCACCCGCCGCCAGCGGCACCTGCTGGAGCTCTACGCGCGCTGCGCCACCGAGCACCTGGCCCGCACACTGGAGCTGGCCCGTGCCCGCGAGGAGATCGCGACCGTCCGCGAGGAGCTGCTGCCCGGCCGGCTCCCCCGGATGCCCGGCGTACGGATGGCGGTGCGGCACCGCACCGGGCCGCGCGGCGGCGGCGACTGGTACGACGCGTTGCCGCTGCCCGAGGGAGCCCTCGGCCTCGCCGTCGGCGGCGTCACGGGCGCCGGACCGGGTGCGATGGCCGCGATGGGCCGACTGCGTGCCTCGCTGCGCGCGTACGCGGTGATGGAGGGCGAGGACCCGGTCGCCGTCCTCTCCGACCTGGAGCTGCTGCTGCGCCTCACGGAGCCGGCGCGTACAGCCACCGCGCTGTTCGCCTATGCCGAGCCCGCCGCCCGCAGAATCGTTCTCGCAGGTGCCGGGCACTGCCCGCCGCTGATCGTCGGCCCGGACCGAACGGAGTGGGTGGAGACCTCCCTCTCCGCGCCGCTCGGCATGCTGGCCTGCTGGGAGGCGCCGAGCGTGGAGCTGTCGGTCCGCGGCGGGGAGACGCTGCTGCTCTACAGCGACGGCCTGCTGCGCCGGACCGGCGAGTCCACCGACCGGGCCTACGCGCGGCTGCACGCGGTGGTGTCCGCGGCGCCGGCGGCAGTCCGCGACGACCCCGAGCTGCTCGCCGACCACGTGCTGCACACGATGCTGCCCGACGGCCGTGACCGTGTGGACGATCCGGAGGACGTCGTCCTGCTCGTGGCACGCTTCTGAACTGGGCGGACGTTCCACCTGCCGTCCCGTCCCCGCGGCGCGGGGCCTTTGCCGCCCGCCCGCCGCGCGCCCCCGGCCGCCCCGCTGACAGAAACGTCACAGGCTTTTGCCCCTGTACGGCGCGGGCCGCCGCCATACGATGGAGGGCGGTCCGGACACCCGCACGAGGAGGAGCGACGTGGCAGCCGCCGAGGAGCACACGGCCGACGAGCACACCACCGACGAGCAGACGGCCGAGGAGCAGCCGGTCAAGCAGCGGAAGAACGGCCTGTATCCGGGCGTCTCCGACGAGCTCGCCGAGAACATGCGCACCGGCTGGGCCGACACCGAGCGCACCGACCTCTCCCCGGTCCCGCAGGCCGGGCGGACCGCCGCCCGCCGCGCCGCGCTGTCCGAGCGCTTCCCCGGCGAGCGGCTGGTGGTCCCCGCGGGCAACCTCAAGGTCCGCTCCAACGACACCGACTACCCCTTCCGCGCCTCCGTCGAGTACGCCTGGCTGACCGGCAACCAGACCGAGGACGGCGTGCTGGTCATGGAGCCGAAGGCGGCCGGCGGCCACGACGCCGCGCTCTACCTGCTTCCCCGCTCCGACCGGGACAACGGCGAGTTCTGGCTCGGAGGCCAGGGCGAGCTGTGGGTGGGCCGGCGCAACAGCCTCACCGAGAGCGAACGGCTGTACGGCCTGCCCTGCAAGGACGTCCGCAAGGTCGCCGAGGAACTGCGCGAAGCCACCGGACCGGTCCGCGTGGTGCGCGGACACGACGCGGCCGTCGAGGCTGCGCTCACCGACAAGGTGACCAGGGAGCGCGACGACGAGCTGCGCACCTATCTGTCCGAGGCCCGCCTGGTCAAGGACGACTTCGAGGTCGGCGAGCTGCAGAAGGCGGTGGACTCCACGGTCCGCGGCTTCGAGGACGTGGTGAGGGTCCTGGACCGCGCCGAGGCGACCTCCGAGCGCTACATCGAGGGCACCTTCTTTCTCCGCGCTCGTGTCGAGGGCAACGACGTCGGCTACGGCTCGATCTGCGCCTCCGGCCCGCACGCGACCACCCTGCACTGGGTGCGCAACGACGGCCCCGTCCGCTCCGGGGACCTGCTGCTGCTGGACGCCGGCGTGGAGACGCACACCTACTACACCGCCGACGTGACCCGCACGCTGCCCGTCGACGGCCGTTTCAGCGACCTCCAGCGGAAGATCTACGACGCGGTGTACGAGGCCCAGGAGGCCGGTATCGCCGCGGTGAAGCCGGGTGCGAAGTACCTCGACTTCCACGAGGCCGCGCAGCGCGTGCTGGCGACCCGCCTCGTCGAATGGGGCCTGCTGGAAGGCCCGGTCGAGAAGGTGCTGGAGCTCGGCCTCCAGCGCCGCTGGACGCTGCACGGCACGGGTCACATGCTGGGCATGGACGTGCACGACTGTGCCGCCGCCCGCCGCGAGGCGTACGCGGAGGGCACGCTGGAGCCGGGCATGTGCCTGACCGTCGAGCCGGGCCTGTACTTCCAACCGGACGACCTGACGGTGCCGGAGGAGTACCGCGGCATCGGCGTCCGCATCGAGGACGACCTCCTGGTGACCGAGGACGGCAACCGGAACCTGTCGGCCGCGCTGCCGCGCACCAGCGGCGACGTCGAGGAGTGGATGGCCCGTCTGAAGAGCTGACCCTGCGTCGGGAGCAGATGCGGCAGCCGCCCGCCCCACCGGCCCGGTGGGGCGGGCGGCTGTTCCGCTTTCTCCGTGCCTCCTACAGCCAACTTCGCCCCACCGGGACGGACTTTCGCCCCACTGCATCCGAAAAGACGCCTTTTGGGAACAATGCCGTCGGGTAATGTGTTGGTCAAAAGTCACCCCCAGGCGGCCCGTGAAAGGGAACGCACCACCGCCTCGTGTCCCGACCCGGGCGGCGTCATACTCGTCCACCGCGGCCACCGGTCCGTACCGCACGGGCGCCGGTGCCGCGCCACGACCGGCACACCGTCACCTGGAGCCCGCCCATGGAGCCCACCGCCCACTCCCGCAAGACCGTTCTCCCCGGGGTCGGCGCCCGGTACGACCTGAACACCGACGCCGGACACCACCTGTCCGTCGTCGCCCATCAGGACGGCCGCCGGATCCTCGCCTTCCACGACCCGGAGGACGACGACGCCTGCAAGGACGCGGCGCCGCTCGAACCCAACGAGGCCACCGCACTCGCCCAGCTGCTCGTCCCCGACCCCGTCGCCCACATCCACCAGCATCTCGAGCTCGACCTGGTCACCGAACACATCGAGGTGACCAACCGGTCGCCGTACAGGGGCCGCACGCTCGGGGACACCCAGGTCCGCTCCCGGACCGGCGCGTCCATCGTCGCCGTGCTGCGCCGGACCGCAGCAGAGCCCTCGCCCACCCCCGACTTCCGTTTCGCCGCCGGTGACGTCCTCGTCGTCGTCGGCACCCGCGAAGGCGTCGACGCCGTCGCCGAACTGATCGCCGGAGGATGACCAGCCCGTGCACGACACCACCGCCATGCTCATCGAACTGGGCGCCATCATCCTCGGCCTGGGCATCCTCGGCCGACTCGCGGGGCGCATCGGCTTCTCGCCGATCCCGCTCTACCTGCTGGCCGGCCTGGCCTTCGGCCACGGCGGTGTACTGCCCCTCGGCGCCAGCGAGGAGTTCGTCGCGACCGGCGCCGAGATCGGCGTCATCCTGCTCCTGCTCCTCCTCGGGCTGGAGTACACGGCCAGCGAGCTGGTCACCAACCTGCGCACGCAGTATCCGTCCGGCGTCGTCGACTTCGTGCTCAACGCGCTGCCCGGAGCCGCGGCCGCGCTGATACTCGGCTGGGGCCCGGTGGCCGCCGTCGCCCTGGCCGGCGTCACCTGGATCTCCTCCTCCGGCGTGATCGCCAAGGTGCTCGGCGACCTCGGACGTCTCGGCAACCGCGAGACCCCCGTCGTCCTCGGCGTGCTCGTCATCGAGGACCTGGCCATGGCGGTCTACCTGCCGATCCTCACCGCCCTGCTGGCCGGTGTCAGCCTGACCGGCGGCAGCATCACCCTGCTCATCTCCCTGGGCACCGTCGGCGCCGTCCTCTACCTGGCCCTGCGGCACGGCCGCCACATCAGCAAGGCCGTCTCCTCCGACAACCCGGAGATGCTGCTCCTCGTCGTCCTGGGGCTGACGCTCCTGGTCGCGGGCGTCGCGCAGGAGCTCCAGGTCTCGGCCGCGGTCGGCGCCTTCCTCGTCGGCATCGCCCTGTCCGGCGAGGTGGCGGAGGGCGCGCACAACCTCCTCACCCCGCTGCGCGACCTGTTCGCCGCCGTCTTCTTCGTCTTCTTCGGCCTCCACACCGATCCGTCCAAGATCCCGGGCGTGCTGCTGCCGGCACTCGTGCTGGCCGTGGTGACCGCCTGCACCAAGATCGCCACCGGCTGGTACGCCGCCCGGCGCGCGAACATCAAGACGGCCGGCCGCTGGCGGGCAGGCGGCACGCTGGTGGCCCGCGGTGAGTTCTCCATCGTCATCGCCGGCCTGGCAGTGAGCGTGGAACCGCGGATCGGTCCGCTGGCCACGGCGTACGTGCTGCTGCTGGTCGTCATCGGCCCGCTCGCCGCACGCTGGACGGAGCCGCTGGCCCGCCGTCTGACCGGCGGCGGCAAGCCCGGCAGCGGGAAGCCCGGCGCCACCGCGCCCGCCGGCGTCGGCCCGGTGACGACCGAAGCGGCGGACGCGGCGGCCACGCACGGCTGACGCGCGCCCCAGCAGGAGCGCCCCCGGGACGACGTCCCGGGGGCGCTTGAGTGTCCGGGCTCGCTCGGGTGCGGCGCGCGGGTCAGTGCTTGAGCGCCACCCCGGCCCACAGGCTGACGGCCGCGTCGTCCAGGCTGCCGATGTCCACCAGGCGCTCGGTGTCCGCGTCTGGGTGCCAGCGGTGCGGCACCTCCACGCCCGGCTCGACCAGCTCCAGGCCGTCGAAGAACCGCTCGATCTCGGCGCGGCTGCGCACCTGCGCGTTGCCGCCGTCCGCCTTGTAGACCTGGATGGCGCTCTTCCACTCCTCCGGCGCGAAGTCCGGCGTGCAGTGGGAGAAGACCAGGTACGAGCCGGGAGCGAGCTCGTCCACCAGGGCGCGCACCAGGTCGTAGGGCTGCTGGTCGTCGGTGATGTAGTGGAAGAGGCCGACCAGGCTCAGCGCCACCGGCTGCGCCATGTCGAGGGTCTCGCGGAGCTGCGGCGAGTCCAGGATGTCGCGCGGCTTCATGATGTCCGCGTCGACGTACGCGGTGCGGCCCTCGGGGGCGCTGGTGAGCAGTGCCCGCGCGTGCGCCAGGACGATCGGGTCGTTGTCCGCGTAGACCACCCGGCTGTCGGGGGCGACGGCCTGCACCACCTCGTGCAGGTTGGGGCTGGTGGGGATGCCGGTGCCGATGTCGAGGAACTGGCGGATGCCCCGCTCGGCGAGGTGGTGGGCGGCCCGGTGCATGAAGGCGCGGTTGGTGCGCGCCGCGGTACGGAAGCCCGGGAAGGCGGCCAGGAGCTTCTCCCCGACCTCGCGGTCCGGCGGGTAGTTGGTCTTGCCGCCGAGGAAGTAGTCGTAGATCCGCGCGGAGTGGTGCGTGTCCAGCCCCAGGTCGCGTTCTGCCGCGGCAGGCCCGGCCGCCGGTTCGTGGTCGAGGTTGCCGCCCATGTGTGCCCCTGTCAGGTCGCCGTGGTCACCGTCCGATGCGCGGATCGTAGTCTCCCGGGCCGGGCGGCTTCCGGTCATTCTGCAACGTCAACTTCTCTGCCGGAAAGGGACGTTGAACGATCAGTACCGGTCTCCTCCTCCGAACTCTGGCCGTGCAAGCACGAATGCAATTACAGTTGTGCGCACATCGGTAAGAACACCTGCACTTGCAGCCGCAGTTGCAGCACGGTCGTACGGGCTCCGTACGCCGGCCCCCCTCTGCGAAGGAGACGTCGGGATGCAGATCGACAACGGAGTCCGCGCGGACCGGATCACCGGAGCCGTGTGGCGCAAGAGCGGACGGAGCGCCCCCGGCGGCAACTGCGTCGAACTCGCGGCCCTCCCCGGCGGCCGGGTCGCCGTCCGCAACTCCCGCTTCCCGTCCGGACCCGCGCTGGTTCACAGCCGCGAGGAGATCGCCGCACTGCTGGGAGGCATCAAGGACGGCGAGTTCGACGGACTGGTCACCGAGGGCACCCTCGCCTGAAACGGACGAACCCGTCCGGAAAGCTGTACCTGACACCCCCACAGGTGCGACACTGTGCTATCCACCGGCCACACCTGGGGAGTTGGACATGCCCGCGATGCCGCGGCCGATCGGCGCACCGTCCGGAGGCGACCTTCCCCCGCAGGACGAGGTCGGTCCCACAGCTCTGCGCATCCTGCTGGGCGCGCGGCTGCGCAGGCTCCGTCAGGACCTCGACATCACCCGTGAGGACGCCGGCAAGCACATCCGCGGCTCTCACGCCAAGATCAGCCGGCTGGAGCGCGGCCAGGTTGCCTCCAAGCACCGCGACCTGGCCGACCTCCTCACTCTCTACCACGTGCTCGACGAGGGGACGCGCACCGAGTACTTCGAGCTCGCCCGCAAGGCCAACGCGCCCGGCTGGTGGCACCAGTACAGCGACGTCCTGGAGGAGTGGTTCGAGCTCCACATCGGCCTCGAGGAGGCCGCCTCCCTCATCCGGACCTACGAAGTGCAGTTCCTGCCCGGCCTGCTGCAGACCGAGGAGTACGCGTACGCCGTCAGCCGGCTCGGCTACCCGAACGCCTCCCCGCGCAAGATCGACCGGCTGGTCGACCTGCGGATGCGCCGCCAGCAGCTGCTGCACCGCGCAGGCGGACCGAAGCTGTGGGCCGTGGTCGACGAGGCCGTCCTGCGCCGCCCGTTCGGCGGCGAAGCCGTCATGCGCGCCCAGCTCGAACACCTGCTGGAGGTCGGCGAACTGCCCCACGTCACACTCCAGATCGCCCCGTTCGAGGTGAGCGCCGCGGCAGCGGGCTCCCCGATCACCATCCTGCGCTTCCACGAGCCGACGCTGCCGGACAAGGTGTACCTGGAGCACTTGACCAGCGCGGTCTACCTGGACCGGCAGGCGGAGATCGACCAGTACTCGATGATCATGACGCGGCTGCAGGCGCAGGCGTACACCCCGGAGCAGTCGGCGGCCTTCCTCCGCGACCAGCTGGGCTGACCCGGCCCCCGCCGATGGGGGCGGGCCCCACGGACCTCCGGACGTCTACGCTGGACGCGCGGCACCCGTGTCGTCGCGCCCCCCGCGTCGTCGCGCGGCGGCCGCACCCGTTACGACGTGCCCGCAGCGTCGCCGCACACCGCCGGAGTCCCTGGTCCGCCATGCCCCCTTCCGCACGTCCCGGAAACGCGCTTCCCTTCCTCCTCCTGTCGGCGTTCCGCGCCCTCATCGACGAACTGCACGTGCGGCTCGCCGAGGCGGGCCACGGAGACCTGCGCCCCGCCCACGGCATGGCGATGCAGATGATCAGCAGGGGCGGCGGCGTCTCCGATCTCGCCCGGCGGCTCGGCGTCTCGAAGCAGGCCGCCAGCAAGACCGTCACCACGCTCGAACGGCTGGGCTACGCCGAACGGAGGCCGGACCCGCGCGACCAGCGCCAGCGCGCGGTCGCCCTGACGGCCCGGGGCGTGGAAGCACTGGCCCTCTCCGGCGACATCCTCAACCATCTCCGCGACGAGTGGGCCGCGGTGGTGGGGCCGGGCGAGATGGACGGGATGGAGGACGCCCTGGCCCGACTGGGCCGACACGGCGGCCTCGACGGGATGGGGGACTGGCTGGGCGCGTGACCTCTGCGCCGGTCGGGGGCCGGCCTCAGTGCTGCGGGTGCCAGGCGAAGGCCCGGAAGGGCTCGTCGACCGGTGCCTCCGTCATGCGGTTCGAGTAGGTCGAGAGGGTGTAGACGCCCAGGCCGAGCACGACCTCCAGGGCGTTCCGGCGCGTGTACCCGGCATCCAGGAAGCCCTGCATGAGGTCCGGCCGGACGCTGCCGCAGCCGGCCATGACGGCGAGGGTGAAGACGCGGAGTGCCTCGAGCCGCGTGTCCTCCAGTGGCCGGCGTTCCCGCAGCGCGTCGACGAGGGAGGCGTCCGTGCCCGACCGGGTGAGCATCGCGGAGTGCATCGCCACGCAGTAGTGGCATTCCACCGAGCTGGCCATCGTGAGGATCAGCACCTCGCGTTCGAGCAGGGTGAACGACGTCTTGTCGAACAGCTGGCTTCCTGTCAGGAACCCTTCGAGCAGTTCCGGCGACTCGGCCATCATCGCGACCGGCGCGGGGACGAAGCCGAAGCCCCGGGCCGTGTTCTCGAGGTGCGGGCGTGCCCCCTCCGGGGCGGACGCGACGTCATGGCGGACGAACATCGTGGTCGGTTCCTCTCTTCAGCCGTGGGCCCGGGTGACGGAGTCGCCTCCCGGTCGGGCGCGCTGTCGGCGCCGGGGCGGCGGAGGGCGCACGCCGTGCGTCGGCGGCGCGACGGGTGCCGGAGCGCCTCGGGTGGTCCCGCGCGACGCGCCCGGCACCCGTCCTCCTCCACCCCTTCGATCACGGCCGCGCAGCTCCCTCTCCTTATGGTCAACCAGGTTGACTATATCGGAGGTTCACTCGCGCGCGCAGGGTGTTCTCCGAGACGTGGGGCAGTAAGGCCCCACCCCACGGGCGGGCGAGAGGGGGCTGCGACGCGTCTCAGCCGGCGCGGACCAGCGCGTCGTCGCGCCACTTGAGGATCTTGTCGAAGCTCACCACGGCCCCGCCCTGCTGCGGCCTGTTGGCGAAGCGGACGTGATCCGCGAGCGTCTCGATCAGGTACATGCCGCGCCCGTCCTCGGCGTCCGCGGCCGCCGCTCCGGGCGGCGGGGGCGCGGCTGGACGGCCGGCGCTCGCCGCGGGGAATCCCGGACCGCCGTCCGTCACCTCGATGTGGCAGGTGTCGCCGTCGATGCAGGCCGTCACCCGGTACCCGTCCGCGCCGCCGCTGCCGTGCTCCACGGCGTTGGCGCAGGCCTCCGACAGAGCGACCGCGAGGTCGTACGAGATTTCCGGGTCCACCCCGGCCGAGTCCATCGCGCCGAGCAGCATCCGCCGGGCGAGGGGCACCGTGGCCGCCTCACGACGCAGGTGCAGAGACCACCAGATGCTCATGCTCAGCCTCCAGGCCGCGGCTCGACGTCGGACCACGAGGGCCCGTCCGGCCATACCCGTACCTATTGCCAAGGGGGTCGCCGGATAAGCCCCGACCCTTCGGTACCCCCCGATCGGCGGACGCGCCCGGCTGTCCGCCCGGTGTACGGCCACCCGCACACGCCCCCAAGGCCCAGGTCACCTTCTCCCGCCGCGCCCCGCTCCCGGGCCCTGCCGGGGGCGAGGGGAGAAGCCGGTGAGATGATGACGCCGCCATGACTGCCGGTGCGGATCTCAGACTGCTGCGGGCCGCGGTGTTCACCGCGGTCTGTGTGCTGCTGTCCGCCGCCGGACACTCCGCGGCCGCCGGTGTCCCCGTGCCACTGTGGACCCTCGGCGCCGGCTGCGCCGTCGTCCTCGCCGCCGCAGCACCGCTCGCCGGGCGGGAGCGTGCGCTGCCGGGCATCGCCACCGCGCTCGCCGCGGGACAGGTCGTGCTGCACGTCCTCTTCTCCGCCGGGCACACCCCGGCCTCGGCCCCGCCCGCCCGGCCGGACGTCCACGGTGTCACCGCGCTGGCCCGCACGCTGCTCTGCGGCGACGGCGGACGGGCCCTCAGCGAGGGCGAGGCGCGGCGGATCGTCGCCGACGCCGGGCTCCCCACCGGGCCCGCCGCGCCGGGGGCAGGCGGAGCCCCCGCACACGCGGGCGGTGCGGACGCCGTACCGAACGCCCTGGACTCGGCGCTCGCCCAGCTGTCCCTCCCCATGCTGCTCGGCCACCTCCTCGCCGCCGTCGCGCTCGGCTGGCTGCTGCGCCGCGGCGAAGCCGCCCTGTGGCGGCTGGTGCGGCTGTCCGCCACCACCGCCCGCGCGGCGGAGGAGCTGCTGACCGTACGGGCGCTGCGCGCGGCCGTACGGCTGCTGGGCGCCCTGCGCCGCGGCCTGACCGCCAGTGGCGGCCACGGCCAGGACGCCGTACGTCGCCCCGACCGGGACCGGACGCCCGGCGGGCCGTCCGCGCCGCTGACCGGGGCCGTGACCCGGCGCGGCCCGCCGCGGGCCAGGGACGACCTGCACCTGGCGGCCTGACACCCGCACCCCGGCCGGGGGCGCCCGCGCGCAGCCGCGCGCTCCGGCGCAACCGGACGCGCCCGCGCACCGACGCGCCCGGCGGTCCGAAGGCGGTGTCGCACGCTGCCGACCCCCTTCCCCGCCCCTGCGCCGTCGCGCGCCGGTCCACGCCTCCGATGCGCCGGACCGTATCCGGCCACGCCCCGCGTGCCCGGGAGTGGGCTCCTTCGCGAGAGGAAAGAACGCCCGTCATGACCACTGCCCCGACCGCCAGTCGCTTCCCCGCCGTCCTCGGCCGCCGTGCCGCCGCCACCGGCGCCCTCACGGCCGCCGCCGTGCTGCTCTGCGCCGGCCCGGCCGCCGCGCACGTCACGGTCGACCCCGACCAGGCCGAGCAGGGCGGCTACAGCGTCGTCAACTTCAAGGTCCCCAACGAGCGGGACGACGCCGGCACCGTCAAGCTCGAGGTCAGCCTGCCGCCGGAGCACCCGCTGACGTCCGTGCAGCCGCAGGCCGTGCCCGGCTGGGACGTCGAAGTCACCAAGTCCGAGCTGGACGAGCCGATCGAGCAGCACGGCAAGCAGATCACCGAAGCCGTCACCAAGATCACCTGGAGCGGCGGCGAGATCGAGCCGGGCCGCTTCCAGCAGTTCCCCGTCTCCATGGGCCGGTTGCCTCAGGACGCCGACCAGCTCGCCTTCAAGGCCCTGCAGACCTACGAGGGCGGCGAGGTCGTGCGCTGGATCGAGGTGCCCGGGGACGGCGCCGCCGAGCCGGAGCACCCCGCCCCCGTCCTCCAGCTCGCACCCGGCCACGGCCACAGCCACGGCGGCGACGACAAGGCCGCCGACGCCGACGCCCCGAAGGCCGGAGCCGACGGCACGCAGGAAACCGCTGCCGACACCTCCGGCGGCACCGACACCACCGCCCGCGTCCTCGCCGTCGCCGGCATCGCCGTCGGCATCGCCGGAATCGCGTTCGGCATCTTCGCCGGCCGCCGTCGCGGCGCCTGACCCAGAGAAGAAAGCCAGGTAAGACCGAGTCATGCGCACCACCCGAGTACTGAGTGCGGCCGCCGTCGTCCTGACGGCGGCCCTCGCCCTGACCGCCTGCGGCGGCGACACCTCGACCGGCGGCACGTCCGACGTCGCCTCCGTCGAGGGCGCCGACCAGGCGCGCGGCGGCGTCACCCTCGACACGCCCTTCCCGAAGCCCGACCTCACCCTCACCAGCGACACGGGCGAGGAGTTCGACCTGATCGAGGAGACGAAGGGCCACCCGACGCTCCTCTTCTTCGGCTACACCAACTGCCCCGACGTGTGTCCGCTGACGATGAGCAACATCGCCGTGGCCAAGGCCGAACTCAGCGAGGAGCAGCAGCGGAAGCTACGCGTCGTCTTCGTCACCACCGACCCCGAACGCGACACCCCGAAGCGCCTCGACGCCTGGCTGGGCATGCACGATCCGTCCTTCATCGGGCTGACCGGCGACTTCGACACCATCCAGGCCGCAGCCCGCGGCGTCGGCGTCCACATCGAGGAGTCCTACGAGAAGAAGAACGGCGACGTCGTCTCCACCCACGGCGGCCAGGTCCTCGCCTTCTCCCCGAAGGACGACAAGGGGCATGTGCTGTACACCGAGGGCTCGGCCACCCCGCAGATCCTCGGGAAGGAACTGCCGAAGATCATCAAGGGGGAGACGCCGTGAACGCGACCCGCGCCCGCGACCCGCGCCGCCACCACGGCCGTACGGCCACCGCCGCGTCCCTCGCGCTGACCGGCGCCCTCGCCCTCGGTGCCTGCTCCACCGGCACGTCGGCGCAGGCGGGACACGGGGGCGACACCGGGCACGAGCAGGGCCTCCAGGTCACCGGCGCGTACATGCCGGCGCCGCTCATGACCGACATGGCAGGCGGCTACTTCGTCGTCCGGAACCACGGCCCGAAGGACGACCGCCTGACCGAGGTCACCAGCGGCCTGGCCGAGTCGGTCGACATGCACCGGACCGTCGACGGGCAGATGCAGCGGGTCGACTCGCTGCCCGTGCCCGCCGACGGGAAGCTCGAACTGCGCCGCGGCGGCAATCACCTGATGTTCCACGACCTGGACCGGAAGCCCGCCGAGGGCGACACGGTGCGGATGAAGCTGCACTTCGCGCACCACGATCCGGTCACCGTCGAGGTCCCCGTCAAGGCCACCCACCACGATCCGTCCGCCGGAGACCCCCGTGAATCCGGCGACTCCAGCGACTCCGGCAGCCACGAGGGCGACGGCGGACACGAGGACCACCACTGAGACAGGTCGTGACCATGCCGTCCACCACCGCCCACCGCGGCCGGCGCCGCACCCCGACGCACGGCACGCTCGGCGTGCTCGCCGTCCTCTCGGCGCTCTGCGCGTACCTGCTCGGCGCCGCGCCGCCCGCAGCCGCGCACGCCGTCCTCACCGGCAGCACCCCCGCGGCCGGTGCGGTGGTGGACGCGCAGCCCGAGGACGTCGTCCTCACCTTCTCCGAAGCCGTCCAGCTCTCCGACGACTCGGTACGCGTCCTCGCCCCCGACGGCAGCCGCGTCGACACCGGCGGGACACGCGAGCGCAGCGGCGCCTCCAGCGGCGACGCCCGGTACGCCACCCCGCTGCGCGACGGCCTGGCCGACGGCACCTATACCGTCGCCTGGCAGGTCGTCTCCGCCGACAGCCACCCCATCTCCGGTGCCTTCACCTTCTCCGTCGGCGCCCCCTCGAAGACCACCGTCGCCCTCCCCGACCAGGAGGCGGGCGGCGGCGCGGTGGGCGTCCTCTACGACTTCGCCCGCTGCATCGCCTACGCCGGGTTCCTGCTGCTCGTCGGCGGCGCCGGATTCGTCCTCGCCTGCTGGCCGCAGGGGACGCGGGTGCGTGCCGTGCAGCGCCTCGTCACCGGCGGCTGGGTCGCCGTGACCGCCGCCACCCTGGCCATGCTGCTGCTGCGCACGCCGTACACCGGCTCCGGCCGACTCGCCGACGCCTTCGACCTCGGCGGGATCGCGGACGTCGTCGACACCAAGACCGGCACCGCGCTGGTCTCCCGGCTGCTGCTGCTCGCCGCGGCCGCCCTGTTCACCGCCGTGCTCTTCGGCACGTACGCCCGGACGGCCGCCGACGACGGCCGGGGGAACGACGGCGACGGCGACCCGGCGCGGCGGCGGGACCTGGTGATCGGCCTCAGCCTCGGCGGCGGCGTGGTCTCCACCGGCCTGGCCGTCACCTGGGCGGCCTCCGAACACGCCTCCAGCGGCATCCAGACGGCCGTCGCCATGCCCGTGGACGTCGTCCACCTGCTCGCCGCCGCGGCCTGGCTCGGCGGCCTCACCACGCTCGCCGTCGCCCTCCGCTCCGGCACCGGCGACGTCCCGGCGACGGCCGCACGCCGCTTCTCCCGCATCGCACCGGCCGGCGTCGTGGTGCTGGCGCTCACCGGGACGTACCAGTCGTGGCGCCAGGTCGGTTCCTGGTCCGCCCTCACCGGCACCGACTACGGGCGCCTGCTCCTGCTCAAGCTCGCCCTCATCGCGCTCCTCCTCGTCGCGGCATACGGCTCCCGCCGCTGGGTCACCCGCCTGACGGCACCGGACCGCACGACGGCACCGGCGGCCGATACCCACCGCGCCCCACCGGACCAAGCGGCGTGGTCAGCGGCGCGGACCGGCGCGAAGCGCGCCGTGCACCCCGCCCCGGCAGGCACGTCGGGGGCGGCCCGCGCCACCGCACCGACCACCGGGGCGCCGGCTGCCGCACCGGACACCGGCTCGGCACATCCGCCCGGGGAGGCGGTGGCCCCGCCGCACCAGGCCCCCACCGGCAACACGTCGGAGCCGTCCGGCGCCCGGTCCGAGGTGGACCTACCGGAGCAGCCGGCTGCTCCGCACCCGGAGGAGGAGCGCGTCACCCGTCCGTCCGACGGCGACGGGCCCCACCCCGCGGAGGCACTCACCACGGCGGCGGACTCCTGCACCGACGCGCCGGACGGACGGTCGGCCACGGTGCCTGCTCGACCACCGACGCGTTCGGGCTCCTCGTCTGTCGCCCCTGTCGCCGCTTCCGGACACCGGGCCCCGGAAGGGGTCCCGACCGGCGCGAGCAGCACCGCCGCGAACTCCCCCACCGGGACGGACGCCCCCGGCGCCGACCCCGCTCGGGCGGCGCAACTGGCTCGGCAGCGCGCGGCCGTGGAGGCGGCGCGGCGCCGCCGCGCGCGCGACGCGGACCCGGACCGGCGCGGCCTGCGCCGCACGGTGCTGGTCGAGACCGGCCTCGCGGTCGCCGTGCTGGCCGCCACCACCCTGCTCACCGGCACCGAGCCCGCCCGCACGGCACAGGCGGGGGACACCGGCACCGGGCCCTCGGCGACCGCGCCGGCCGGACCGCGCGAGCTGACCGTGCCCTTCGACACCGGGGGCCCGCAGGGGAAGGGGAGGGCGAAGGTGACCCTCGACCCCGGTGGCACCGGCCGCAACACGCTCGACCTGCGACTCACCGACCCGTCCGGGAAGCCGCTGGACGTCCCGGAGGTGCGGGTATCGTTCACGCTCCCCGCCCAGGACATCGGTCCGCTGCGCGTCGTCCCACGCGAGGACCGCCCGGGCCGCTGGCGCACGACCGGCCTCCGGCTTCCCGTCCCCGGCGCCTGGGAGATGGCCCTCACCGTCCGGACCTCCGACATCGACCAGACCACCAAGACCCGTACCGTCCGCATCGGCTGATCCACGACAGGCACCGCACCCATGTCCAAGAAAGCCCAGCCCACCGCCCCCGCACCGGCCTCACCGGCCCCCACCACGAGCACCGCGCCCGCGCTCTCCCGCCGCCGGCTGCTCGGTGCGGCCGGCGCCGCCGGGGCCACCGGCCTCGCCCTCGGCGGCACCACCGGCGCCCTCGCGCACGCCGCCACCTCGGACACCCCGCCCACCGCGCTGAACACCGTCGGCACCGGCCGGGTGGCCTTCCGCGGCACCCACCAGTGCGGCATCACCACGCCGCTCCAGGCGCACGGCCGCCTCGTCGCCTTCGACCTCGCCCCCACCGCGGGACGGGCGGAGGCCGCCGCGCTGCTGCGCCGCTGGTCGGACGCCGCCGAACGGCTGATGGACGCCGTCGGCACCGACAGCCCGGTGGACGGCCCGGCGTCCGGGATCGCGCTGGACGCCGGGCCGTGCTCGCTCACCGTCACCTTCGGCTTCGGCCGCAGCCTCTTCGCCCGCACGGGTCTCACCGACCGGATGCCGGACGCGCTGCGCCCGCTGCCCCGTTTCACCGCGGACGCGCTCGACCCGGACCGGTCAGACGGCGATCTGTGGGTGCAGATCGGCGCGGACGACCCGCTGGTCGCCCTCCACGCGCTGCGCGTGCTCCGCGCCGAGGCCGGTGAGGCAGCCCGGCCCCGCTGGGAGATGGCCGGCTTCAACCGCACCCCGGGCGCCACCGCCCGGCCCATGACACCCCGCAACCTGATGGGCCAGGTCGACGGCACCAACAACCCCAAGCCCGCCGACGACGACTTCGCGGACCGGATCTTCGTCCCGCGCGACGGCGAGCCGGACTGGATGGCGGGCGGTTCGTACGCGGTCGTGCGCCGCATCCGCATGCTGCTGGACGCCTGGGACGGCACGCCGCTGCAGGAGCAGGAGCAGGTGATCGGCCGCCGCAAGTCCGACGGCGCCCCGCTCTCCGGCGGCCCGGACGCCACCGAGGACACCGCGGTGGACCTGGAGGCCCGTGACTCCTCCGGCAGGCCCGCGATCGCCGCCGACGCCCACGTACGGGTGGCCGCGCCGGAGACCAACGGCGGGGCGGCGATGCTGCGGCGTCCCTTCTCCTACCACGACGGGCTGCGCGAGGACGGTGCGCCGGACGCCGGTCTGCTCTTCGTGGCCTGGCAGGCGGACCCGCTGACCGGCTTCGTGCCGGTGCAGCGGAAGCTGGACAGCGGGGACGCGCTGTCCCGGTTCCTCCGGCACGAGGCGAGCGGACTGTTCGCCGTGCCGGGCGGGCCGGCGACGGGCGAGTACGTGGGTCAGCGGCTGTTCGAGGGCTGAGACGCGGCAGGTCGACGCTGTTCACCGCACTACGCTGTGCTGCATGTCACCGTCACCCGCGAGCCGTTTCTCCTATCTCGGTCCCGAGGGGACCTTCACCGAGGCGGCCCTGCGCACGCTTCCCGAAGCCGCGACGCGCGAGCTCGTGCCGATGGTCTCGGTCCCGGCCGCGCTGGACGCCGTACGCGCGGGTGAGGCGGCGGCTGCCCTGGTGCCGATCGAGAACTCGGTGGAGGGCGGGGTGACCGCCACTCTGGACGAGCTGGCGAGCGGCGAGCCGCTGATGATCTACCGCGAGGTGCTGCTGCCCATCGCGTTCGCGCTGCTGGTCCGGCCCGGCACCACGCTGGACGCGGTGAAGACGGTGACCGGGCACCCGGTGGCGCAGCCGCAGGTGCGGAAGTGGATGGCCCGCCATCTGCCGGAGGCCCAGTGGGAGTCGGCCGCCTCCAACGCGGACGGTGCCCGGCTGGTGCAGGAGGGGCGGTTCGACGGGGCGTTCGCCGGGGAGTTCGCCGCGGCGACGTACGGGCTGGAGCCGCTGGTCACGGACATCCACGACGCGGAGAACGCGCAGACGCGGTTCGTGCTGGTCGGCCGCCCGGCGCGGCCGTCGGCGCCGACCGGTTCCGACAAGACGTCGGTGGTGATGTGGCTGCGCGAGGACCACCCGGGTGCGTTGCTGGAGCTGCTCCAGGAGTACGCGGCGCGCGGGGTCAACATGATGCGCATCGAGTCGCGTCCCACCGGGGAGGGCATCGGCCGCTACTGCTTCTCGGTCGACTGCGAGGGGCACGTGGCGGACCGCCGGGTCGGGGACGTGCTGATGGGGCTCAAGCGGGCCTGTCAGCAGGTGCGGTTCCTCGGCTCGTACCCGCGCGCGGACGAAGTGCGGCCGACGCTGCGGCCGGGGACGACCGACGAGGAGTTCGTGGCCGCCGCCGACTGGCTGACGAGGTGCCTCGACGGCCGTCCGTAGCCGCCCCAGCGCTGCGGCCTGGGACGCGCTGTCTTGTCCACAGAGTTATCCACAGGCGGAGTCAGGTGCTCCGTTCCGCCTGTGCACAAGTCGACACGCGAAGCGGACACTGTCGACAAAACCGCATGGAGACCTCAGAGTCACCCACACGGTGGCACGCGAGCGTACGTCACCTCAATTCCCGTGATCAACCCTCAAGGGTGAGTCAATCCCGCTCGAATGAGTGGGCATCCGGGGTTTGAAACAGGAATTCCACGTGCCCCGGAAGGCGCCGACGAGGGATCTTGAATTGTCCACAGCTCGACCCGTCCCACCTGTGGACAATTCAGCGAGCACCCACTCGCACTGTGGATAACTCAGGGGTGAGCACGCCCCCGCGAGCCCGCTGGGGACGGCCGCTCCTGCCGAGAATTCCACCTCGCCCCACTCCGCGCCACGATTCCCGGGATTCCCGAGTTTCCCTATTTGCCCCGAATGGGACATAGCGGGAGGGAAAGGGATTTCAGGTCGATCGCGGGAGGTCGGGCCGGGTAGTCTGACGGCGTGATTGACCTTCGACTGCTTCGCGAGGACCCCGACCGTGTGCGCGCCTCCCAGCGTGCCCGAGGAGAGGACGTCGACCTCGTCGACGCCCTCCTCTCCGCCGACGAGCGCCGCCGGTCCTCCAGCGTCCGCTTCGACGAACTGCGAGCCGAGCAGAAGCAGCTCGGCAAGCAGGTCGCCAAGGCGCAGGGCGAGGAGAAGACCGCCCTGCTGGAGCGCACCCGCGAGCTGTCCGCCGCCGTGAAGGCCGCCGACGCCGAGCAGGACGAGGCCGCCGCCGAGGCCCAGCAGCTGCTGCTGCGCCTGGGCAACCTGGTGCACCCCGACGTCCCGGTCGGCGGCGAGGAGGACTTCACCGTCCTGGAGACCCTCGGCGAGAAGCGCGACTTCGACGCCGAGGGCTTCACCCCGCGCGACCACCTGGAGCTGGGCGGCCTGCTCGGCGCGATCGACATGGAGCGCGGCGCCAAGGTCTCCGGCTCGCGCTTCTACTACCTCACCGGCGTCGGCGCCCTGCTGGAACTGGCCCTGGTGAACGCCGCCCTCGCCCAGGCCACGGAGGCCGGCTTCACCCCGATGCTGACCCCGGCACTGGTCAAGCCCGCCTCCATGGAGGGCACCGGCTTCCTCGGCCAGGCCGCGCAGGACGTCTACCACCTGGAGCAGGACGACCTGTACCTCGTCGGCACCTCGGAGGTGCCGCTCGCCGCGTACCACATGGACGAGATCCTGGACGGCGGCCGGCTGCCGCTGCGCTACGCGGGCTTCTCGCCGTGCTTCCGCCGCGAGGCCGGCAGCTACGGCAAGGACACCCGCGGCATCTTCCGCGTGCACCAGTTCGACAAGGTGGAGATGTTCTCCTTCGTCGCGCCGGAGGACGCCGAGGCCGAGCACACGCGCCTGCTGGACTGGGAGAAGCAGTGGCTGACGTCGCTGGGCCTGCCGTTCCAGGTGATCGACGTGGCCACCGGCGACCTGGGCGCCTCCGCCTCGCGCAAATACGACTGCGAGGCGTGGATCCCGACGCAGGGCAAGTACCGCGAGCTGACCTCGGCGTCCAACTGCAACGAGTTCCAGGCCCGCCGGCTGGCGGTCCGGATGCGCGGCGAGGGCGGCAGGGCCCGCCCGCTCGCCACCCTCAACGGCACGCTGTGCGCGGTGCCGCGCACCATCGTCGCGCTGCTGGAGAACCACCAGCAGGTCGACGGTTCGGTGCGGGTGCCCGAGGTGCTGCGGCCGTACCTGGGCGGACGCGAGGTGCTGGAGCCGGTCGCCACGTGACCGCCTCCCCCGCGCCCTTCCCGTACAAGCTGATCGCGACGGATCTCGACGGCACGCTGCTGGGCCCCGACGAGACCGTCTCCCCGCGGACGCGGGCTGCCCTGGAGGCGGCCTGCGCGCGCGGCGCGGCCCACCTGGTGGTGACCGGCCGCTCGGTGCCGTGGACGCGTCCGGTGCTGGAGATGCTGGGTCACGAGGGCCTGGCCGTGTGTGGGCAGGGCGCGCAGCTCTACCACGCGGGCGAACGGCGCCTGCTCACCTCGGTCACCCTGGACCGGCGGCTGGCCGAGCTGGCGCTCGCGCGGATCGAGGACGCCGTCGGCCCCCTGGCGCTCGCCGTCTCCCGTGACGGCGTGGACGGCCAGGTGCTGATCGGCCCCGGCTACGGGGAGGGCGAGGGGCTGCTGCCGTCCGTGCCGCTGGAGAGCATGGCCCACGCCTGGGCGGAGCCGCTGAACAAGCTGTACATCCAGCACCCGACTCTCAGCGACGACGACCTGGGCCGTGCCGCCCGCGAGGCCGCCGGCGACCTGGTGAGCATCACCGTCTCCGGGCCGCGCATCGTGGAGATCCTTCCGCTCGGCCTCAGCAAGGCCAAGGGCCTCTCGCTGGCCGCCCGGCGGCTGGGCGTGCACGCTTCGCAGACGATCGCCTTCGGCGACATGCCCAACGACATTCCCATGTTCGGCTGGGCCGCGCACGGCGTGGCGATGGAGAACGCCCACCCGGAGCTGCGGTCCGTTGCCGACGAGGTCACCACGTCGAACGCGGACGACGGCATCGCGCTCGTCCTGGAGAAGCTCCTCGCCCAGTGACGACGCTTCGCACACGCGCGGCGTAACCGTACGACTGTCCGCTCGTTGCACAGTCTGCGCGGAGGCGACCCGAGTGTGTGGCGACGAGAGTGTGTGAAGTGGCGGTGGCCGGTCGAGGCGGGTTCGAGCCCGTTCTCGCCGGTGGTGCAGTACGTGACCGGATGAGCTGATCTCCGCTCCTGGCTCCTGGATACGGACACCCGATCGGCCCCCGGGTGAGTGGGGCGTCATCGTCCTGTCCGTATGAGCCCCGGGAGGGGTTGCTTCATGTACTCCGAATCCGTCCTGCTGGAGTCGCGCTCGGCGCGCTCCGGCATGAGCCACCACGTCGAGGTCCTCGACAAGGTGAAGACGCTGGCCCTCGCGCCGGACGGTCTCCACGCGACGACGCGGGACGTCGCCGCGTACTTCGAGGTGAGCGAGAAGGCTGTGTACAACGTGGCCAGGCGCCATCGCGAGGAGCTGGAGAACAACGGTCTCCGCGTCCTTCAGGGTCCTGACCTGCAGGAGTTTGCGACCTTCAACTTGAGGGTCTCAAACGCAAACGCAAAGAGTTATCCACAGAGGCAGCGGAGCCTCGCTCTCTACACCCGTCGCACGGTGCTCAATGTGGCGATGCTGCTGCGGGACAGCGAGGTCGCACGGCGCGTGCGCGCGTACCTGCTCGACGTCGAGGCGGAGGCCGCGCCGGTGTCGTCGGCACTCGAACCGCGTGTGGCCAAGCTGGAGTCGGCCGTCGGGGACATCGGCGCGATGTTCCAGGAGCTGGGTCCGGTGATCCACCGCATGTCGGTCCGGATGGAGCGGATCGACCGGCGCATGGCGAACACCGAGCGGCTGGTCTGTGAGATGAGTCGCCGGACGGCCGACATGGGTGAGGAGATGCGCGGCATGCGCACCGACCTCGACCACGTCATGCGGGCCACCGTCGTCGAACCGGTCCGACGACGCGGGGAGGGCTGACCCCTTCGCGGTGCGGGGCGCGCGGTCCTCAGGGCGCCCCGCACCGCGAATCCCCCGCGTCGGGTGCGAGGCCCCTCCAGCACTCGCACCCGGGCGGCTCACCACGGCGGTTCACGGCGTCACTGCCACCGCGGTCGCCCCGGGCCGGTGGGGTGGATGCCCCTCACGCCGGTCACCAGGGAGTAGAGGGAGGTCGTGGCGGTGATGAAGAGCCGGTTCCGCTTCGGGCCGCCGAAGGAGAGGTTGGAGACCGGTTCCGGCACGTTGAGGCGGCCGATGAGTGTGCCGTCGGGGTCGTAGCAGTGCACGCCGTCGCTCATGGCAGCGGCCCAGAGCCGTCCGGCGGAGTCGAAGCGCAGGTTGTCGAACCGCGCGTGCGACCGCTTCGCCGCTTCGGCGAAGACCTCGCCGTCGGACAGCGAGCCGTCGTCGCGCACGTCGAAGACCCGGATGAAGCCGGCGCGGGTGTCGGAGACGAAGAGCCGCCGTTCGTCCGCCGAGAAGACGAGCCCGTTCGGCGCGCCGAAGCCGTCCGCGACCACCTCCACGCCACCCGTCACGGGGTCGATGCGGTAGACGTGGTTCGCGCCGATCTCGCTGTCGGCCCGGTGGCCTTCGTAGTCGCTGGTGATGCCGAAGTCCGGGTCGGAGAAGTAGACGGCGCCGTCGGACTTCACCGCAGCGTCGTTGGGGCTGTTGAGGCGCTTCCCCTGCCAGCGGTCGGCCAGCACGGTGAGCGTTCCGTCGTGCTCGGTGCGGGTCACGCGCCGGTTGCCCTGTTCACAGGTGATCAGGCGCCCCTCGCCGTCGAGAGTGTTGCCGTTGGTGTGGCCCGCGTGGCGGCGGAAGACGCCGACCGCTCCTGTCTCCTCGTCCCAGCGGAGCATCCGGTCGTTGGGGATGTCGCTCCAGATCACTTGCCGCCAGGCGGGGAGGTAGAGCGGGCCCTCGGCCCAGCGGGAACCGGTGTGCAGGACCTCCAGTTCGTCGTCGCCGACCATGCAGCGCCCGGTACGGAAGCGCTCGTCGAGACACTCGTACAGCGGGAGTCGTTCTACCGTCACAGGAAGGTCCCCCTCCGAACCATCATCACCCGATCGTGCGATATGCAGGATGTCATACTGTGCAAGGCGAAGAACACCGAACGGAGAACTGTGGACGAGATGGATCGCGCGCTGCTGGCGGAGCTGCAACGGGACGCGCTGACGCCGTACGCCAAGCTGGGCGAGGCCGTCGGGCTGTCGGCCGGGGCCGCCCACGAGAGGGTGCGCAAGCTGCGCGAGCGCGGCGTGATCCGCCGGACGACGGTCGACGTGGACCCGGAGGCCGTGGGGGCCGGCGTGCTGGCGTACGTGATGGTCGAGTCGACGTCCTGGATGGGCGATTCGGCCGAACGGTTCGCGGATGTGCCCGAGATCCAGGAGGCGCACGTCATCGCGGGCAGCGCGTCGGTGCTGGTGAAGGTGCGTACCGCGTCCACCGGTCAACTGCAGGACGTGCTGCGGCGGCTGTACGAGATCGAGGGCGTCAGCGGCACGCAGGCGACGGTCGTCCTGGAGACGTTCTTCGAACGGCCGGTGCGGGTGAAGTAGCGGGGCCTACCGGAGCGAGCCGAGGAAGCGGCGCCAGGCGTCCGAAGGCAGGCACAGTGTCGGCCCGGTTATGTCCTTCGAGTCCCGGACGTGTACGGCCACTTGGCCCGCCGCGACCTCGACGCAATCACCGCCGCTGGAGTCGCTGTAGTTGCTCTTCGTCCACCCGACGGCGACCTCCACGCAGTCGCCTCCACCCGAGTCGCTGTAGGTGCTCTTGCGCCACGCCAACTCGCTCATAGCTCTCCCGCCAACTGCTCGATCAGGGCTAGGGATTCCTCCGGACGGAGGGCTTGTCGGCCGATCATCGCACAGCGACGGCACAGCACTCCGACCTCGTCCGGCTTCGAGACGAGCGTGCTCTGGTCGTTGCCTTCCATGTAGGCGAGACGCTCGCTGTCGGCAGTCTCGATGAGCTTCATGGGTCCACGCAAGCCAGCATGCATACCTCTCACAGACGGCATGACCTGGATCGTCACGTTGGGACGAGAGGCGGAGTTGAGCAGGTGCTCGTACTGTGCCCGCATATCCTTCGCGTCTACGGTCCTACGCCGCAGGGCGCCTTCCTCCATGACGAGTCCACCACACACACCGGCTTCCGCGTCAGCAGGGCCGCGCGCTCCATACGCGCAGCAATGAGCCTGTCGATCTCGTCTTCGTCCAGTGGCGGGAATCCACAGCGGAGAACTTCGCGCGCGTAACCCTCCGTCTGAAGAAGGCCGTCGATCACTTGTGTGCACCAGGACATGACGCTCAAGGCGTCCTGTTCAAGTTGCACGAAGCCTTGGAAATACTCGGGGTACCGCTCCAGACGGAGATGCTTTGCCGCCGCGCTGATGACGCCTCCGGCGTCCAGGGCGTGTTCGGCGGCGTCGATGAAGCCGTCGGTGGCCGGTTTGGCGCAGGTCTCGACCGCGCTGACGGCTGCGCCGGTGTAGTTCATGCGTGTGCCCAGTTCGTTCTGGGACAGGCCGGCCCTGACCCGCAGCAGCCGCAGGACCTCCGCGAAGTACTGGCTGGCCGGGGAGACCACCTTCATGCCGGGTGCCATCCGCGCTCACCCCCTTCAACTCGTCTCAACGCCTCTCAACGCGGGCCGGGTCGGGCTCAACGATCGACCCCGTTGACATGCGACTACTACCGAACGTAGCCGCTCGTGGCGAATCTGGTGACATGAATCCGGAAAGTGATGAGACCTCTCCCGCCGTCGCGTCGTTCGTGTGGTGGCGGCGGTATCCGTCGACGCCGCGCAGCGTCACGGCGGCCCGGCATCACGTCGTGGACGTGCTGACGGAGTGGGGCGTGGGGGAGGACGGGGTGGCCTCGGCGGAGTTGGTCGTCTCGGAGCTGGTCACCAACGCCGTGCGGCACGGCCTCGTGCCGGGTCGGCTGGTCGAGCTGCGGGTGACGTACGACCTGGCGAAGTTGCTGACCGTCGAGGTGTCGGACGCGGGCGACCGATGGCCGCCCGCGTGGGTGCCCGAAGACCCGGGCGGCGCCGCCGAGTCGGGGCGCGGGCTCGCGCTGGTGGCGGCGTTCTCCGACGGGTGGGGCGTGCGCGACCGGGAGATCGGCAAGACCGTGTGGGCCCACCTGCGGGCATGGGAGTGATTATCACACTGCGCAACGAGCGGTCATCACACGGTCACAAGAGGAGGTAGTGTGCCCATCGACGGGGTCGCCTCGACCGAAAGAGGCGGTCCCCAGCCGGTGTTACAGCACCGGCCGGGGCCCTACACCCACGAAAGACTTCACAGGAGTCCCTGGATGCTCCGGAATGTTAACGCGCCCCCACGTGCCTTCACGCAGATCCCGCACACCATCGTGCGCCATCCCCGCCTGTCCCCGGCGGCCAAGACGCTGCTGACGTGGCAGCTCTCCCTCACGGCCGACGACCGGCAGTGCCTCAGTGAGACGGCCCGCCGGGCCGGTATCCGGAAGACCGCGTTCCAGCGCGCCAAGCGCGAGTTGCTCGACGAGGGCTACGTCCACGAGTGGCGGGTGCGGGTCGAGAGTGGCCGGTTCCGGACCGTGCAGCTGGTGTCCAACGTCGTGCTGACGCCTGCGGAGGCGCTGGCGTTGCGGGACGGTCGGGAGCACGGCACCGAGCCGTCGCCGCCGGGTGCCGGTTCTCCGGCCGTCGGTGAGCCGACGGGCCGGACGGACGGCCGTCAACCAAGGAAGAACATCAGGGAGAACACCACCCGAACCACCGAGCAGGCATCGGGCGAACAGGCACCGGGCGCACGCGAACCAGGAGGCCGGCGGCGGGCGGCGGCCGAGGCGTTCCTGCAGACGCTGGTGTTCGCGGACCGCCGTCTGGCGATGCCCGCACGGGTGATCCGCGACCTGGCGCCGCTCCTGGTGCCGTGGCTGCAGAGCGACTTGAGCGCCGAGGAGATCCGCCGGACGCTGACGGCAGGGCTGGGCGGCGACGTGCGTTCGCCGGTGGGTGTGCTGCGCTGGCGGTTGCGGCACGCGCTGCCGGACGTGCCGCCCGCCGTTCCGGCCGCACCGCGCCCGGAGCCGAGGGTGGCCCGGATGCGGGAGTGCCGGGGCGAGCACACCCAGTCGTTGCTCTTCACGCCGAGGCCGGGCACGGAGGGGGACTTGTGTCCCGAGTGCCGGGCGGAGGGGGCGGCCGTCCTCGCACCGCCGCCCGAGCCGGAACGTGTGGGCTTCGAGCTGTTCCGCGCGAGCAGAAGACCCCGTGCGGACCGGCCCGTGCGCGCGGAGGAACGACCGACGCCGGGGCCGCGACGGTAGGTGTCGCGGTCCCCGGCGTCGGCCGACCGGGAACGTGCCGGAGGGGGTTACTGCTCGCCCGCGAGGGTGAGGCTGCGGAGCTTCTGTCCGGCCCACCAGGTGCCGCCCACCGTGACGACCGCGAGCAGGATCACCGCGAGCGTCAGGCCGACCTCGGACGTGACGAGGCCTTCACCGCCGATCTCCTGCGCGACGGCGAGGGACCACTGCTGGACGGACAGGGTGAGGGCGCCGGCGATGATGTTGCCGACGACGGCCTCCCAGACCAGGGCGTAGACCAGGCCGATGACGACGGCGTGCCGGGTGACGACGCCGAGCAGCAGGAACAGCGCGCTGTAGGCGAGGGAGCCGACGGCGGCGGCGACGGCGTACGCGACCGCGAGCTGCTGGCTGTTGCCGTTGAGGACGAAGCCGGCCAGCAGCGTGGGCACCGCCGAGAAGGCGACGGTGACCCCGACGGCGACGTACAGCTTGGTGAGGATGATGGTGGAGCGCTTGAGCGGCTTCGCGAGCAGGTAGACGACGGAGCCGTCGTCGATCTCCGGGCCGATGGCTCCGGTGCCGGCGATGACGCCGATGAGCGGGACCATCGCGGAGAGGGCGAAGCCGCCGAGGAGCTCGGCGGTCAGCTGGTCGTCGGCGCCGACCAGGACGCGTACGAGGACGGCGACGAGGAGGAGCAGCGCGGGCAGGGCCGTGAGGATGAGGCCGCGTTTGCGGCCGAGGAGGGCCCGGAAGGTGAGGCGGGCGACCGTGGGGTCGTAGAGGTTGCTCATGTCGTCTGCTCCTTTCAGGCCGCGACGAGGTAGGAGAAGACGCTTTCCAGGGACTCGTCCGAGGGCGAGACCTCCTGGAGCCGGATGCCGTGCTGCCGCGCGACGCGGGGGAGCAGCTCGGTGAAGCGGGTGAAGTCGACGGCCTGGATGCGCAGGGCGCGTTCGTCGGCGTCGAACGCGATGCCGGAGGTGCAGCCGTCGGCGATGAGGGCGGCGGCCAGGGCGCGGTCGTCGCTGGAGCGGACGAGGTAGCGGTGCGGGCGGTCGGTCATCAGGCGGCGGATCTTGCGGAAGTTGCCGCTGGCGGCGTGCCGTCCCGCGACCACCACCTCGATGTGCGAGGCCAGTTGCTCGACCTCCTCCAGGATGTGGGAGGAGAAGAGCACGGTGCGGCCCTGGTCGCCCATCTGCCGCAGGAGGGTCATGAGCTGCATGCGCTGGCGGGGGTCCATGCCGTTGAACGGCTCGTCGAGCAGCAGGACGGACGGGTCGTGGACGAGCGCGGACGCCATCTTGACGCGCTGCCGCATGCCCTTGCTGTAGGTGCTGATGCGGCGGTCGGCGGCGTGTTCCATCTCCACGGTGGCCAGCGCGTTGCGGGCGGCGGCGCGCGGGTCGCGGAGGCGGTGCAGTTCGGCGTTGGCGAGAACGAACTCGCCGCCGGTGAGGTAGTCGTACATGCCCTCGCGCTCGGGGACGAGCCCGATCTCGCGGTAGACGTCCTGGTTGCGCCAGACGGTGGCGCCGTCGAGGGTGACGGTGCCGCTGGAGGGCGGGAGGAAGCCGCTCATCATATGGATGAGGGTGGACTTGCCCGCGCCGTTGGGGCCGAGCAGGCCGGTCACGCCGGGGCCGATCGTCATGGTGATGTCGTTGACGGCGACGACGTTGCCGTACCAGCGGGAGACGTGGTCGATCTGGAGGGTGGTCACAGCCCGGCCTTTCGGTAGCGGCGCAGCAGGAGGGCATAGGTGCCGGCGATCAGGACGGCGATGAGCAGCACGTAGCCGGTGCCTTCGGCGGCGGTCAGGTCGACGGCGCCGGGGAAGGCGGAGGGGCCGCCGAGTACGGCCTGCTGGAAGCCGGCCATGAGAGTGCCGGGGGAGCCGAGGCCGAGCCAGCCGATGAGTTCGGGGGCGTTCTGGCCGTAGGCGGTGCCCTGGAGTGCGGAGACCAGCATGTAGGGGATGGTCAGCACGGCGATGACGGTGGCGATGCCGAAGCCGCGGCGCGGGGTGAGGGCAGCGAGGAAGAGGCCGATTCCGGCGTGCAGAGCGGCGAACAGGGCGGAGAACAGGAGGCCCTTGGCGAACCCGAGGGTCTGGTCGGTGAAGTCGAGCTTGGCGAGCAGGGCACCGACGTACAGCAGGAGCACCGGGGTGGCGGTGAAGACGAACAGCGCGGCGGTGAGGGCGGCGTACTTGGCGCTCACGTAGTCGCGGCGTTCGATGGGGCGGGAGAAGTACAGGGGTGTGGTCTTGAACCGCAGGTCGAGGGAGACGGCCTGGGGTGCGGCGGCGGCGACGAAGATGCCGACGACGGGCTGCAGGAACAGGGCGTACTCGGTGTAGGCGACGGGGAGTTCGCCGGCGCCGGTGACGACGGTGACGGCGACCATGATGAGGGTCGGGAAGGCCATCGAGGCCGCCAGGATCATCGGCAGGACCTTGGACTTGGCCGTCCGACCGAGGCCGTAGGCGCCGCGCAGCGAGTGGACGAACAGCGACCGGCGGGCGTAGGCGCGGCCGAGGCGCGGGCCGTCGTAGTGGCGGTAGCCGATGTTGTGGATCACGTCCGCCGCGGGGGCGGAAGCAGGCGCGGAAGCGGGGGTGGGGTTTCGGGTCTCAGGCGACATCGCCGCTGTGTCCTTCCTGCGGGCGGGCCGCCGCGAATTCGGGCGTGCGCGTGTCGGTGCCGGGGGCGGGGCCGGTGTCCTGCCCGGTGTTCCGGCCGGGGTGTGAACCGGAGGGCCTTTCGGCGTGCTGTTCGGGGCTCTCGGTGAAGACCTCGGCGATGCGGTGGCGGCGCTGTTCCATGCGGATCAGGCCGATGCCGAGGTCGGCGACGGCGTCGCGGACGACATCGTGCGTGGCGCCGTCGACGACGTCGACCAGCAGCAGGTGTCCGCTGCCGGGGGCTCCCGGCGCACCGGGGGCGTGGACGGTGAGTCCGGCCTTGGCGAGGGCGTCGCGGAGTGCGGCGGTGCCGTCGGGGTGGGTGTCGGTGTCGGTGACCTCGACGGCCAGCGAGGCGGTGCTCTGGGTGAAATCGGCGGTGGAGGAGGAGCGCAGAAGCGTTCCGCCATCGATGACGACGACGTGGTCGCAGGTGCGTTCCAGTTCGCCGAGCAGGTGCGAGGTGACCAGCACGGAGATGCCGAAGTCGGTGTGGACGCGGCGGATGAGGCCGAGCATGTCGTCCCGGCCGACGGGGTCGAGCCCGTTGGTGGGCTCGTCGAGCAGGACGAGCTGAGGGTCGTGGACGAGGGCCTGGGCGAGTTTGACCCGCTGCTTCATGCCGGTCGAGTAGCCGCCCATGGCGCGGTAGCGCTCCTCGTAGAGACCGACGTGGCGCAGGGTGTCGGCGGTGCGCTCGCGGGCCGCGGTGGCGGGGAGGCCGGACATCCGTGCCATGTGGACGACGAACTCGGTGGCCGAGACGTCGGGCGGCAGGCAGTCGTGTTCCGGCATGTAGCCGACGCGTTCGCGGATCGCGGCGCCCTCGCGGGAGACGTCGAGGCCGAGCACGCTCGCGGTGCCCTCGGAGGCCGGGGCGAGACCGAGGAGGATCTTGATCAGGGTCGATTTGCCGGCTCCGTTGGCACCCACCAGGCCTGTCACGCCCGGTGTGATGTCCATCGTCAGCCGGTCGAGAGCGGTCACCCGTGGGTACCGCTTGGTCAGGCTCTGGGTAGCGATCACAGTCACGGAGACGACGGTAGTGGCGGTGTGGGGCGTGTCACGTCCCCCTGGAGGGCGGGATCGGGGTCGTACCGGAGGCGGACGGCCCACTAGGGGTCTGCTTCCGGGGGAGGGCGCGGGGTCGGGGTCCGGTGGGCGGAGGCGCTGGTGTTACCGGCGGTATCCACAGGCCGGGGCGGAGCCTTGACGCAGCCATCGGACGTTGTCACATTCGATGGTGTCAGTTCAGGCGGGGCAGGGAGGGGAAGCCATGGCGCAGGACGGGCGAAACGGGCAGGACGGGCGGGGCGCGCTGCGGAGTGCCGGCGACGGGCGGATCGCCGGGAAGGAGCGGCGGGTCGTGACGCGGGAGGGCGTCGAGCTGGCCGTCGCGGAGCTGGGCGACCCGGAGCGGCCGACCATCCTTCTGGTGCACGGGTATCCGGACAGCAAGGAGGTGTGGGCGGACGTCGCCCCCCGGCTGGCCGAGCGCTACCACGTGGTGCTGTACGACGTGCGCGGCCACGGCCGTTCCAGCGCGCCGAAGCCGCTGCGCGGAGGCTTCACGCTCGAGAAGCTCACCGACGACTTCCTTGCGGTGGCCGAAGCGGTGAGCCCGGACCGTCCCGTCCACCTGGTGGGGCACGACTGGGGCTCGGTGCAGAGCTGGGAGTTCGTCACGGTGTCGCGGACGCGGGGGCGGGTGGCGTCCTTCACCTCGATGTCCGGGCCCTCGCTCGACCACTTCGGCCACTGGATCAGGCAGCGCGTCGCACACCCGACGCCGCGTCGCGTCGGGCAACTCCTCGGGCAGGGAGCCAAGTCCTGGTACGTGTACCTGCTGCACACCCCTGTGCTGCCGGAGCTGGCGTGGAAGGGGCCGCTCGGGCGGGCCTGGCCCCGGCTGCTCGAGCGGGCGGAGAAGGTGCCGGGCGGGGCCTACCCGACCGCCTCGCTGCCGAGGGACGCCGCGCACGGCGCATGGCTCTACCGGGACAACGTGCGGTCCCGCCTGCGGCGGCCGCGGGAGGACTGCCATGCGCACGTGCCCGTCCAGCTCATCACCCCGACCGGTGACGCCTTTCTCAGCGAGGCGCTGTACGACGGTCTGGAGCGCTGGGTTCCGCACCTGACGCGCCGGACGCTGCCCGCCAAGCACTGGGTGCCGCGCACCCGGCCCGACCGGATCGCCTCCTGGGTGGGGGACTTCGTCGACGCCGTCGAATCGGGCGCCTCCGTGGAATCGGGCGGCTCCGTCGGGTCGGGCGCCTCCGTCGAGTCGGGAGGGGCCGCGCCGTCGGGGGCGGTCGCCGCCCGGGGCGGCGCCCGGGCGGGCGTCGTCCCGCGGAGGCGGCGCCCGGCGCCGTACGCCGACCGGTTCGCCGGGCAGCTGGTGCTGGTGACGGGTGCGGGCAGCGGGATCGGCCGGGCGACGGCTCTGGCGTTCGCCGCCGCGGGCGCACGCGTGATCGCCGTCGACCGGGACGCGGCCACGGCCGCGCGTACCGCCGAACTCGCCCGGCAGAGCGGCGCCAAGGAAGCCTGGGCCGAGGTCGCGGACGTGGCCGACGGCACGGCGATGGAGGAGCTGGCGGCGAAGACCGCGGCCGAGCACGGCACGGTCGACGTGCTGGTCAACAACGCCGGGATAGGCGTCTCCGGGGGCTTCTTCGACACCGGGGTGGAGGACTGGCAGCGCGTGCTGGACGTCAACCTCTGGGGAGTCATCCACGGCTGCCGGACGTTCGGCCGGCAGATGGCGGACCGCCGGCAGGGCGGCCACATCGTCAACACCGCCTCCGCCGCCGCCTTCCAGCCTTCGCGCGCACTGCCCGCGTACTGCACGTCCAAGGCGGCCGTGCTGATGCTGAGCGAGTGCCTGCGCGCCGAACTCGCCGGTCAGGACATCGGGGTCTCCGCCGTCTGCCCGGGCTTCGTCACCACCAACATCACCGCGACGGCCCGCTTCACGGGCGTGGACGCGGAGGAGCAGGAGCGGCTGCGGGAGCGGACGACGCGGCGGTACGCGCGGCGCAACTACCCGCCGGAGCGGGTCGCGGCGGCGGTGCTGCGGGCTGTTGCGGAGAACCGGCCGGTGGTGCCGGTGACTCCCGAGGCGCGCACCGCGCACCTGCTCGCCCGGATGTATCCGCGTGCGCTGCGGGCGATAGCCCGGGTCCGGCCGCTCAAGTGACCGGCGGGAGCGGCAGCGGGGCCGCGAGCGGCGACGGGGGCGGGGGCGGGGGCTGCCGGTCGTGGTCGTCCCGGGGCGAAGCCGGGTTCGCGGACGAAGCGGGGTCCGCCGGCGAGGCGGAATCGGTCGGCGAGGCGGAATCGGTCGACGAGAGGGCGTCGGCTGCCACCTACCGGATCGAGGACCTGGCGCATCTGAGCGGCGCCACCGTCCGCACCATCCGGTCCTACGCCGACCGGGGGCTGCTGCCGCGGCCCGAACGGCGCGGCCGGGCGAACCTGTACGGGGACGCGCACCTGCTGCGGCTGCGGCAGATCGCGGAACTCCTGGACAGGGGCTACACGCTGGCCTCGATCCGCGAGCTGCTGGAGGCGTGGGACTCCGGCCGCGGACTGAGCGGCGTGCTGGGGCTGGCAGCGGAGGTCGCCGGTCCGTGGAGCGACGAGGAGCCGCAGCGGCTCACCCGGCGCGACCTGAACGCCCTCTTCGGCGGCACGCCCGACGAGGCGGCCGTGCGGGAGGCCGTACGCCTGGGGGTACTGGTTCCCGCCCCGGGGGAAGCGGGCGAGGACGTGTACGTCGCCCCCAGCCCGCAGGAGCTCGCGGTGGCGGCCGAGCTGCACGCGGCAGGAGTGCCGTTGTCCGCGGTCGCCGGGCACCTGCGGGAGTTGCGCACCCAGGTCGAGCACATCGCCGAGCGGTTCCTGACCTTCGCGGACCGGCACGTCTTCGCCGACTACCTCGCGGGGAGCGGCCCACCGACGGACGCGGAAGCGGCGGAGGTGGCCGGTCTGGTGCGCCGGCTGCGTCCGCTGGCCCGGCAGGCGGTCGACGCGGAACTCGCCCGCGCCATGCAGGTGCTCTCCGCCCGCACCCTCCGGGCCCACCTGCGGACGACGACGGGACAGCCGGACGCGGGCGGCCCACCGATGGCGGGCTTCGCGGGGACCGGCGCGGCCGAGAGCAGCGGTAGGCCGGAAGCCGACGCCCCACCGGCGGCGCGAGAACCACAGGAGCGGGAACCACAGGACAGGCACCCGCCACAGGACGGGCGGACGACACCCGTCCACCTCCCCGCAGCGACGGTCGCCCGCGTCCGCGACATGGTCGGCGAGGGCAACGTCGCGGCATTCGTGGCCGCGGCGACGGAACGTGAGGCGGCAGCCCGGATGATGGACGACCTCGCCCACCGACGCCGGCGCTAGGACCCAGTCCGGCAGAGGTCAGCGCCAGCGTCCCGCAGGCGTACGGCGGTTCTGCCCCGCCGCCTACGGCGGCGCCCCCGCGTCACCGCCTCGCGTGCCTACGACGCGCACGAGGGCGCCCGCGCATGCCCGGTGACGCGCCTTTCCCACGCTGGGACAGGGGCGGCCCCGTACCCGCCGGCCCCGCGGCTTCCGCCCCGCGTGCGGTGACTCCTCCGCACAAGCAGACGAATCGCTTGAAAGACAATCGCGAGGCGTCGGTCAGACGGCGAGTCGAACCCGTCGCAGAAGCCACCACACATCCTCACAGTCAGACGTCGGCGATCAGTGCGTAACGCTCGTCGTCGACCGGGCGGCCCCACAGCGCGACCTCGCCGCTCAGCGGTACCGTCCGGACGGCGGTGACCAGCGGGCTGACCGCCTCGGCGAGTTCCTCCGCACCGACTCCCCCGTGCCACGGCAGCGCCCGCGCCGCTCCCGCGACGTACGGCGCGGCGTCGGTGGCCGCGGACTGCCGCCAGCGGCCCTCGACCAGCACCAGCCGCCCGCCGGGCCGCAGCAGGGAGACCCAGCGCCGCAGCGCCCGGTGCGGGTCGGGAAGCGTCCACACCACGTGCCGCGCCAGCACGGTGTCGAAGGCCCGGTCACCGACCGGGGGGTCGCCCGCCTCGCCCAGCAGGAACCGCGCCCGCACGCCGGCCGTCTCCGCCTTCTCCCGGGCCCGCCACACCATCCCCGACGCCGCGTCGACTCCGGTGACCACATGCCCGGCCTCCGCCAGCAGCAGCGACAGCGAGCCCGTGCCGCAGCCGGCGTCCAGCACCGAACCGGCCGGCCCCGGCACCCACTCCAGGAGTCGCCGCGCCCAGGCATCCCGCGTCCCGGCGTCGCGGAGGCCGTGGTCCGGCTCCTCGTCGTAGGTCGTGGCAGCGGCGTCCCAGTAGTCGGTGATGCGGTCGGTGATGCGGTCGGTGGTGGTGTGTTCGGTGGTCTGGTCGGCGATGACGGCGGCTCGGCTCTCCATCCCCGCATCGTCCCAGCCGCCACTGACATCGGCACCGGCCCCCGGAAAGACCGCCCACCACCCGGAAAAGGAGGTGCCGGACCGGTTGCGGCACGGCAGGCTGGGGCCGGTGAACCCCCAGCGCGACGTGCGCATCTCGAAGTACCTCTCACGGCATCTGCGCCACGATCCCGGCCGGATCGGCCTCGTCCTCGACGCGCACGGCTGGACCCCGGTCGAGGCACTGCTGCGGGCCGCCGCCGACCACGATTTCCCCTTCACCCGCGCCGAGCTGCAACACGTGGTGGCCGCGAACGACAAGCAGCGGTTCGCCCTCGACGCCGTCGGCGACCGCATCCGCGCCCAGCAGGGCCACTCGGTCGAGGTCGATCTCGGGCTGCCCGACGCCGCGCCACCGGAGTGGCTCTACCACGGCACGGTCGCCCGCTTCCTGGACGCCGTCCGCACCGAGGGCCTGCGCCCGATGAGCCGCCACGACGTGCACCTCTCCCCGGACCGGGAGACCGCCCAACGCGTCGGTGCGCGCCGGGGCCGCCCGCTCGTACTGGCGGTGGCAGCCGGGGAGATGCACCGCGAGGGCCACACCTTCCGGCAAAGCGGAAACGGCGTGTGGCTTACCGAAGCCGTGCCGTCCCATTACCTGCGGATGCGCGAGCCCGAAGGGCCACCGGCACCGACCCGTCAGGCGTGACCCGCGCGTCGGCCGGTCCGGATCAGCTCGCCGGGACGACGTCCTGGATGCGCCGCCAGGGCCGGTCGGCCTCCAGGGCGAAGGCGACGTCGAGCAGGGCGCGTTCTCCGCCCGGCCGGGCGGAGAACATGACCCCGATCGGCAGCCCCTCGTCCGTGGCCCTGGCCGCGGGCAGGGAGAGCGACGGCGTGCCCACGACGTTGTTCAGCGGGGTGAACGCCACGTACGCGGTGATCCGCTGGATGAGCGTGTCGTACGGGACGGCGGGGCTGAGCCTGCCGAGCCGGGGTGTGGTGTGGGCGAGGACGGGGCTCAGGATGAGGTCGAGGCCCCGGAACGCCGCCGCGTAGCCCTCCTGGGACCGCTTGAGCCGTCGCAGCACGGCCGGCGTCCGGTGCATGGCCCGGAGGTAGTCGGCGCGCAGCCCCCGGCTGAGTCCGTCCATGCGACGGTGGTCGAAGCCGGTGCCGAGCCTGCGCCCGGTGACGGCGATGAGGAAGGCCAGCATGCCCCAGTAGGTCAGGAAGTCCTGCGTGAACCGCGGGTCCACGGCGACGCGCACCGGTTCGACGGTGTGTCCGAGCCTCTCCAGTGCGGCGGCCGTCTCCGTCACGGCCGCCCCGGTGGCGGCGTCGATCGGGACGCCGGTCGGCGACTCGGCGAGCAGCCCGATGCGCAGCCGCCGCTCGGAGGGCCCTTCGACCAGGCCCAGCGGTGGCAGCTTCGGGTTGCGCCAGTGCGTCTCGGCGGCGGCGAGGAACGCGGCGGTGTCGCGTACGGAGCGGCTCACGATGCCGTCGTTGACGACGTCGATGGGCAGCGGCCTGCTCTGCTCGTTCGCCACGAGGCGGCCGCGGGTGGCCTTGAGCCCGACCAGTCCGCAGCAGGCGGCCGGGATGCGGATGGATCCGCCGCCGTCGTTGGCGTGCGCGACCGGCACCGCGCCGGCCGCGACCAGCGCCGCGCTACCACCGGACGAGCCGCCCGCCGAGTAGTCGGTGTGCCAGGGGTTGCGGACGGGTTCCTCGTCCTCGAACTCGGTGGTCGCGTTGAAGCCGAACTCCGGCAGCCTGGTCTTGCCCAGCACCGTGACACCGGTGCTCAGGAACTGCTCGCCGAACGGCGCGTGCCGACGCGCGATCCGGGGCACGAACGCCCCGCTGCCGTGCCCGGTCGGCAGCCCCAGGTAGTCGACGTTGTCCTTGACGAAGCTGGGCACCCCGGCGAACGCGCCGCCACCACCGGACGAGCGGGCCGGGACGTCGAGGTCCGCCTGAACGGCGTTCAGGGCGCGGGCGTCCCCGACCCGCGCCGCCGCGTCCCGCGCCACCTCGGCCGCGCCGACCTCGCCGCGCCGTATCGCCTCGGCGAGCCCGACGGCGTCGTGCTCGCCGAGGGCGTCGTCCCGGAACGTGTGCACCGTGGTCCGCTTCTCCGGAGCCGTCACCGTCGCCTCCCCCTGCCGCGTCCGTCGTCGGCCGCCATCATGACTTACCAGCGGGTAATAAGCGAGAGGTTCCCCGCACCGTCCCAGGGTGCGGTCGCACACGCCCCGACCGGTAGGCTGCCCTCCCCGATTCCCCTCCAGCCACCTGGAGCCGCACGTGCCGATCCTCGTCGCCCGGTTCGTCCAGGCGCTGCGCTCCCGCGTGCACGGGTGGCGGGCGGCGCTCGCGGTCGGCCTGTTCGTGTTCGGCACCAGCTGGCTGGCGATGTGGCTGGCCGAGCCCGGGTCGAACGCGATCACCGATCCGCAGAACTACTGGTGGTACTTCCTGGTCACCGGATCGACGGTCGGATACGGCGACTTCTTCCCGGAGACGGGCGCCGGTCACGTGGTCGGGGGCTATGTCATCGTCGGCGGAATCGCCACTCTCACCATCCTCTTCACCGAGCTGGCGAGCCACATCCAGTCCGTCAGGGGGAAGCGCATGAAGGGCGTCGTCGCTCTCGACCTCACAGAGCACATCGTCATCCTCGGCTACCACCCGGGCCGCACCGAGCGGATCGTCCAGGAGCTGCTGCTGGAGGAACGCGTCCGTGAACTCGTGCTGTGCGCCTGGGACGACGTGCCGCAGCATCCGATGCCGGAGCAGGACGGCGTCCTGTTCGTGCGCGGCGACCTGCGCGACGCGGACGTGCTGAAACGGGCCTGCGTGGACCGTGCCGCGACGGTGGTGATCGACGCCCGGGACGACAACGAGGCGCTCGCCCTGGCCGTCGCCGTCGACCACCTGCGTCCGGAGGTGCACATGGTGGCGGCGCTGCACGACATGAACCGCGCCGCGCACCTGCGGTATGTGAGCCCGACGGTCCAGTGCGTGCAGTGGCACGTGCCGAACCTGCTGACCGAGGAGGCACTCGATCCGGGTATCACCGAGGTGTACGCGGACCTGATGAGCAGCCGCGGCGAGGGCAACACCTACTCGGTGCGGCTGCCGGAGGCCCTGGGCGGACAGCAGTTCGGCGCCTGCCAGCAGCAGTTCGGCCGCGACTTCGGCGCCACGGTGATCGCCGTGCGGCAGGACGGCTCCATGAAGGTCAGCCCGCCGTGGGACGCCCCGCTGCGCGCCGGAGCGGTGCTGTACTACCTCGCCGCGGAGCGCATCGACGAGAGCCGCCTGGCCGCCAGGAGCCGCTGATCCGCCCGTCGGCCCCCGTCAGAGCTGGGCGGGCGCCTCGGTGGCGATGCGGGCGAACACGTCCGGGTCGGCCTCGAAGCGGGTGCCGGGGATCGGCCAGTGCAGCACGATCTCGTCGATGCCGGCCGCCGCGTGCCGCCCGGCGAAGTCCACGAAGGCGTCGACGGAGTCGAGCAGCGGGTCGGGAGTGAAGCCGACGAGCATGATCCGGTGCAGGTCGGCCGGGTCGCGTCCTTCCTCGGCGCAGGTCTCCCCGAGACGTGCGACCTGCCGTTCCACGGCGGCGAGCGAGGCCTGAGGGGTGGCGTCGGGGGCGGCGACGACCTTGGGGTCCCCGGTCGTCACCCAGGCCTGCCCGTGACGGGCGGCGAGCCGCAGGCCGCGGGGCCCGGTGGCGGCGACGGCGAACGGCAGCCGGGGGCGCTGTACGCAGCCGGGGATGTTCCGCGCCTCGTGCGCGGAGTAGTACGTGCCGCGGTAAGTGGTCGCGTCACCGGTCAGCAGCTGGTCGAGCAGGGTGACGAACTCGGCGAACCTGTCGGCCCGTTCGCGCGGCGTCCACGGCTCCTGGCCGAGCGCGGTGGCGTCGAAGCCGGTACCGCCGGCGCCGACGCCCAGCGTCACACGGCCGCCGCTGACGTCGTCGAGGGTCAGCAGCTCCTTGGCGAGGGTGACGGGGTGGCGGAAATTCGGCGAGGTCACCAGCGTGCCGAGGCGCAGCCGGGAGGTGACACCGGCCGCGGCGGTCAGGGTGGGCACGGCACCGAACCAGGGGCCGTCCCGGAAGGGGACCCGCCAGGACAGGTGGTCGTAGGTGTAGGCCGCGTGGAAGCCGAGTTCCTCGGCCCGCGTCCACCGTTCCCGGCCTCCCTCGTGCCAGCGGTGGACCGGGAGGATGCACGTGCTCAGTCGCATGCCACGACCCTACGGTGCCCGGTTCCGGCAGCCGTGCGGCGCGGCGCCGTTCGCCACGGGTCGGGGACCAGGAGGGGGCGTGGTGATTCTTCGCGACGCACGCACGGCCGGCCCGCACCCCGGGCACGTCTCCTCCACACGCACACGCCGACGAGTGGCTCATCCGTGCGCCTTACCGCACGCCTGTGCGGCGGAATAGGCGAAGATGTGTGCGTGATGCATCCTGCCGCGCACCGCGCGCCCGCCGACGCCCTCAGGTCACGGCCCCGGCTCATCGCCACCGACCTGGACGGGACCCTGCTGCACGACGACAAGTCCGTCTCCGACCGCACGGTCGAGGCACTCGCCGCCGCCGAGCAGGCCGGCGTCGAGGTCTTCTTCGTGACCGGCCGCCCGGCCCGCTGGATGGGGGTGGTCAGCGACCACGTGCACGGCCACGGGCTGGCCATCTGCGCCAACGGGGCGGCCGTGGTGGACCTGCACCGCGGCCGCCGGATCGTGCAGGTCCGGGAGCTGGCGGAGCACGACGCGCGGCGAGTCGTGCACGCGCTGCGGGAGGCCGCTCCGGGAGTGACCTTCGCCGTGGAGCGCACCGGAGGGTTCCATTACGAGCCGTCGTATCCGCCCGTGCACCTCGATCCCAGCGCCGTGGTGGCGCCGGTGGAGAAGCTGCTGGCCGAATCCGGCACCGACGACTCGGGGAAACCTTTCACCAGCCGGCCGGTGCTGAAATTGCTGGCGCAGCACCCCCGGCTGGACCCGGACGCCTTCCTCACCCTGGCGCGCCTGAGCGCGGGACGATACGCCGAGATCACCCGTTCCAGCCCCACGGCTCTGCTGGAGATCAGCGGCCTCGGCGTGAGCAAGGCCAGCACGCTGGCGCTGTGCTGCGCCCAGCGCGGCATCTCCGCCGACGAGGTGGTGGCCTTCGGTGACATGCCCAACGACCTGGAGATGCTCGGCTGGGCCGGCACCTCCTACGCGATGGCCAACGCGCACCCGGACGTGCTGGCCGCGACCACCCACCGGACGGCGTCCAACCAGGACGACGGTGTGGCCGCGGTCATCGAACGGCTGCTGGCGGACGGCCGCTGACCGTCCGCACCGGACCACCCGGCGCGCACGCCGTTCGGGCCATTGGGGAGCGGCCGGGCCGCACTCCGCCTACGGCGCCGGTCCGGCGGCGCGTTCCGCCGTGGCCGCCTCGCGGTCCAGCATGGCGCGGAAGCGGCCACCCTCCCGGGCGGCGAGTTCGGCGTACGTGCCGCGCTCCGCCGTGCGTCCGCGGTCGAGGACGATCACCTCGTCGACGGCCTCCAGCCCGTGCAGGCGGTGGGTTATCAGCACCGTGGTGCGGTTCTCGGTGACGGCCAGCAGGTCGGCGGTCAGCGCGTCCGCGGTGGGCAGGTCGAGGTGTTCGGCGGGCTCGTCCAGCACCAGCACCGGGAATCCGGCGAGCAGCGCCCGGGCCAGGGCGAGACGCTGACGTTGTCCGCCGGAGAGGCGGGCACCGTGTTCGCCGACGCGGGTGTCCAGGCCGTCCGGCAGGCTGCGCACCCAGGCGTCGAGGCGGGCAGCGGCCAACGCCCGGTGCAGCACGGTGTCGGTGCCCGCGCCCTCCGCCGGAACGGCGCCCGTCGGACCGTCCTCCGCCGGGGCGCCGTCCGCGGTGCGGGGCAGGGCGAGGCGGAGGTTCTCCCGCAGGGTGCTGTCGAAGAGGTGGGCGTCCTGGGCGCACAGGCCCACGAGGCGCCGTACGGCGTCGCCGTCCATTGACGTGGCGTCCATCTCGGGCCCGCCGCCGCTCGGCGCACCACCGGACGGCGGCGCGCCGCCGTTCAGCAGGTACGCGCCGGACTCCGGGTCCAGGAAGCGGAGCAGTACCTGCGCCAGCGTCGTCTTGCCGGAGCCGGACGGGCCGACCACGGCGACCCGGTGACCGGGTGTCAGGTCGAGGTCGAAGCCGGCGAGGGCGGGCCTCTCCTGGCCGGGGTGGCGGGCGGTGACCCCGCGCAGCGTGAGGCGCGGACCGGTCGCGCCTTCGGGAGGGTGGCCGGACCTCTCGTCGGCACGCCATGCCGCGGTGAGGGCTGCCAGTCGTTCCCGCCCGGCGCCCGGATGCTCCCGCACGGGCGCGGGTGTGTCGAGCACGTCGTGGACGCGTTCCGCCGCCCGCCGCGTGCGCTGCCGGTACTGCACGGCCAGGGGCATGCCCGCGACCGCCTCGAAGGCGGCGAGCGGGGTGAGCACCACGACGGCGAGGAGCACCCCGTCCAGCCGTCCGCCGCCGACCGCGACCGCACCGGCCCAGGCCGCGGCGGTCACCGTCCAGCCGGTGACCAGCGCGGTCAGCCCTGCGCCGGCACCAGTACGGGCGGCGCTGCGGGCCGCGATGCGCGTCAGCTCGGCGTCGGCGGCCCGCACGGCGTCGGTGCGGGCGGGCAGGGCCCCGGCGACGGTCAGTTCGCCGGTACCGCCGAGGAGGTCGACGGTCCGGACGGCCAGGGTGCCGCGGGCGGGGGCGAGGCGCCGCTCGGTGTGCCGGGACAGCGCCGCGGTGAGCAGGGGGACGGCGGCGCCCGCGGTGACCAGGCCGACGGCGAGCACGGCGCCCGCCTCCGGGAGCAGCGCGGCGGTGAAGCCGACCGCGCCGAGGGAAACGGCGACGGCCGTTCCGGCTAGGAGCAACCAGCGCAGGAAGTGGTCCTGGAGGGCGTCGACGTCGGAGACCAGGCGGGAGAGAAGGTCGCCTCGCCGGGTCTCCCGGAGACCTGCGGGGGCCAGACGCTCCAGGCGGGTGTAGACGGCGACCCGGAGTCCGGCGAGCAGCCGCAGCACCGCGTCGTGGGAGACGAGGCGCTCGGCGTAGCGGAAGAAGGCGCGCCCGATGCCGAAGGCGCGGGTCGCGGTGACCGCGACCATCAGGTAGAGCACGGGCGGCTGCTGGGAGGCGCGGGAGATGAGCCATCCGGAGGTGGCCATGAGGCCGACCGCGCTGCCCAGCGCGAGCGTGCCGAGCAGCAGGGCGAGGGCGAGGCGGGCGCGCAGCGGACGGGCGGCCCGGCGCACCCGGGCGAGCGGGCTGCGGCCCGGTCCGCCCGGGGCGCCGGCTCCGGCGGCGTCGGGCGCGGTGGGCCCGGGCCCGACGGCCACCGCCGCGGCGGCCTCCGGGGTGTCGCCGTGGGCGACCGCCTCCGCCCAGTGCGGGTGTGTCTCCGCGGCCGTCGCCGGCCGGTCGTCGGGAGCGGGGAGGACGACGACCCGGTCGGCGAGCGGGAGCAGCGCGGGCCGGTGGGCCACCAGCAGCGTGGTGCGGCCGCGGGCCAGGCGTTCGATGGCGGCGGCCACGGACTCCTCGGTGGCCAGGTCCAGGGCGGCGGTGGGTTCGTCGAGCAGGAGGATCGGCCGGTCGGCGAGGAAGGCCCGGGCCAGGGCGACGCGTTGGCGCTGTCCCGCCGAGAGCCCCGCGCCCTGTTCGCCCAGCAGGGCGTCGGGGTCGAGGTCGGGGGCCCCGGCCGCGTCCAGCGCGGCCCGCACTTCGGAGTCGTCGGCCTGCGGACGGGCCAGGCGTACGTTCTCGGCCAGAGTGCCGGCGAACAGGTGGGGGTGCTGCGGCACCCAGGCGATCCGGGCGTGCCAGCTGGTCGGGTCGGTGCCGGTGAGATCCTGGCCATCCAGCAGGACGCGTCCCTCGGTGGGGCGGGTCAGGCCGAGGATGGTGTGCAGCAGGGTCGACTTGCCGGCCCCGGACGGTCCGACGAGCGCGACGGTCTCTCCAGGCGTGAGGGTGAGGGTGGTCGTGGGCAGCGAGTCACCCGAACGGCCCTCGTGGCGGACGCGCACCCCCTCCAGGGTGACAACGGGCTGGGCGGGAGCCGGGCCGGTGCCCAGGACCGGTGCGGGGGCCTCCAGGACGCGGAACACCTGGTCGGCGGCGGAGATCCCCTCGGCGGCCGCGTGGTACTGGGTGCCTACCTGACGCAGCGGCAGGTAGGCCTCGGGCGCCAGGATCAGCACCACCAGGCCGGTGGTGAGGTCCAGGTCGCCGTGCACCAGACGCATGCCCACTCCGACGGCGACCAGCGCGACGGAGAGGGTGGCGAGCAGTTCGAGGGCGAAGGAGGAGAGGAAGGCCAAGCGCAGGGTGCGCAGGGTGGCCCGCCGGTAGTCGCCGGTCAGCGCGCGGATGCTCTCCGCTTGCGCCTTGGCACGGCCGAAGACCTTGAGGGTGGGGAGCCCTGCGACGACGTCCAGGAAGTGGTGCGCGAGCCGGGACAGCAGAGCCCACTGGCGGTCCATGCGGGCTTGGGTGGCCCAGCCGATGAGCACCATGAAGACCGGGATGAGCGGCAGGGTGACCGCGATGGTGAGGGCGGAGATCCAGTCGGAGACCACGATCCGGGCCAGCACGGCGGCGGGTACCACGACGGCGAGCCCGAGTTGCGGCAGGTAGCGGGCGAAGTAGTCGTCGAGGGCGTCGATGCCGCGGGTGGCGAGGGTGGCCAGCTCGCCGGTGCCCTGCGCCCGGTCCGGGCCGAGCGCGGTGGCGTGGACGAGCAGCCGCATCCGCAGTTCGGACTTGACCGCCGCACCGGCCCGGTGCGCGGCGAGTTCGGTCAGCCAGGCGACGGCGGCGCGCCCGACGGCGGTGGCCGCGAGCAACGTCAGGGCATCGGCGGCCAGGTGGTCCCGCTGGAACGCCTCGACGATCACCTCGGCGAGTAGCACCGCCTGGGCGACGACCAGGCCCGCCCCGGCCAGCCCCAGGGCCACGCTCGCGAACAGGAAGACGCGGGTGGCGCGGGCGTACCGGAGCAGGCGGGGGTCGACGGGTTTCACGTGAAACCTTCCCTGCGGTCGGACGGACGGGCGAAGGTCCGGACGGGTGTGCGCATGGCGGACGGGGGGAGGTCAGTGCGAGGTCTGCTGGAGGTGCCGGGTCCCGATGCGCTTGCGGAAGACCCAGTATGTCCAGCCCTGGTAGAGCAGGACGACCGGCGTGGCGACGGCGGCGAGCCAGGTCATGATCTCCAGCGTGTACGGGCTGGAGGCGGTCTGAGTGACGGTGAGGCTCCATTCCGGATCGAGCGTGGAGGGCATCACCGCCGGGAACAGGCTGAGGAAAAGCATCGCCGTGGTGGCGACGACGGTCAGCCCGGAGCAGGCGAACGCCCAGCCCTCCCGCTCCCGGTGGTTGGCGACCAGCGCGGCGGCCAGGGTGGCGACCGCCACGGCCAGGGCGACCAGCGCGGCGCCGTCGCCGTGCCGCAGCTGCGTCCAGCTCAGGAAGAGCGTGAGGACGGTCAGCGCACCGGCCCCGATCCCGGCGGCCAGCCGGCGGGCGCGAAGGCGGATGTCGCCGAGGGTCTTGAGCGCTGCGAAGACGGCGCCGTGGAAGGTGAACAACGCCAGGGTGGCCAGCCCACCGAGCAGCGTGTACGGCGAGAACAGGTCGAGCAGCCCGCCGGTGTGCTCCTTGTCCGGGCCGATGGGCAGCCCGCGCACCATGGCGGCGAAGAGCAACCCCCACAGCAGGGCGGGCAGCAGGCTGCACCAGAAGATCGCCCGCTCCCAGTTGCGCTGCCAGCGCTCCTCGTTCCGCTTGGCGCGGTACTCGAACGCGACTCCGCGCAGGATCAGGCAGACCAGGATCAGCAGCACCGGCAGGTAGAAGCCGGAGAGCAGGGTGGCGTACCAGTCGGGGAAGGCGGCGAAGGTGGCGCCGACGGCGGTCAGCAGCCATACCTCGTTGCCGTCCCAGACCGGGCCGATGGTGTTGATCAGGACGCGCCGCTCGGCACGGTCCCGGGCGAGCAGCCGGGTGAGGACGCCGATGCCGAAGTCGAAGCCCTCGAGGAAGAAGTAGCCGGTCCACAGGACGGCGATGAGGACGAACCAGAGGTCGTGGAGTGCCATCGTCTTCTCTCCTCGCTTCTCAGTAGGAGAAGGCCATGGGGCGGTCGGCGTCGTTGGGGTCGCCGCCGACCCGGTCGGGCGGGTTGCGGTCGGATTCGGTGAGTTCGGGCGGCCCGGCCTTGACGTACGTGGCGAGCAGCCGGACCTCGATCACCGCGAGGACGGCGTAGAGCAGGGTGAAGACGGTCATGGAGACCAGCACCTCGGCCTGGGACACGCCGGGGGAGACGGCGTCGCGGGTGCGGAGCACGCCGTAGACGACCCAGGGCTGGCGGCCCATCTCGGTGAAGATCCAGCCCCAGGAGTTCGCGACCAGGGGGAAGCCCAGGGTGAGGAAGGCCAGCTTCCAGTACCAGTCGCCGAGGGCAGGCCCGAGCGTGCGGTCCCGGGTGAGGGCCAGCAGGGGCACCTCGTCGGGCCGGGTGCGCAGCCGGGGCGCCAGCCACAGCCTGCGCCGGGTGAGCCAGAGGCCGGCGGCGCCGAGGGCGGCGGAGGCCATGCCGAAGCCGATCATCCAGCGGAAGCTCCAGTAGGCCACGGGGATGTTGGGCCGGTAGTCGCCGGGGCCGAAGCGTTCCTGCGACGCCTCGTTGACGTCGTTGATGCCGGGCACGGTCGTGGTGAAGTCGCTGTGGGCCAGGAAGGAGAGGGCCGCCGGGATCTCGACCGCCACCTCGTTGTGTCCCTCGTCCACGTCGCCGTAGGCGAACAGGGAGAAGGGAGCGGGCGCCTCGGAGTCCCAGAGCGCCTCCGCGGCGGCCATCTTCATGGGCTGCTGCTCGAACATCACCTTGGCGAGCTGGTCACCGCTGACGGCCGTGAGGGCGCCACCAGCGACGAGGGTGACCAGGCCCAGACGCAGCGAGGTGCGCATCACCGGGACGTGCCTGCCCCGCCGCAGGTGCCAGGCGGCGATGCCGGCCACGAAGGCGCCGCCGGTCAGGAAGGCGGCGGTGAGGGTGTGGAAGACGACGACCACGGTGGTGTTCTGGGTGAGGACGGCGAGGAAGTCGGTCAGTTCGGCGCGTCCGCTGTCGGGGTCGATCCGGTAGCCGACGGGGTGCTGCATCCAGGAGTTGGCGGCCAGGATGAAGTACGAGGAGAGGAGAGTGCCGGCGGAGACCGTCCACATGCAGGCGGCGTGCAGCTTGGGCGGCAGCTTGTCCCACCCGAAGATCCACAGGCCGATGAAGGTCGACTCGAAGAAGAAGGCGATGAGCGCCTCGAACGCGAGCGGGGCGCCGAAGACGTCGCCGACGAAGCGCGAGTAGTCGGACCAGTTCATGCCGAACTGGAACTCCTGGACGATGCCGGTGACCACGCCCATGGCGATGTTGATCAGGAAGAGCTTGCCCCAGAACTTGGTCGCCCGCAGGTACTTCTCGTTCCGGGTGCGGACCCAGGCGGTCTCCAGGCCGGCGGTGAGGGCGGCGAGCGAGATCGTCAGCGGGACGAAGAGGAAGTGGTAGACGGTGGTGATCCCGAACTGCCATCGGGCCAGCGTCTCCGGTGCCAGCGCGAGGTCCATCTCGCCGCCTCCTTCGTTTCGCACGACACGGCGGGGTGCCTGCGGGGGTGCGGGATGCGCACACCCCCGCTTGTGAATGCGTTCACATTCACAAGTAATTATCACCCCATACCTCCGGCCCTCACGCACCGGGGGTGGGTGAGGGCGGACACATCCGCCACCGGGGCCCTGGCGGGCCCGTGCGGAAACGGGTGAGCCCCGGCCCTCGAAGGGGCCGGGGCTCACCCGGTGAGCGGCACGGCACGACACGGCACCGTGCTGTGCCGTGCCGTGCGGCTGCCTACAGCTCCTTGCGGAACGCGGCGGCCGCCTGGAGGAAGAGGTCGTTCGCCTCGGTCTCGCCGATCGTCACCCGCACGCCCTCGCCCGGGAAGGGCCGGACCACCACGCCGGCCTCCCCGCAGGCGGCCGCGAAGTCCGTCGTGCGGTCCCCCAGCCGCAGCCACACGAAGTTGGCCTGCGACTCCGGCACCGTCCAGCCCTGGGTGACCAGCTCGCGGGAGACCCGGGCGCGCTCGGCCACCAGGCCCTCGACCCGCTCCAGCAGGGCGTCCTCGCTCTTCAACGACTTCACCGCGGCGTCCTGGGCGAGCTGCGTGACGCCGAACGGGACGGCGGTCTTGCGCAGCGCCGCGGCCACCTCGGGGTGCGCCACCGCGAACCCGACCCGCAGGCCGGCCAGGCCGTACGCCTTGGAGAAGGTGCGCAGCACGCAGACGTTCGCGCGCTCCCGGTACAGCTCCAGACCGTCCACCACGTTCTCGTCGCGGACGAACTCGCGGTACGCCTCGTCCAGCACCACCAGCACGTCGCCCGGCACGCGGTCCAGGAAGCGCTCCAGCTCGGCGCGGGGGATGGCGACACCGGTCGGGTTGTTCGGGTTGCAGACGAAGATCAGCCGGGTGCGCTCGGTGATCGCGTCCGCCATCGCGTCGAGGTCGTGCTCCTCGTCCGCGGTCAGCGGCACCTGCACCGGCTTCGCGCCGGAGATCTGCGTGATGATCGGGTACGCCTCGAAGGACCGCCAGGCGTAGATCACCTCGTCGCCCGGGTCGACGGTCGACTGGAGCAGCTGCTGGGCGACGCCGACCGAGCCGGTGCCCGTGGCCAGGTGGTCGACCGGGACGCCGAAGCGCTCGGAGAGCGTCTCCATGAGCTCGGTGCAGGCCATGTCCGGGTAGCGATTGAACGAGGCTGCGGCCGAGGTCACCGACTCCATCACACCGGGCAGCGGCGAGTGCGGGTTCTCGTTGGAGGAGAGCTTGTAGCTCACCGTTCCGCTTCCCGCGTCCCGCTTGCCGGGCTTGTACGTCGGAACGCCGTCGAGCGCTGCGCGCAGCCTCGGGGTCTTCTCGGTCACCGCAGGTCCTCCTTGACCCTCGCAGGAAAAGCTCCGCCGCCGCCGGCGGCCGCGCAGGATCGGTGGACGTCGGCCGGGGCGCGGCCCGGACCCCACCCTATGCGGCGCCCCCCGGAAGGTGCACAGGCCGTAGGTCACAGTCCGCCGGGTCCCTTCTCCGCACACCCTGCGCGCGTTCGCGCTCCCACGCCCGCGCACACCCGCGTCCGCGCGCCCTGGCGTGCGCGGTGGCGCGCGTCACTCGTGAAGGTGAGTTGCAACCTCATCGCAACCTTGGGGATTGTGCGGGGACAACGCGGCCGGAAATGCACGATCCACTTGGCCATCCTGTCAACTACCGTTTATTCAAAGGCTGTTCACGAGTTTTCGTCGTGCAGAATCGTGCCTTCCACCCCTTGTCCTCTCGTCCCCGCCCACACACCTTCGCGGGCCTACGATCGGGTCGCCATGACAGCAGCAGAGAAGCATCAGGTGAGCCGGAGCTCCACCTCCCACGCTGGACGCCGGCGCCAGGGCCGCGCAGGGATCCGTGATGTCGCGGCCGCCGCCGGTGTCTCCATCACGACTGTCTCCGACGCGCTCAACGGCAAGGGCCGCCTGCCGGACGCCACCCGCAGCCACGTGCGCGCCGTGGCCGACCGCCTCGGCTACCGCCCCTCGGCGGCCGCCCGGACGCTGCGCACCGGAAAGTCCGGCCTCATCGGGCTCACGGTCACCACCTACGGCGAAGAACCGTTCACCTTCACCGAGTTCGCCTACTTCGCCGAGATGGCGCGGGCCGCCACCTCCGCCGCGCTGGCCCGCGGCTACGCCCTGGTCATCCTGCCCGCGACCTCGCGCCACAGCGCCTTCGACATCTGGTCGAACGTCGCCCTCGACGGCACCGTGGTCATCGACCCGTCCGACCGCGACCCGCTGGTCACCGAACTCGTCCGCTCCGGCATCCCCGTCGTCTCCGACGGCCGCCCGGCCGGCAACCTGCCCGTCACCGCCTGGGTCGACAACGACCACGAGGCCGCCGTACGCGGACTGCTCGACCACCTCGCGGAGTCCGGCGCCCGCCGTATCGGCCTGCTCACCGGCACCAGCACCGACACTTACACCCGCCTGTCCACCAGCGCCTACCTCGACTGGTGCGAGCGCGTGGGCCAGGAGCCGGTGGTGGAGGCCTACCCGGCGCACGATCCGGCCGCCGGCGCCGTCGCCGCCGACCGCCTGCTGGCCCGGCCCGACCGCCCCGACGCCGTCTACGGCCTCTTCGATCCCAACGGGACCGACCTGCTGGCCGCCGCGCGGCGCTACGGGCTGCGCGTGCCCGAGGACCTGCTCCTGGTCTGCTGCAGCGAGTCGGCCGTGTACGCGGGCACCGAACCGCCCATCACCACGCTCTCGCTCAAGCCGGGCCGCATCGGCAACTCGGTGATCCAGCTCCTCATCGACGCCATCGAAGGAGAGGGCTCGCCGCGCGCGGTGGAACAGGTCATGCCCACCGACCTGATCGTCCGCACCAGTTCACGCCGCCGCCCGCCCCGCACGACTGTCAGCGCCCCCCGCGGCCCCTCGTCCGAGTGACGCCGGCACGACGGCGGACCGCGCGGCGCGCAGCGTGAAGAGCTCTGGGACGGCGACCGTCCGGGAGCAGCGCGGCGGGAGCGCCCGGGTCCGTACCGTGGGAAAACGGGAGCAAAGGACCCGCCGGAACGCACGCGTGACGATCCGCCGGGCAAATGCCGGCCCAGGTATGTCACAAGGAGCGACCGTCGTTCCTATGATGGGCTCTCCACGCACCGGGACCGGCGCGCGACCTGGAAAGACCACTCCGGGACGTCGGCCAGGGCAGAAGTCCGGGCAGGGGATGAGGCGCGCGAAGGTGGAGGGGTCGATGATCCAGGGGGCAGGGCACGTACCCGGCGGGTGGCCGGGCACGTCAGGATCCGTGCCGGGCGACGCCACGCCGCACGCGCACCACCCGCACTCCTCGCGCAGCGGCGGACCGGCGACGCCGCAGGCTCCGCCCACGACGTTCCCCGCCCAGCCCGCCGACTACACCCCGACCCAGCGCGATCTGCCCGTCATCGGCGCCGCCACGCACCAGCCCGGACACGAACCGACTGTGATCGACATGCCCTCCCCCGCACCCGCCCCCGAAGGCCCCTCGCCGCTCTACGTCGTCGGCGACGTGCACGGCTACCTCGACGAACTCCGCGACGAGCTGCGGAAAGCAGGGCTCGTGGACGCCGACGACCAGTGGACCGGCGGCAACGCCCGGCTGTGGTTCCTCGGCGACTTCACCGACCGCGGCCCGGACGGCATCGGCGTCGTCGACCTCGTCATGCGGCTCTCCGCGGAGGCCGCCGCCGCGGGCGGCTACTGCAAGGCCCTGCTGGGCAACCACGAACTGCTGCTCATCGGCGCCAAGCGGTTCGGCGACACCCCCGTCGAGTCCGGCGCCGGCACCGCGTCCTTCCAGGCCGCCTGGCTGCTCAACGGCGGCCAGCAGGCCGACATGGAGCGGCTGGAGGACCACCACATCCAGTGGATGTCCCGGCTGCACGCCATGGCCGTCGAGGACGACCACCTGCTGCTGCACTCCGACGCCACCTGCTACCTCGAATTCGGCGACACCGTGTCCGAGGTCAACGAGGCGGTCACGCAGGCCGTGCAACGCGCCGACGCCGACGAGACGTGGGACCTCTTCCGCCGCTTCACCAAGCGCTTCGCCTTCCGCGACGAGGGCTCCGGCACGGCAGCGGCCCGCGAACTCCTCGACGCCTTCGGCGGCAGCCGCGTCGTGCACGGCCACAGCCCCATCCCGTACCTGACCGGCGCCACCGGCGACGACTCCGGCGAGACGCCGCCGGTCACCGGCCCGCACGTGTACGCCGACGGGCTGGCCGTCGCGATGGACGGCGGCGTCACCATGGACGGCAGGCTGCTCGTCACCCGCCTCCCGGTGGCCGAGGCGTCCGTGAACGGCCGCCGATAGCGGTGCCGTAGCGCGCCACCACGGCTCTCTCGACGGGCCCGCGGACGAGTCCGCAGCGGTCTCGCGCCCGGGTGCGCGGCGCCCCCGGGCGCAGGGGGGCGCGTACGGATTCGGTGAACTCCCTGTCACCGGCCGCCATCAGCGCTCTACCATCTACTCCTGCCGTAGCAGCTCTCCTCCGTCGTCCGCGCCGAGAACCGACGCCGCGGAACCACCCGCGACGTCGCCGCGGCGACCCGCGGAACCACGGAGCATCGGGGGGATGCACATGAACAGCGCTCCGCAACTGCTCAGGGAGGACCGCCCCGAATTCGAGCGGCTCCTCGACGAGACGCTGCGCACCGCCGACCGCCACCCCGGCCTGTCCCAGGTCGGTGACCGGCTCGGCCGGGCACAGCTGCGCAGCATGGCCGTCAGCGCCGCCCTGCCGATAGCCGCGTGCGCCGACGCCGAGTACCGCCGGTTCGTCGCGCTGCGCCGGGAACTGCGCGAGCGGGCCAACGACGCGACGGTCACGGTGGCCGGCCGCGACGGCGCGGGCCTCCTCGCGATCGTCTCCGTACTCGCCCCGCTGCTGGCCGGCACGGCCGCCCTGATCTTCCTCCTGGTGGGTTACGGGCTGCACCTGCTCGACCCGGAGCCGTCCCTCGCCGCCCCGATGCGCAACGCCGGCTGGGCATTCGCCGTCCTGGCCGCCGGAACCGCCCTGTTCGGCATGGGCGGAGTGCTGCTGACCGCGCTTCGCAACGGGCCGAGCGCCGTCGCCGCCCCCGGCAGACCGCGCCGCAGACGCGGCCCGGCGGCCGAGCCCGCCTCCGTGCCCAAAGACCTCGCCCAGGAGGTCGCCGCGGCCCGGTCCGCCTGGCAGACGGCGCTGCGGGACCGCGGCATCGTGCCGTTCCTGCGCGAGGCGCTGGCCGACCCGGCGGGGGCCGAGAAGTCGCCCGAGGCGCTGGCCCGCGAACTGCCGGAACAGCCCCGCACGCCGCGGCTGGGGTACTCCCACCCCGGTTTCTCCCACCCCGGCTTCTCCAGCCCCGCGACGGGTTCCGGCAGCGACTCGGCGTCCACGCGCCCCCGATTCTCCAGCCCGGAGTTCGCCACACCCGACTACGACGGCCCGGCCTACGGCGGCCCCGAGACGCAGCCGGAGTGACGCTCCGGGGGCGCCAGCGCCGGAAGGATCACCGGACGGCGAAGGCGGAGCAGGGCAGGGCGCCAGGCCCTGTCCGCCGGAGAGGCCCTACCGCACCGAACCGGGGTCCTTCAGCCCGTCGGTGTCGTGGGTGGCCAGATACTCCGTGACGCGGTCCTCCCGGATCGCCTCCCACAGCGGCGCCGCCCGCTCCCGGTCCAGCAGCACCACGGACTGTCCCTGGCGGGTGCCGAAGCCGTCCACGGGCGCGTTGAGGAACCGCACGTCGGAGGTACGCAGCCCGCGCATGCCCCACGCCAGGTCGTACAGCCCGCTGTTGGACAGGCCGTCGTCCACCCCGACCACGTCGCCGACCGAGTCCAGCAGGCCACTGACCCGGGAAGGGCTGGACAGCGTCTCGCCGCTGAGCACCCGGCCCATCAGCGCCCGCAGGAAGTTCTGCTGCCGCGCCGTACGGTCCAGGTCGCCGCGGGGCAGGCCCTTGCGTTCGCGGACGTATGCCAGCGCCTCCTCGCCGTTCATGCGGTGGGTGCCGGCCCGGTGAGCGGGGGCGTCGCCGCGGCCGGGTATGTCGCGCGGCACGGTGATGTCCACACCGCCCACGGCATCGGTCAACTCACGGAAACCGTTCCAGTCGACGACCGCGAGGTGGTCGACCCGGACACCGGTGACGTCCTGCACCGTCCGCACGGCGAGGGCCGGACCACCCCAGGAGTAGGCGGCGTTGAGCTTGGCCTCACCGTGCCCCGGTATCTCCACCCAGGTGTCGCGGGCCAGTGAGACCACCGCCGCGTCCTCGCGGTCCGCCGACAGGTGGAACAGCATCATCGTGTCGCTGCGCGAGGCCCCGGCCCTCCACGCGGGCGCCTGCGCGTCGTCACCGGTGGTCGGCACCCCGGACCTGGTATCGAGCCCTACGAGCAGGAACGTCACGCCAGCCCCGGGCGGCGGTTGCTGCCTCTCGGGCACGTTGGGCAGAGCGTCCGGGATGCGTGGGATCGAGTCGGCAGCGCTGTCCGCCCGCCACCACCCGTACCCGGCGGGACCGCCGACCAGCAGCAGCACACCGGCGAGGCACCAGAGCAGCACCCTCCGCCCACGGCGGCGCTTCGGCCCGGACGGCATCTCCGCACCGCCGTCTGCGCTGCCTCCACCACCGCTCCCGTCCCTCCCGGGGCGGGCGGCGGGGACGTCAGCGCGCTCTTCGACAGTGCTTTCGGTGTGCGTCATGCGGGCATTCTTCCGCCGCTGACGCCCTTGCGCCGTCGAACAGCGATATCGACCGAAAGGCCTGACTCGTCATTCCTGTTGTGCGGCCGCGTGCTCCACCGCGTGCCGGAGGTCGGCGACCAGGTCCTCCGGGTCCTCCACACCGACGGACATCCGCACGAAACCCTCCGGCACGGCGTCGCCGCCCCAGCGACCACGCCGCTCCGCGGTGCTGCGCACACCGCCGAAGCTGGTGGCGTCGTCGACCAGCCGCAGCGCGGCCAGGAAGCGTTCGGCGAAGCCCTTGTCCGGCAGCGTGAACGACACCACGCAGCCGTAGCGGCGCATCTGACGGGCCGCCACCGGGTGCGACGGGTCCTCGGGCAGCCCGGGGTGACGTACGTCCGTCACCCCGGGCAGCTCGCGCAGTGCCCGCGCGACGGCCAGCGCACCGGTCGCCTGCTGCCGGGTGCGCAGCTCCAGGGTGGCCAGCGAACGGTGCGCCAGCCACGCCTCCATCGGGCCGGGGACGGCGCCGACTGTCTTGCGCCACAGCCGCACCCCGCCGGCGAGAGCGGCGTCTTGGCAGGCGACATAGCCGAGCAGCAGGTCGCCGTGGCCGGTGAGCGCCTTGGTGCCGGAGGCGACGGAGAAGTCCGCACCGAGTTCCAGCGGGCGCTGTCCCAGCGGGGTGGCGAGGGTGTTGTCGACGGCCACCAGCGCGCCGCGTGCATGGGCCTCGTCCGTCAGGGCCCGGATGTCGCACACGTCCAGCCCCGGGTTCGACGGCGACTCGATCCACAGCAGCCGGGCGCCGTCGAGGAGTTCGCGCTGCGCGTCGCCGCCGGTCGGCGCCGTGCGCACCTCGACGCCCAGCGACTCCAGGCGTTCCCGGGTCGGCACCAGCAGGTTGTACCCGTCGGACGGCAGCACCACCGCCTCGCCGGGCCGCACCTGGGAGAACACCACGGCGGAGATCGCGGCCATGCCGGAGGCGAAGGCGAGCGCGTGCACCTGTTCGCCGGGCACCCCGGTCGGCGCCTCCAGTGCGCCGACGGCGCGCTCCAGCGCCGTCCAGGTCGGGTTGGCGTCCCGGCCGTAGGCGTACGGGGCGTCGTGCGGGTCGCCGGGCAGGTGGTAGTGCGCGGCGAACACCGGCCCGGGCAACGGCGGCGCGTACGGCTCCTCCGGCGGCAGCCCCGCCCGCACCACCCGGGTCGCGTCGCGGTCGTCCCTGCTCATGTCGCTGCGCCTGCCTCTCACTCCGGTCACTCCGGCCACCCCGGATCCGCCGGTCCCGCGGGTCACGCCAGGGCGGCGCGCGCCACCTGCCCGCAGCGGGCACCGTACCCGCCGCCGAAGAGCACCGCGTGCACCAGGAGGTGCTGCAGCTGATGCAGCCCCGTCCGCGCGGCGCGGCCGGGAACGGGCCGCACCTCCTCGTACGCGGCCAGCACGCGGTCCAGGTGCGGGCAGCCGAACAGCTCCAGCATCGCCAGATCGGTCTCCGGATGACCGCCCTGCGCGGCGGGGTCGATGAGCCAGGCCCGGCCGGTCGCGGACCAGTGCACGTTGCCGGACCACAGGTCTCCGTGGATCACGACCGGCCGCTGCGGTGGCCCGGCCACCTCGTCGAGACGTGCGCACAGCCGCTCCACGGCCCGTACGTCGCCGTCGGCCATCGCGCCGGCGTCGGCGGCCCGCCGCAGGAAGGGAAGCAGCCGGTACGCGGCGTGGAAGGCAGGCCAGTCGCCCGGGTCGGTCAGGCGGGCGTCGGGCGAGGGCAGCGGCAGCGGCCCGAGGAAGGCGGGCCGGCCGGGCGTGCCCCACGCCTCGACCGGGCTGTCGTGCAGCGCGGCCAGATCGCGGCCCAGCCGCTCCGCCGCCCCGGGCGACGGCCGGCCGGGCTCGATCCAGTCCAGCACCAGCACGTCCGGCGCCGCCGCCACTACCGCGGGCACCGCGACCACGCCCGTTCCGGCGAGCAGCGCCAGACCGTCCGCCTCGGCGCGGAAGAAGCCCTCCGGAGCGTCGGCGAGGGTCTTGGCGAAGAGCGTCCGGCCGTCGGCGTCGAGCCGGTGGGCGGCGCAGACGTCGCCGCCGCCCACCGGCCGCGCCTCCCCGACCGGCACGCCGGTCATCTCGCGCACCCGGTCCGCGATCACGGTCCGCCGCTCCCGGCACGACCTCGCCCCGCGCTCCCCGCAGGGCCGATCCCGGTGCGGCCCTCCCGCGCCTCCACCACCGCGGCGACCTCGGCGAGCAGACCGGGCATGGCCGCCTCGACGAGGTCCAGGCACTCCTGGAAGCCCTCGTCACCGCCGTAGTACGGGTCGGGGACGTCCAGCTCGCCCCGCTCGGCCGACACCGGGTCGTAGGACCTCAGCAGGCGGACCTTCCCGGCCTCCGCGGCATCCGGCGCGAGCCGTCGCAGCTCGCTGCGGTGCCCCTCGTCCAGCGCGATCACCAGGTCGATGTGCTGGAACCAGTCCGGCTCGAACCGGCGCGCGGCGTGCAGCAGCGGGTAGTCGGCCGTCCCCAGCACCGCGGCGGTACGGGGGTCTGCGGGCTCGCCGACGTGCCAGCCGCCGGTGCCGGCGCTGTCCGTGCGCACCCGGTCGTCCAGCCCCGCATCCTCCAGCCGGGCCCGGAACACCGCCTCGGCCATGGGGGAGCGGCAGATGTTGCCCGTACACACGAAGCACACCCGGTAGCGGCGGTCGGGACCGTGCACCGGCATCAGTCGTCGTCCGGAAGGATCATGTTCAGGGCCCAGGAGACGATCGAGATGATCAGGCCGCCGAGCAGAGCCGCCCAGAAGCCGTCGACGTGGAAGCTGAGGTCGACCACGTCCGCCAGCCACGACGTCAGCAGGAGCATCAGCGCGTTGATCACCAGGGTGAACAGGCCGAGCGTGAGGATGAGCACCGGCAGCGAGAGCAGCTTCACGACCGGCTTGACCACGAAGTTGACCAGGCCGAAGATCAGGGCGACGAGCACGAGGGTGAGGGCCTGCCGGCCGGTGTCCTCGCCGGTGAGCGTGATGCCGGCGATCAGCCACACGGCGACGAGCAGCGCCGCCGCGTTGGCCACGGTCTTGATGAGGAAGTTCGTCATACGCTGATGGTTCCATCCGTACCGGTGGATCGAACACAGAAGGTGGGGGACCGGTGTGAAGGCGTTCCGGCTGGAAGAGCTGGAGGCGGAGCGTGCCGCGAACGACGGCGCCTATCTGCAGTTCCTGCGCGAGCGTCACATGTCGGTGGGCCTGTACGCCGTGGACCGAGGCGGGGCGGACCCGCAGCAGCCGCATTCGCAGGACGAGGTGTACTTCGTGGTCAGCGGCCGTGCGGCGCTCACCGTCGGGGACGAGACGACGCCGGTGGCGCGCGGCAGCGTCGTGTACGTGCCGGCCGGCGTGCCGCACCGCTTCCACCACGTCAGCGAGGACCTGCGGGTCATGGTGGTGTTCTCTCCCCCGGAGGGCTGACGTGCGGCCGGCCGGAGCCGTAGGGGTCGATTCAGGGTCGCGCCGGGGTCGGCGCCACTCCCGCAGCGCCGCCACTCGCCTTAGCATCGAGGGCAGACGGTGCGTTCGTCCCGGGCGCACCGCCGTCCTCGAGTCCTTCACGGAGAGTTGTCATGGCTGTCAAGGAAGTGCTCGCCACCTTGCCGTGGTGGGTGAAGTGGGTCGCCATACCGGTGATCGCGCTCGTCGTGTTCGGCGGGCTGATCGCCAGCGTGGTCGGCTTCCTGGTCGGCCTGCTCTTCAAGGTGCTGCTCTTCGCGGCCCTGGTGGGCGGTCTGATCTACCTGGTGCGCCAGTTCACCTCTTCTTCCTCCTCCTCCCGCGACGACTGGTGACCGTCGCGCCGGGCGCCGCCCCGGCGGGCACCGGAGCGCCGGGGACCTCGGCGGAGCCGGGGGTCGTCCCCGGCCGGCGGTCCGCGGAGACCACCAGCGCGGCCAGGAGCGTGGTGACGGGCACGGACGCGACCAGCCCGATGGACCCGATGAGGGTCCGCACGATCTCCTCCGCCACCAACTCCGAACCGGCGACCGTGGCCACGCTGCTCTCCGCGATGGAGAAGAGCAGGAGCAGCGGTAGGGCCGCCCCGGCGTAGGCGAGCACCAGGGTGTTGACCACGGACGCGATGTGGTCGCGGCCGATGCGCATCGCGGCGCCGTACAGCTGCCGCCAACCCGCCGACGGGTCGGCGTCCCTCAACTCCCACACGGCCGAGGTCTGAGTCACCGTGACGTCGTCCAGCACGCCGAGCGAACCGATGAGCACACCGGCGAGCAGCAGACCCTGGATCTTGATGTCGGGGTAGAGCCCGTGCACCAGCCCCGTCTGGTCGTCGGTGTTGCCCGTGAGCTCCGCCCAGCCGATGAACAGCGAACCCAGCACGCCGATCAGCAGCAGCGACACCAGCGTGCCGAGCGCCGCGACGGAGGTCCGTGCGGACAGGCCGTGGCAGAGGTAGAGCGTGGCCAGCATGATCGCGCTGCCGCCCACCACAGCGACCAGCAGCGGGTTGGAGCCCTGGAGGATCGCCGGGAGGATGAACAGCGTCAGCACGGCGAAGCTCACCCCCAGCCCGACCAGCGCCAGCATCCCGCGCAGCCGTCCCACCAGCACCACCACCACGGCGAAGATCCCGGCGAGCAGCGCCATCGGCAGGTCGCGGTCCACGTCGATCACCGCGTACTGGAGATCCCGCGGCGCGTTCTCCGCATAGGCGACGACGACGTCCTGCCCGGCGGACAGGGTGCGGGTGGCGTCCGGGGTGATGACGTGGGGGAAGGTGCGTCCGGTGCCGGGGCCGCTGGTGACCTCGACGGTCGCCTGGCGGCACGCCTGGTCGCCGGCACCGCCGGCACCGCCCGCGCCGGGATCGGGCTGCTGCCCGATCCCGCCCGACGGCTGGGCGTTGACGTCGGCGCAGTCCACGGTGCGCACGGCCGTGACGCGCGCGTCGTAGGTGGGCCGGTCGAAGCCGACGCCGCTGCGACCGTCCTCCTGCCCGCCCGGCGCCCCGCCCGGCCAGAGCAGCACCAGCCCCGCGACGACGGCGGCGGCGAAGGGGATGAGCACGGCGGCGACGACCTTCCGCAGGTGGCGGGAGACGGGCGTCGCCGGGCCATGGGCGTGCGCGTGGCCGTGACCGCCGTGCCCACCGCCGTGGCCGTGACCGCCGTGCCCGCCGTGACCGCCGCCGTGGGCGGGCGGGTGGCCGTACTCGGGGCGCCGGCCGTGCTGGTGGGCATGCCCGGATCGGGGCCCGTCCCCCCACCCGGAGGACGGCGGCTGCGGCTGCTGCGGTGGCGTCGTCACACACCGATCATCGCAAGAAGCCGGGGGCCCTCTGGCCACCCCGCGCGGTGAGCCGTTAGCGTGGAGCCGCTTTGCACATCGCGGGAGCTCCGAGCACGGGGCTGAGAGGGCGCTGAACGGCTGCGTCGACCGCCGAACCTGTTACCGGGTAATGCCGGCGTAGGGAGTAGGTCTCATGACCATGCAGGATGCACGCACGCCCGAAAACCCGTCCGGCGCTGCCGAAGCGCAGCGGAAACCGGGCTGGCACAAGGGCTACGTCGGGGGATCGCGCCCGGACATCCGGGTCCCGGTCCGCCGGGTGCACCTCACCAACGGCCAGGACGTGACGCTGTACGACACGTCCGGCCCGTACACCGACCCCACCATCGACACCGACGTCCGCCGCGGCCTGCCGCCGCTGCGGGAGAACTGGATCATCTCCCGGGGGGACACCGAGGAGTACGCGGGCCGTGAACTGCGGCCCGAGGACGACGGGATCAAGCACACCTCGCCGCGCGGCGGTCTGAGGAACCTGGACGCGGTCTTCCCCGGCCGTCCGCGCCAGCCCCGGCGGGCACGCGGCGATATGGCCGTCACGCAGCTCGCGTACGCCCGGCGCGGCGACATCACCCCGGAGATGGAGTACGTCGCCGTCCGGGAGAACGTCTCCCCCGAGTTGGTGCGCGACGAGATCGCCGCGGGACGCGCCGTCCTCCCGGCCAACGTCAACCACCCGGAGATCGAGCCGATGATCATCGGCAAGAACTTCCTGGTGAAGGTCAACGCCAACATCGGCAACTCCGCCGTCACCTCCTCGATCGAGGAGGAGGTGGAGAAGATGACCTGGGCGAGCCGCTGGGGCGCCGACACGGTCATGGACCTCTCCACCGGCCGCAACATCCACACCACCCGCGAGTGGGTGCTGCGCAACTCCCCCGTGCCCATCGGCACGGTGCCGCTCTACCAGGCGCTGGAGAAGGTCGACGGCAAGGCCGAGGAGCTGAGCTGGGAGGTCTACAAGGACACCGTCCTGGAGCAGTGCGAGCAGGGCGTCGACTACATGACCGTCCACGCCGGCGTGCTGCTGCGCTACGTGCCGCTCACCGCGCGTCGCAAGACCGGCATCGTCTCACGCGGCGGCTCCATCATGGCCGCCTGGTGCCTGGCGCATCACCAGGAGAGCTTCCTCTACACCCACTTCGAGGAACTCTGCGACATCCTGCGCGCGTACGACGTGACGTTTTCGCTCGGCGACGGACTCCGGCCCGGATCGATCGCCGACGCGAACGACGAGGCGCAGTTCGCCGAACTGCGCACGCTCGGCGAACTGAACCGGATCGCCAAGGCGCGCGGCGTGCAGACGATGATCGAGGGCCCCGGACACGTCCCGATGCACAAGATCAAGGAGAACATCGACCTCCAGCAGGAGATCTGCGAGGAGGCGCCCTTCTACACCCTGGGCCCGCTCACCACCGACATCGCCCCGGCGTACGACCACATCACCTCGGGCATCGGCGCGGCGATGATCGGCTGGTGGGGGACGGCGATGCTCTGCTACGTCACGCCGAAGGAGCACCTGGGCCTGCCCGACCGGGACGACGTCAAGACCGGCGTGATCACGTACAAGATCGCGGCGCACGCGGCGGACCTGGCCAAGGGCCACCCGGGCGCGCAGGACTGGGACGACGCGCTGTCCGACGCGCGCTTCGAGTTCCGCTGGGAGGACCAGTTCAACCTGGCCCTCGACCCGGACACCGCCCGGGAGTTCCACGACGCGACCCTCCCGGCCGAACCGGCCAAGACGGCACACTTCTGCTCGATGTGCGGGCCGAAATTCTGCTCGATGAAGATCAGCCAGGACATCCGCCGGGAGCACGCCAGCGAGATGGCCGGAGGCGGAGCAGCGAACGGCGGCGTCCCCGCCGCACTCGACGTGCAGGAGATCGAGGCGGGCATGGCGGAGAAGTCGCGTGAGTTCGCCGAGGCGGGCAACCGCGTCTACCTGCCGCTGGCGGACTGACCGACGGCGACGGCCTCCCGGATGCGCGGCGGCCGCCCTCGAAGAGGTGCGACGCCGACGACCGGGGGGCTGCACCGATCGGTGCAGCCCCCCGGTCGCGGTGTGCCCCCGTACATCCCCCGGCGCCCCTGTACGTCCCCCGGGGGCGTGCGGCCGAAGCGGTCGGTGAACGACGTTTCGAGACTCCCCCCTCCTGTCTCGAACGCGCCGTCTTCAACGCGCGAAGAACCGCACCCCAAGGCTAGTTGACTCAGCGTCAGTGTCCAATCACCGTAGTGACACTTGCCTATCGATATATTTATCGTTGCGCTACCCACCGTGACGGTGTGGAAGGGGCCGGGGACGCACAGCGAGGTCGCCCCCTTCCTCGCGCGCCCCGGCGCGCGTCCCGCACGTTCGCACCCCCGCACACGAGTGGAGGACCGATGGACCTGGCGCTGCTGCGCACGTTCCTGGCGGTGCACCGCGCCGGCTCCTTCACCCGCGGCGCGGTACTCCTCGGCCTCTCCCAGCCGGCCGTCACCGGGCAGATCCGCACCCTGGAGGGTCAGATCGGCCGTCCGCTCTTCCACCGGATGGCCCGCGGCGTCACCGCCACCGCCGTCGGCGAGGAGCTCGCCCGCAAGGTCGCCCCACACCTCGACGCCCTGACCGAGATCACCGAAAGGGGCCTCGACGAGGAGAGCGCCGGCCGCACCGTGCACCTCGCCGGCCCGCCCGAGTTCACCGCGCTGCGGGCCGTGCCCGCACTCACCGCCCTGGTCGGCCAGGGCCTTTCCCTGCGCGCCGCGTTCGGCAGCACCGAGGAGGTCCTCGAAGGGCTCGCCGCCGGCCACAGCGACCTCGCCCTCACCACCGGCCGCCCCCGCGGCCGACTCCTGGCCACCACCCCGCTGTGCGACGAGGAGCTGGTCCTGGTCGCCGGGCCGCGCTGGGCCGCGCGGCTCGGCGGCGCGGCCGTGGTGCGCGCAAAGGGACCCGCCGCGCTGGAGGACGTACCGGCGCTGTCGGTCCACGAGAGCATGCCGCTGATGACCCGCTACTGGGCCGCCGTCTTCGACCAGCCGCTACTCCAGTCCGGCACGGTCATCGCCCCGGACCTGCGCGCCGTACTCCAGTGCGTGCTGCACGGCGCGGGCATGGCCGTGCTGCCCCGCTACCTGTGCGCCGAGCACCTGGCGAGCGGCGCCCTCGCCGCCCTGCTGGAACCGCCCGTACCCCCGCTGCGCACCTACTTCCTCACCGTGCGGGTGGGCACCCTGGCCCTGCCGCACATCGCACGCACCCACGAGTGGCTGGTGCGCGCGTCCGCCGACTGGTGACCTCCGGCGGCTCCGCCGGAACACCGACGCGTGCACCGCGCCTCCACGCCGCACGCCGCGCCCCCGGGCCGGCCGCGCAGCAGGCGGGTTTCAGCCGCCGCACCACGGGCCAGACCTCCTGCATGACCCCCGAACGTCCCGTGGTCAAACGCACCGCCCGCGCCATTCTGCTCGACGGCGACCACATGATCGTCATCAAGCGGACGAAGCCCGGCCTGGCCCCGTACTGGATCACCCCGGGCGGGGGCGTGGAACCCGACGTGGACGAAAGCGTCGTACGGGCCCTGCACCGCGAGGTCGACGAGGAACTCGGCGCCGAGGTGGGCGATGTCGTCCCCGCCTTCGTCGACACCGTCCCGCACACCACGGACGACGGCCGGGAGGGCGTGAAGGTGCAGTTCTTCTTCGCCTGCCGGCTGGAGAGCATGGACCTCTCCCGGCGGCACGGACCCGAGGTCGAGGAACCCTGCGGCGAGTACGAGGTCGTGCGCCTCCCCTTCACCCGCGAGGGCATCGCCTCCGTCGACGTCGTCCCGCCGACGCTGCGCGGCTACCTCGACCGCAACCTGGAGGGCGTCCGGGCCCTGCTGGACCCCGGCCTCGGCTGAACCACGACCGCACCGCCGTGCCCGCCGGGCCCCCGACGCCCGACCGGCCGCGGCGACCCGGAGCCGGCCTCAGCCGAACCAGCCCTGGAACGAGGAGGACTCCTCGTCCGCCGCCCGCTGCTGCGCGTCCTCCAGCGCCCGTTCCGCCTCCAGACGCCAGGACTCCGCGTCCTCGCCCGTCGGCACCGCGCCGCGCGCCGCGATCACCGCGGACGCCCCGGCCGCCGCCCCCGTCCCGGGCGGCACCCGGGCGGCGCCGTTCCCGCCGTACGCGTCACCGCCGCCGTACGCGTCACCGCCGCCGTACGCGTCACCGCCGCCGTACGCGTCACCACCGCCGTACGACCCGGCACCGTGGGTGGATGCGTGGACCTCACCGTGCCGGTACCGCCACGGCGCGTCGTCCCGCGCGGGGGCCTGCGGCGGCATCCCGGGCAGCGGCGGCACCTGCCGCCCCGAAGCACCCGGCACGGCCCGCCACTGCGCGACCGGCGTCTGGTGCTCCGGGTACCTGCGGGCGTGCCGCGGCCCGCCGTACGCGGGTATCCGCTCGAAGCTGCGCGTGGGGGCGTCCTCGGGAAGCTGCTCCCTCGACGCGACGGGTTCCAGGGCCGCACCGGCCGCCGGTACACCTGCCGGCTCCGCCGCCGGCTCGGCGCCCGGCTCCGCGACGGACGGCAGCGCGGGCCGGGGCGGCAGGTCCTCCGGCTGCGTCAGCGGCCGCTGCCCGGGCAGCGGCGGCGGCTCGTGCTCCCGCGGCTCCCACTCGACCGGCCCGCGCTCCCGCGCCTCCCGCGCGCTGCCGAAGAAGTCGCCGCCCTTGCGCTTGTGGTCGTCGGTGCCCCAGTCGCGCCCCGCCCCCTTCGGGACCTTCTGCAGGTGCGGGATGTGCTTCGCGCAGTGGATGTACGCCTCGTCCACCCACACCTTCACCCACATCCGCGCCCGGCGGCCCGGCACCGGGTCCTCCGGCAGGTCGGGGTGCTCGGTGCGCACCGCCGCGTCCTCGAGCACCTCCGCGCGCCCGTTGACGTGCAGACCGATGCGCGCCCGGAGAAAGTCCATCAGCAGGATGCCCACGTGCGGGTTCTCCTGCAGGTTGCCGAGCGAGGCGTGCACGCCGTTGCCCCGGTACTCGGGGAAGAGCAGGGTGCGTTCGTCCAGTACCCGCAGGAAGCCGGGCGGCCCGGCCCGGAAGGTGTTGTCGCACTCGCCGTGCCGGTCCGCGGTGGCCAGGAAGAACATCTCCTGGCCCTGCACGAACTCCCGCATCCGCTCGTTGAGGTGGTCCAGGACCTGCTGGTCGTAGAACCGGTCCGCGCGGTCCGCCGTGCCCATGCGTTGCTGCAGCGCGTGCTCGCCGTCGCTGCCCGGCCGGCGCAGCGGGACGGCCGTCGCCGCACCGTGCTCGTCGGGTCTCCCGTCCACCGCGGCCCCGTGGGCCCTCTCGGCGTCTGCCACCTCAGCTGTCTCCTTCTCCGACTTCCCCTGGGCCCGGCCGCCGACCGCCGACCCGAAACGTGTTCCGCGCGTAGAGCGGCGGCGTCACTCCGCCGCGGCGACCAGTTCCTCCAGGGAGTCGTGCCGTATCCGGTGCGCCGGTATCCCGACCCCCCGGAGCGCGTCGACACCGCTGCGGATCAGCCCCGGCGGCCCGGAGAGGTAACCGGTGTACGCACTCCACGGCCCGTACTGCTGCACCACCTCGGGCAGGTCTCCGGCCAGCAGCGCGGCCCCCGCCGCGTCCGCGTTCACCGACGGGCGCCGGAGCGCCGGATCGCCGTCCGAGACCACCGGCCGCACCGACAGCCACCGGTACCGCTCCTCCATGCGCAACATGGTCCGCAGGTCGTACAGGTCGTGATCGTTGCGCGCGCCGTAGAAGACCTCGACCGGACGGGCCCGACCGTGCTCCGCGACGTCCTCGATCAGCGCCTTGATCGGCGCGATGCCCGTACCGCCGCCCAGACAGAGCAGACCGCTGTCCGTCGCGTGGTCGACCGTCATCGAACCGGCCGGCGGGCCCAGCCGGATCACGTCGCCCTGCCGCGCCCGGTTGACCAGCGCGCTGGAGACCCAGCCGGCGGGCACGCACTTCACGTGGAAGGTGAGCAGCCCGTCCGAACGCGGCGCCGACGCGAAGGAGTAGTGCCGCCACACCCGCGGCCACCACGGCGTCTCCACGCTCGTGTACTGCCCGGCCAGAAAGGGATACGGCTGGTCCGGGCGCACGGTGATCACCGCGATGTCCCGGGTGCGCATCTCGTGCGCCACGATCTCCGCGTTCCACCATGCGGGCGCGTGCTTCTCGTCCTCCGCCGCCGCGTCGATCATCGTCTGCGAGATCGCGGTGTACGCCCGCACCCAGGCGGCCTCCGCCTCGTCGCTCCAGGTGGTGCGGCAGTACTGGGTGAGCGCGCCCAGCAGGCACTCGCCGACCGCCGGATAGTGCTCCGGCGCTGTGCCGTACTTGCGGTGGCCGCGGCCGAGCCCGGACAGGTACTTGCTCAGGGTCTCCGGCTCGTCGATCAGCCGGGCCGCCGTCAGCAGCGCCCGGAACAGGCGGTCGCGCTGCGCGTCCATCGAGGCCGGGAACAGCTCCCGCAGATGCGGATGCTGCACGAACAGCATCGCGTAGAAGTAGGCGGTGGCCGCATCGGCGACCGGCTCGATCTCCGTCATCGTGCGCCGGATCAGCACGGCGTCGGGAGACGCCTCCTGCGTGGCCGGCTCCTGCGCGGGCAGCTGGTCGTGGACGCCGAACGGGTCGTGGGCCGCGGGGCCCCGGGCCTCCGGTGGACGTCCCGCCGGCTCGTGCGATGGCGGACCCGCGGGGGCGCCGGGCATCCGGTCCCCGGGCCCGAACCCCTGGTACGGATCCTCCGGCTCGACGCGCTGGTGCTCCTCGCCGCCCGGACCGTGCTGCGGCACCGGCCCCGGCCGCCCGGGATGCGGGGAAGAGCCGTACGGAGACGGCCCTCCGTACGCGCCGGCCGCGCCCGGATTCCCGTACGGCGCCGTCGTACCCGGACCGGGCCCGCCCGGGGCGGAGGCACGTCGCTCGGCACCCGACCCCACCGGACGTATCGGTGTCACCGGCCGGCTGGGCGTCCCGCCCGCTTCCGGCTCACGCTCCTGTCCGTCGCCCTCCGGCGCGGATGCGGCACCTTTCCGGGCCGGGGCGAACCAGCTCCACTCGCCGCCGCCACCGCTGTCACCCGCAGAAGTGCCGTCACCGGCCGACGTGGTGGTCATGATCTGCCTCGCCTCGAACGTCTTCCTTCGGTCCACGCACACCCGGAGCCGGAGAGTGCCTGCATGTGAGACCCCCTGAGGCATCGGCCGTGGAATCACCAACCCGGCGATGCGGAGTCGACCATACCGTTATGGCATCGATCCACAAGCCCCGCTCACCGTTCCGTCAAATTCCTGGATTCTGCCCATCATGGGGAATTGGTGACGGTACTGTACGACTTCGTACGCCTCGCACGGATCGCCCTCCTCGCCCTGCGGGGACGCGGCACTCCACAGCCCAGAAGACCCCCTTCACGCACCCGTCGGCGAGCCCCGCCGGGATGTCGCCAGGAACCACCGGATACCGCACCGAGCCATCCGAACAGCACTGGTGGACAAGGAATTCGAGGAAAACTCCCCACGGCCCCGGATTCCGCACCCGTTCACACCCCTCACGCACCGTTCACCCCTGCTCACCCGTCACGCCCGGCCCTTCCGCGACACAGACGTCACCGCGCATGCAGGTGCCACGGTTTCAGCATCTCCACAAGTTGGTCCGGTGCGGTGAGACGCAGATCACCTTCCTCTGGCCCCGCCGGTCCCTCGGCCCCTCGGTCCGCCCGTACTCGCGGGCGAGTAGGCGCGAATACTCCACCGGGCAGACGCGCACCCCCTCCCACGCCGGGGACCGTGCACACATGGCCTCCACACCCGTCGCCCCCAGAGCGCGAACCGCCCTCCCGCGCCCGCTGCGCCGCGCCCTGCTCGTCGTCCACGTCGCCGCCTCCGCCGCCTGGCTCGGTCTCACACTCTGCCTCCTGATCCTCGCCCTCACCGGAGCCGCCACCGCGTCCCCGGCCACGGACGAGGTCGCCTACCGGGCGATGGACGTCTTCGGGGACCTGCTCGTCGCCCCGCTCGCCCTCCTCACCTTCACCACCGGGCTCGTCCTCTCCCTCGGCACCCACTGGGGTCTGGCGCGGTACCGCTGGGTGTGGGCGAAGTTCTGGCTCACCCTCGTCGCCGGCACCGCCTCACTCCTCGTCCTCCGCCCCGCCCTCGACCGCGCGGCCACCGCCGTGACGGCCGGCGACAGGGTCGACCCCTACGCACTGCTCTTCCCGCCGAGCGTCTCGCTCGCCCTCTACCTCTTCATGACCGCCCTCTCCGTGCTCAAGCCCTGGGGCCGCACTCGCCGCGGCCGCCGGCCCGGCACGCAGGACCACCTTCGTGGCAGGCCGTACGGGAGCCCGCGGGAAAGAAAGAGCAGGCCAGAGCGGAAAAGACCTGGCCATCCCGACGCCCCGTCAGGCACGCTGGGCACGTGACGACTTCCGCACCCACCGCGTCCACCGAGCTGCTGCGGCCCCACGTCCGCCGGCTCACCCTCGACGACCTCGCCGCCTGCGGCGACCTCGCCGAATCCCGCGGCTGGGGACGGGAGGCCCACAAGTGGCGCCTGCTCCTCACCGCGGGCCGCGGCTACGGCGTCGACGCCCCCGACCGGCCCGGGGCCCTCGCGGGCGCCTTCGTCCTCACCTTCTACCCCGCACTCCCCGGCGGGCGCGCCTACACCTGCGTCAGCATGGTCCTCGTCGCCGAGCGCTTCGCCCGCCGCGGGCTCGGCCGCCACCTCGTGCGCCATGCGCTCGCCGAGTCCGGCGACCACGCCGCGTTCCTCTCCGCCACCCCCAACGGCCGCCCGCTCTACGAGGAACTCGGCTTCAGACCGGTCGGCACCTCCTGCATGCTGCGCGGCCCGTTCACCCCCGCCGTCGGCGACGACGTCCGGCCCGCCGCCGTCCGACCCGCGCGGGCCGCGGACCTTACTGCCGTACGCGCCCTGGATGCCCGCGCGTTCGGCGCCGACCGCACCGAACTCCTCGCCCGCCTCCCGGCCTTCGCCGACCGCTTCGTCGTCGCCCACGACCCCGACGACCCCCACGGCGCCCTCACGGGCTTCGCCGCCTCCTGGCCCAACGACGGAACCACCGTCCTCGGTCCGGTCGTCGCCCACGACACCGCGACCGCCCAGAAGCTGATCACCGACCTCGCCCTCCACGCACCGGGCCCCGTCCGCTTCGACCTCGGCGGACGTCACCCCGAACTCGGCGACTGGCTCCGTGCTCGCGGCCTGACCGGCGACTTCAGCTGCACCCTGATGGTCCGCACCACCGGCGACATCCCCGGTGACCCCGCCCTCCGCTTCGCTCCCTACTCGGTCGCCCTCGGCTGACCGGCCAGCCCGCCAGCCCGCCAGCAGCCCGAACACCAGTGCGTAAGCTGTCGCGATGACCTCAGCATCCGTCGACTTCACCATGCGACGTGCCACTCGCGACGACCTCGGGGCCCTCGTCGCCATGCTCGCCGACGACGCGCTCGGCGCCCGGCGCGAGAGCCCCGACGACCTCACGCCGTACGAGACGGCCTACACCCACATCGCCGACGACCCCAACCAGCACCTGATGGTCGCCGAGCGCGAGGGCCGGATCATCGGCACCCTGCAGCTCACCCTCATCCCCGGCCTCTCCCGCAAGGGCTCCACTCGCGCCCTGATCGAGGCCGTGCGCGTCCACAGCTCAGCCCGCGGCACGGGACTGGGCACCCGCCTCATCGAGTGGGCGATCGAGGAGTCCCGCCGCCAGGACTGCGCCCTGGTCCAGCTCACCTCCGACGCCACCCGCACCGACGCGCACCGCTTCTACGAGCGCCTCGGCTTCGAGGCCTCCCACGTGGGCTTCAAGTTGTCGCTCCACAGGGTGAGTTGACACAGAAGCGAATCAGTCGCAAGAACGCTCGTATGCCGCTCGCGTCTCATACGTTCGCAGTCGTTACTCCATTCGAGAGTGCGTCGTGAGCGCGAGCCCCCTGACATGGGCGAAAGCCCGAAGGGAGTGACGGCGCATGGTGCACGAAGGCGTACTGCTCGAGTCGCAGACCCTGCGCGCGAGCGTCGCGGAACGCACGGACGGCCTCGACAGGGTCAGGGCCCAGTCCCTGCTGCCGGACGGTCTGCACAGGAACCGTCGTCCCCGACGCGGTCGAGGCCGCCCTCGTCCCCGCCGTCGTACCGCCCGAACTGCGCGGCGACCTCAACGGCCTGGTACACACCGTCACCGAGGGCGCAAAGCTCCTCGCGCCCCTCGCGAGAGCGGCCCTCTTCACCGCCTTCGGCGGGCATGCCGTGGCCCTGCTGGACGCCGCCACCTTCGTACTCGCCGCAGCCGCCTTCGCCCTCATCCGGCTGCCACGACGCCAGCCGCCCGCGGCCACGTCCCCGCCACCGGACGGCACCCGTCCCACCGGGACCGCCACAGGAGCCCGCTACCTGTGGGGACACCCGGCGCTGCGGCCCCTCGTCCTCACCCTCGCCGCGGCCGCGGCGCTGTCCCGCACCCGACACGGGCCCCGGTGACGGGACTCCCCCCTCGCGCCCTGTGCCGGCCGTCCCCCGGCCGGCACGGGGCAGATCCCCCGAGGACGGCGAATCTGCCCGCGGTACCCCTGCCGACGGGCGCGCTCAAGCTCCGGCGGGAACCTTGTCGAGGAAACCGCGAACGTCGAGGATGCGACCGTCGCCGTCCAGGACCAGGACGTCGAAGCCGATCACCGAGGGCTCGGCACCCTCGGGCCCCAGGCCCCAGCGGAAGCGCAACTGGCTGTGGTGGGCGTCCACGTCGCCGACGCGCGTGAACACACAGCCGGGGAACTGCTGCTGCACTCCCTCGATCAGTTCGGCGAGCGCCGCGTGGCCGGAGACCTCGGCCAGCGGATCGGTGTAGGCCGCCTCGGGCGCCCAGTGCTCGTCGATGAGCTTCGCCCGGTGCTCGCCCTCGGAGTTCCACGTGGACAGGTAGGCCTCGACGACGCCGTTCGCGTTCATGGTCGCTCCTCCGGATGGTTCGCTGCGTTGACGAGTCCACAGTGGACGCACCACGGCAGCCGCACCATGACCTGCGAGGTCATGACGAGCCTGCCGAAGCGCTCTACGCTGGCGCCATGGGCACCGCCACGGACACCCGCGAGCTCGGCCCCCTGCTGCGCGGCTGGCGGGAACGCCGCCGCCTCAGCCAACAGGAGCTGTCGAACCGCTCCTCGGTCTCGGCGCGGCACGTCAGCCGGGTGGAGACCGGCAAGGCACGCCCGACGCCGGAGATGATCCTGCACCTGGCGGACTCCCTCGACGTCCCCCTGCGCGACCGGAACCAACTCCTGCTGGCGGGCGGCTACGCGCCGCAGTACCGGGACCGCGGCCTGGACGACGCCTCGGTCGCCGTCGTCATGGACGGCCTGCGCAACCTGCTGGACGCGCACCTGCCCTACCCGGCGCTGCTCCTGGACGACTACTGGGACGTCGTCGACTCCAACGCCGCCGTCGACGCACTGCTGCAGGGGTGCGCACCGGAGCTGCTGGAACCCCCGGTCAACGTCATCAGGTTGTGCCTGCACCCGGGCGGACTGGCGAGGCGGATCGGCAACTTCGCCGAGTGGGCCTCGCATCTGCACCACCAGATCGTCCACCGCGCCGAGTGCACCCACGACCCGCGCCACCTCGCCCTGGCCGCGGAGGCCGGGTCACACCTCGCGGGCACCCCCCGGACCGCGCCGACCGGCAGCCCCGTCCTCGCCCTCGAACTCACCGCGGACGACGGCGGCCGGCTCCGCTTCTTCAGCACCTCGGCGCAGCTCACCACGCCCACCGACGCCACCCTGGAGGGCCTCCACATGGAGACCTTCCTGCCGGCCGACGAACCGACCCGGCAACGCTTCAGCTGACCGACCCGGCCCCGCCGCAGTGCCCACCCACGGACCCGGCAGCCACGCTGTTCTGCCGACGGTGAAGACCGGCCCGACCGGGCTCGACGGTCACTACCGTCCAGTTTCATGACGACGGTTACCACGCGGACGGTCGCGTACCCGGCCGACGGCTTGACGATGATCGGGCACCTCGCGCTCCCGGCCGGTGCCGGCCGCCGGCCCGCGGTCCTGGTCGGGCCCGAGGGAACGGGACTGAACGACTTCCAGCGCCGCCGCGCCGAAGCCCTGGCCGAAGTCGGTTATGTGGCGCTGGCCTTCGACATCCACGGCGGGCGCTGGTTCACCGACCCCGAGGAGATGCTGGCGCGCTGCATGCCGCTGCTCGCCGATCCCGACCGGATACGGGGGATCGGCCATGCGGCACTCGACGTGCTGCGTGCCGAACCGCGGACCGACCCCGGCCGGGTCGCCGCCATCGGCTACGGCACCGGGGGCGCGATCGTGCTGGAACTCGGGCGCGACGGCGTCGACCTGCGGGCGATCGGGACGGTCAACGCGCTGACCACAGGCCGGCCGGGCGAGGCGGCGCGCATCGGTTGCCCGGTGTGGGCCGGGGTCGGATCGGAGGACCCGATCATGCCCGCTGGCCAACGGGACGCCTTCACCGCCGAGATGCAAGCCGCGGGCGTCGACTGGCGCCTCATGGTCTACGGGGGCGCCCTGCACGCCTTCCACCACCCCCCGGTCGACCAGACCGTGCTCCCCGGCGTCGGCCACCACCCGCAGCACGCGCAGCGAGCCTGGCGCGACATCGTCGGCCTGCTCGCCGAGTGCCTGCCCGTAGCGGAGTGAGCCTGAGCGTCAGGGCTGCCATCGTCACGACACGACAGGGCAGAAACCGACACGGGATCGGCGGCGGACCTGCAGCAGGTCTCACATGCCGCCGGCCATGTCGACGAAGCGGGAGTAGTGTCCCTGGAAGGCCACGGTGATGGTCGCGGTCGGGCCGTTGCGGTGCTTGGCGACGATGAGATCGGCCTCGCCGGCGCGGGGGGACTCCTTCTCGTAGGCGTCCTCGCGGTGCAGCAGGATCACCATGTCGGCGTCCTGCTCGATGCTTCCCGACTCACGCAGGTCGGAGACCATCGGCTTCTTGTCCGTGCGCTGTTCGGGGCCACGGTTCAGCTGGGACAGCGCGATGACGGGCACCTCCAGTTCCTTGGCGAGGAGCTTGAGGTTCCGGGACATCTCCGAGACCTCCTGCTGGCGGCTCTCTGGGCGCCGGGAACCGCCGGTCTGCATCAGCTGGAGGTAGTCGATGACGATCAACTGGAGGTCGTTGCGCTGCTTCAGGCGGCGGCACTTGGCCCGGATCTCCATCATGGACAGGTTCGGCGAGTCGTCGATGTACAGCGGCGCGTCCGTCACCGACGGCATCTGGCGGGCCAGGCGGGTCCAGTCCTCGTCCGTCATCGACCCGGACCGCATGTGGTGCAGCGCCACCCGCGCCTCGGCGGACAGCAGGCGCATCGCGATCTCGTTCCGGCCCATCTCGAGCGAGAAGATCACGCTCGGCAGGTTGTTCTTGATGGAGCACGCCCGGGCGAAGTCCAGGGCCAGGGTGGACTTACCCATGGCGGGGCGGGCCGCGATGACGATCATCTGGCCGGGGTGGAGGCCGTTGGTGAGGGAGTCCAGGTCGGTGAAGCCGGTGGGGACGCCCGTCATCTGGCCGCTGCGGGAGCCGATGGCCTCGATCTCGTCGAGGGCGCCTTCCATGATGTCGGCCAGCGGCAGGTAGTCCTCGCTGGTGCGTTCCTCGGTGACGGCGTAGATCTCGGCCTGGGCGGAGTTGACGATCTCGTCGACGTCGCCGTCGGCCGCGTACCCCATCTGGGTGATGCGCGTGCCGGCCTCGACGAGGCGGCGCAGCACGGCCCGTTCGTGGACGATCTCGGCGTAGTACTCGGCGTTCGCAGCGGTGGGGACGGACTGCACGAGGGAGTGCAGGTAGCCGGGCCCGCCCACGCGGCCGATCTCGCCGCGCTTGGTGAGTTCGGCGGCGACGGTGATGGGGTCGGCGGGCTCGCCCTTGGCGTAGAGGTCGAGGATCGCCTGATAGACCGTCTCGTGCGCGGGGCGGTAGAAGTCGTGGCCCTTGAGGACCTCGACGACGTCCGCGATGGCGTCCTTGGAGAGCAGCATGCCGCCCAGGACGGACTGTTCGGCCTCCAGGTCCTGCGGGGGCACCCGCTCGAAGGGGGTGCCGGACCAGACGCCGCCGTCGGAGCCACGGTCGTGCTGTTCCGCTCCGGGGCCGCCGGAGCCCCCGGAGCCGTTGCGGCCCGCGCGACCGCGGCGCTGCTGGGAGACGGACGGCAGCCGGTCGCCGGGTGCGGAGTCCGCGGCCCAGGGATCCTCGACGTGTTCCGGCTGCTGGGTCACGCCGCACCTCCTCCCGTCCGCCCGTCGCCTCCGGTCCGGACCTCGCCGCAGTGCCCCCTCTTCCTACGGCACGGCTCTGACAATTTCGCAGCGCCGGCCCGTCGTGTCGGCGCCCTGAGGACGCGGTGAAGAAGAGGGGAACGGGAGGCAGGCGCCGGACTACGTTAGGCGGGTCACGGGGGCCTCCTCCACTCCGTTATCCACAGCCTCTGTGGACAGCGTGAAGGTTCCTGTGGAGAAGTCGGCCGAAGCTGTGCACGGAGCGGTGGACAGGGCTGTGGAGTAGTCGACCGCGCCCCTCCTGCACACCCCCTGACCTGCACGAACGGCATCCACTGCCTGTGCGCGGAAAAAACCTGGCGCCGGGTCGCGAGATCACGACGAACGGCGGAGCGAACGTCACCCTTCGCAGTCAGCGGTAAGAGATGAAAGCGCCTTGCAGCTATTACCTGTGGATGCTTGAATCGAACCCATGACCAGCCCCGCCCGCGGCTCCGCCGGCATGCGCCGCCACGACCGCGAGATTTTCGCGCTCGCCCTCCCCGCCTTCGGAGCACTCGTCGCGGAGCCGCTGTTCCTTCTGGCCGACAGCGCGATCGTGGGCCATCTCGGGACCCCGCAGCTCGCCGGGCTCGGCGTCGCCGCGACGCTGCTGCAGACCGCGGTACACGTCTTCGTGTTCCTGGCCTACGCCACGACCGCCGCGGTCGCCCGCCGGGTCGGCGCGGGCGACCTGTCGGCCGCGATCCGGCAGGGCATGGACGGCGTGTGGCTGTCCCTGCTGCTCAGCGCCCTGCTGGTGGCCGCGGTGCTGCCCGGCGCCCCGGCGCTGGTGGAGCTGTTCGGCGCCTCGCCGACGGCCGCGCCGTACGCCACCACCTACCTGCGCGTCAGCGCGCTCGGCATCCCCGCGATGCTGGTGGTCCTGGCCGCGACCGGTGTCCTGCGCGGCCTCCAGGACACCCGCACCCCGCTGTACGTGGCGATCGGCGGCTTCTCGGCGAACGCGCTGCTCAATCTGCTGCTGGTGTACGGGTTCGGCTGGGGCATCGCCGGTTCGGCGTGGGGCACGGTCCTGGCCCAGTGGGGCATGGCCGCCGTCTACCTGGCCGTGGTGGTGCGCGGGGCGCGACGGTACGGGGCGTCGCTGCGGCCGGACCTGGCCGGCATCCGGGCCTGTGCCCAGGCCGGGGCGCCACTGCTGATCCGCACGCTGTCGCTGCGCGCCATCCTGGTGCTGGCCACGGCCGTGGCTGCCCGCCTGGGGAACGCCGAGGTGGCGGCGCACCAGATCACGCTGACCATCTGGTCGCTGATGGCCTTCGCCCTGGACGCGATCGCCATCGCGGGGCAGGCGATCATCGGCCGGTACCTGGGCGCGGGGGACGAGGCGGGTGCCCGGGCCGCGTGCCGGCGGATGGTGCAGTGGGGCGTCGTGTCCGGCCTGGTGCTGGGCACGGCAGTAGTGCTGGCGCGTCCGCTGCTGATGCCGCTGTTCTCCTCCGACCCCGACGTGCACGCCCGGCTGGCCGCCGCGCTGCTGGTGGTGGCGGTGACCCAGCCGATCGCGGGCGTGGTGTTCGTCCTGGACGGCGTGCTGATGGGCGCGGGCGACGGCCCGTACCTTGCGGGGGCGATGCTGGCGACGCTCGCGGTGTACGCCCCGGTGGTCCTGCTGGTGCCGACGCTCGGCGGCGGCCTGACGGCGCTGTGGTGGACGATCGCCGGTCTGATGATGGGCTTGCGCCTGGCGACGTTGTGGGCGCGGGCGCGCTCCGGGCGCTGGGTCGTCACGGGGGCGGTGCGCGCGTAGCTCCCCGGGCGGGTGGGCGTGTGCGCGGCGGGCTCCCACCGGGCGGCGCCGGCCGCCGTGTACCGGTCGGCGCGCCGCGTGCCGGTGTGCCGTGGGGCCGGGCGGACCGTGCCGGGGGCATGCGCAAGGGCCGCACCCCGCGCGATGCGGGGTGCGGCCCTTGGTCGTCGGCCACCGCGAGTGCAGCGGTCAGGCCGGCTGGACCTCGATGTCGAAGGAGGCGAGGACCTCCGGGTGCAGGCGCACGGACACCCTGTGGGTGCCGAGCGTCTTCACCGGGGCGCCCAGCTCGACGCGCCGCTTGTCGACGTCCGGACCGCCCGCGGTCTTCACCGCGCTGGCGATGTCGGCCGGGGTGACGGAGCCAAAGAGGCGGCCGCCGTCGCCGGCGCGGACCTTCATGCGGACCTTCACGCCCTCGATCTGGGCCTTCACGTCGTTGGCCTGCTCGATCGTGGCGATCTCGCGGATCTTGCGGCCGCGGCGGATCTGCTCGACGTCCTTCTCGCCGCCCTTGGTCCAGCGGATGGCGAAGCCGCGCGGGACCAGGTAGTTGCGGGCGTAGCCGTCCCGCACCTCGACGACCTCGCCGGCGGTACCGAGGCCGGAGACCTCGTTGGTAAGGATGATCTTCATGTCGTGGTCACCCTTTCCTTAGCGAGCGGTCGAGGTGTAGGGGAGCAGCGCCATCTCACGGCTGTTCTTCACGGCCGTGGCGACGTCACGCTGGTGCTGGGTGCAGTTGCCGGTGACCCGGCGGGCACGGATCTTGCCACGGTCGGAAATGAACTTCCGCAGCAGGTTCGTGTCCTTGTAGTCGACGTACTTGATCTTTTCCTTGCAGAAGACGCAAACCTTCTTCTTCGGCTTGCGAGCAGGCGGCTTCGCCATGGTCTCTCTCCAGTGAGTTCAAGAAGTGTGCAGCGTGAGCTGCGCCTTCCTCGGGCCCCGCGGGGCCGTCAGAAGGGCGGCTCGTCCGAGTAGCCGCCGCCGCTGGGGCCGCCGCCCCAGCCACCGCCACCGCCCTGCTGGCCGCCGCCGGCCGGTGCGCCGGTCGCCCACGGGTCGCCCGCGGGTCCGCCGCCGCCCTGCTGGCCGCCGCCACCGGGGCCGCCCTGGCCGCCGCCCCAGCCACCGCCACCCTGGCCACCGCGCCCGGTGGTCTTGGTGATCTTCGCGGTGGCGTTGCGCAGACTGGCGCCGACCTCGTCGACGTCCAGGTCGATGACCGTGCGCTTGATGCCCTCGCGGTCCTCGTAGGACCGCTGCTTCAGCCGGCCCGTCACGACGACGCGGGTGCCCTTGGTGAGGGACTCGGCGACGTTCTCCGCCGCCTGCCGCCAGACCGAGCAGGTGAGGAACAGGCTGTCGCCGTCCTTCCACTCGTTGGTCTGCCGGTCGAAGGTGCGGGGAGTGGACGCGACGCGGAACTTCGCGACCGCCGCACCGGAGGGGGTGAAGCGCAGCTCGGGGTCGTCGACGAGATTGCCGACGACCGTGATGACGGTCTCGCCTGCCATGGGTGAACCTCTCGGCGGTGCTGCTGGCTGCTTGGTGCTACTCGTTCGGCCCCCGTGCGGGACCGGCGGGTCAGTGGGTCTCGGGACGCAGGACCTTGGTCCGGAGCACGGACTCGTTCAGGTTCATCTGACGGTCGAGCTCCTTGACGAGCGCGGGCTCGGCCTGCAGGTCGATGACCGAGTAGATACCCTCGGGCTTCTTGTTGATCTCGTAGGAGAGACGACGACGGCCCCAGGTGTCGACCTTCTCGACCTTGCCCTTGCCCTCGCGGACAACGGAAAGGAAGTTCTCGATCAGCGGGGAGACAGAACGCTCATCGAGATCGGGGTCGAGGATGACCATCACCTCGTAGTGACGCATGTGTGAACCCACCTCCTCTGGACTCGGCGGCCACGGTCGTTCCGTGGCAGGAGGTTCGTATGCGTTTCCGCACCGTGGTCCCGTGGGACGCGCCTTCGCGGGGCGTCTCCGGCGTGGGCCGGCGGACGTCGGGTGCAGACCGTACAGAGTACCCGCACTGCGGCGCCCGGTTGAAATCCGGCCACGTATCGCCGCAAGCTGTACACCACGGGTGTGACCGGCGTCATACTGCGCTGCCCCGGAGGGCGGCGCGGTGCGGGTCCGGCGGGGCCGCCGCGGGCGGGTCCTTCGGAGCGCGGCGCCGGCTCGCGTCCGGGATGGCCCGGATCTTCCGGGTGTCCGGTGTTTCCCGGCGACGGAGGTGCCCCATGGCACAGGCAGCACGGACGCAGCAGGCTTCGCACGGTCACGGCCTCCTCGGCCTCCTCAACACCGACGGCAGGACGCATCCCGTCGAGAACACCCTCGCCGCGGCGGCGCTGGTACTCGGCGCGGTGGCGCTGCTGACCGGCCTGCTCACCCAGTTCGAGGTGGCGGACCTGCACCTGGTCGCCTCGTGGGTGGGGATCGTGGGCGTGGTCGCGGCGGGCTGGGGACAGTACGTCTCGGCGACGCTGGGGGAGCGCTTCCTCCTGATCATCGGCCTGGGGGCTTCGGCGTTCGGTCTGCTGCTGGGCTTCGCGTACGGCGGCCCGTTCGGCGGCGTGCTGGGCTGACACCTGCCGCGCGGGGCGGAGCAGGCGTTCGGGGCATGAGCGTGGTGTGCGCCTGCTACGGCGCGGGGCGCCGCGCAGTAGGCTTCCGGCGAGCCTCCGCCGCAGTAGGGCCGGGGGTGTTTCCACGTTGTGCCTACAGGAGCGTCCCCCATGAGCCTGACCCTGAGGACCATCAGCCGAGAGCAGCACCTGGCGTACGTGCAGAGTCTGCCCTCGGCGAGTCACATGCAGGTGCCGGCCTGGGCCGAGGTGAAGAACGAGTGGCGCTCGGAGAGCCTGGGCTGGTTCGACCGCGACGGGCAGCTCGTCGGGGCCGGGCTGGTGCTGTACCGGCAGCTCCCGAAGGTGAAACGCTACCTCGCCTACCTGCCCGAGGGCCCGGTCATCAATTGGTACGCGACGAACCTGGAGGACTGGCTCAGGCCGATGCTGGCGCATCTGAAGCAGGCCGGCGCCTTCTCGGTGAAGATGGGTCCGCCCGTGGTGATCCGGCGCTGGGACGCCCCCGCGATCAAGAAGGGCATCCAGGACCCGGACGTGAAGCGGCTCCGCGACGTCGAGGCCACGCACATCGAACCGCGTGCCTTCGAGGTCGCGGACCGGCTGCGCCGGATGGGCTGGCAGCAGGGCGAGGACGGCGGCGCCGGCTTCGGCGACGTCCAGCCGCGGTATGTCTTCCAGGTGCCGCTGGAGGGGCGGACCCTGGAGGAGGTGCACAAGGGCTTCAACCAGCTCTGGCGGCGCAACATCAAGAAGGCGGACAAGGCCGGCGTCGAGGTGGTGCAGGGCGGATACGACGACCTGGCCGAGTGGCAGCGGCTGTACGAGGTCACCGCGGAGCGGGACCGGTTCCGGCCGCGCCCGCTGGCGTACTTCCAGCGCATGTGGAAGGTCCTGAACGGTGAGGACCCGAACCGGATGCGGCTGTACTTCGCCACGCACGAGGGGGAGGTCGTGGCGGCGGCGACGATGCTCGTCGTGGGCGGCCACGTCTGGTACTCGTACGGTGCGTCGGCGAACCACAAGCGGGAGGTGCGCCCGTCCAACGCGATGCAGTGGCGCATGCTGCAGGACGCGTACGCGCTCGGGGCGAGTGTGTACGACCTGCGCGGCATCGGCGACGTGCTCGACGAGTCGGACCACCTTTTCGGGCTGGTTCAGTTCAAGGTGGGCACGGGCGGGCAGGCTGCCGAGTACCTGGGCGAGTGGGACTTCCCGCTCAACAAGCTGCTGCACAAGGCGCTGGACATCTACATGTCCCGGCGCTGACGCCCCCGACGACCGACCCCGAGCCGTCGCTCCGGCCCCTGGCCCGACGCCGGCCACCTGATGACCTGACGAGAAGAAAGGCCCCGCACCAGCCATGGCGCTCACCCTCTACGTCGACACCGAACGCTGGCGGGCGCACCAGCAGTCGGTGCTCCAGCAGTTCCCCGGGATCGTCCCGGTCTGCAAGGGCAACGGCTACGGCTTCGGACACGAGCGGCTCGCCGAGGAGGCCACCCGCTTCGGCTCGGACGTCCTCGCGGTCGGCACCACCTACGAGGCCGCCCGTACGAAGGACTTCTTCAGCGGCGATCTACTCGTCCTCACCCCCTACCGGCGGAACGAGGAGCCGGTGCCGCTGCCCGACCGGGTGATCCGTTCGGTGTCCTCGGTGGAGGGGGTCGGGCTGATGCGCGGCGCGCGCGTCGTCATCGAGGTCATGAGCAGTATGAAGCGGCACGGCGTCACGCCGGAGGACCTGGGCAAGCTGCACGCCGCCATAGACGAGGTGCGGCTGGAGGGCTTCGCGATCCACCTGCCGCTGGACCGTACGGACGGGTCGGACGCGGTGGACGAGGTCATCGGCTGGATGGACCGGCTGCGGGCGGCGCGGCTGCCGCTGCACACCATGTTCGTCTCCCACCTGCACGCGGAGGAGTTCGCGCGCCTCCAGCAGCAGTTCCCGCAGACCCGGTTCCGGGCGCGGATCGGCACGCGGCTGTGGCTGGGCGACCACGCGGCGACGGAGTACCGGGGAGCGGTGCTGGACGTGACGCCGGTGGCGAAGGGCGACCGCTTCGGCTATCGGCAGCAGCGGGCCCCGGGCGACGGCTGGCTCGCGGTGGTGGCCGGCGGTACGTCGCACGGCGTCGGCCTGGAGTCCCCGAAGGCGCTCCAGGGCATGACGTCGAGGGCCAAGGGGGTCGCACGGGCCGGGCTGGCCACGGTCAACCGCAACCTGTCGCCGTTCCTGTGGGGCGGAAAGCAGCGGTGGTTCGCGGAGCCTCCGCACATGCAGGTGTCGATCCTGTTCGTGCCGGACGACGCGCCCGAGCCCAAGGTGGGCGAGGAGCTGGTGGCGCAGTTGCGGCACACGACGACGGCGGTGGACCGGACGGTGGACCGCTGACCCGGGACTCGTCGTCCGACATCCGGCGAACGACGCGAGGGGCCGGTGCCACAGGCACCGGCCCCTCGCGTCGTGGCTGTCAGCGCGTCAGCGCTCGACCTCGCCACTGATGAACTTCTCGACGTTCTCGCGGGCCTCGTCGTCGAAGTACTGCACCGGCGGGGACTTCATGAAGTAGGAGGACGCGGAGAGGATCGGGCCACCGATGCCCCGGTCCTTGGCGATCTTCGCGGCGCGCAGGGCGTCGATGATCACACCGGCGGAGTTCGGGGAGTCCCAGACCTCCAGCTTGTACTCCAGGTTGAGCGGCACGTCGCCGAAGGCGCGGCCCTCGAGCCGGACGTAGGCCCACTTGCGGTCGTCGAGCCAGGCGACGTAGTCGGACGGGCCGATGTGGACGTTGTTCTCGCCCAGCTCGCGGTCGCGGATCTGGGAGGTGACGGCCTGGGTCTTGGAGATCTTCTTGGACTCCAGGCGCTCACGCTCGAGCATGTTCTTGAAGTCCATGTTGCCGCCCACGTTGAGCTGCATGGTGCGGTCCAGGATGACGCCGCGGTCCTCGAAGAGCTTGGCCATCACACGGTGCGTGATGGTGGCGCCCACCTGGGACTTGATGTCGTCGCCGACGATCGGGACGCCCGCCTCGGTGAACTTGTCGGCCCACTCCTTGGTGCCGGCGATGAAGACCGGCAGCGCGTTGACGAAGGCGACCCCGGCGTCGAGGGCGACCTGGGCGTAGTACTCGACGGCGGACTGGGAGCCGACCGGCAGGTAGCAGACCAGCACGTCGGCGCGGGTGTCCTTGAGGGCCTTGACGACGTCGACCGGGGTCTCGTCGGACTCCTCGATGGTCTCCCGGTAGTAGCGGCCCAGGCCGTCGTGGGTCTCCGCCCGCTGGACGGCGACGCCGGTGGAGGGCACGTCGCAGATCTTGATGGTGTTGTTCTCGCTGGCGCCGATGGCGTCGGCGAGGTCGAGTCCGACCTTCTTGGCGTCGACGTCGAAGGCTGCCACGAACTCGATGTCGGAGACGTGGTAGTCCCCGAACTGGACGTGCATCAGGCCGGGGACCTTGCTGTCCCGGTCGGCGTCCTTGTAGTACTCGACGCCCTGCACCAGCGAGGCGGCGCAGTTGCCGACGCCGGCGATGGCTACGCGAACCGAACCCATTCCGGTTGCTCCTTGTTCGAATCTCGTCTCGGGTCGTGCAGGGTGCACGGCCCTCAATCGGTGTCCTCGGACGGATCCGGCGGGGTTCCACCCCGGTGCCGGGGCAGGCCGCCCTTGTCCTGCGTGCTGCGCTCCTCCGGTGCCGTTGCGCGCCGGGAGGTGCGCCCGGTCCGCTCGCTCTCGATGAGCTCGTTGAGCCAGCGGACCTCGCGCTCCACGGACTCGAGTCCGTGTCGCTGAAGTTCGAGGGTGTAGTCGTCCAGGCGCTCACGGGTGCGGGCGAGCGAGGCACGCATGCGATCCAGCCGCTCCTCGAGGCGGCTGCGCCGGCCTTCCAGGACGCGCATCCGCACGTCCCGGGAGGTCTGGCCGAAGAAGGCGAAGCGGATGCCGAAGTGCTCGTCCTCCCACGCGTCGGGGCCGGTCTGGGCGAGCAGGTCCTCGAAGTGCTCCTTCCCCTCGGCCGTCAGCCGGTAGACGATCTTGCCCCGTCTGCCGGTGAGGGGCGCCGCGAGGGGGTCCTCCGGCGGCGTCCCCGGCTCCTCTGTCAACCAGCCCTGCTGGGCCAGCGTCTTCAGGCACGGGTACAGCGAGCCGTAGCTGAAGGCGCGGAACAGACCGAGCGAGGTGTTGAGCCGCTTGCGCAGCTCGTATCCGTGCATCGGGGACTCGCGGAGCAGACCGAGGACGGCGAACTCGAGGATGCCGGAGCGTCTGCTCATGGCCCGCCGTCACCTCCTCCCCGGCGTTCGCCGGACGATGTAGCACCGTGATGTATCGACTCGATACATCACGACGATAGAACGACCGGGGCGCCTTCGGCAAGGGCGGGACGGGGGATGCGTGCGTGACGGGACGCACATCACGTATTCACAGCAGGCGAGTTGCACTGGATGGGGTGAATGTCGACAGAAGGGGGTTTTGGGGCTGCGTAGTCTGTCCGCGTGCAGACCAGACCGGGAACCGAGAGCCCCCGCCGGGCGTCCTCGTCCTGGGTGCAGTGCGGCCCCGAGCCGGATCGATCCGGTTCCATGACCGCACTGATGGGGGGACCACCGTGAACTGCCGCCTTCAGGCGCGAGTGTCGCCTGCCCGAGGAGTAGCTGTTTCCCATGAGCGAGCACCGTCGTAAGCCGCCGCAGGGGCGCGGCCGACGCGCGCAGCAGCCGCCCCAGGCCCCGCAGGGTCGGCGCGCCGCACCACCGAACCAGGCGACCTCGCGCGCCTACGGAGCGGGCCCGGACGGCATGACCCCCGGCCCCCCCGGCGGGTACGCCGGACACCGGAGCGGAGGCCGCGACGAGACCCTCGTGGGCGCCCCCCGCCCGGGCGGCCGGGCCGAGGCCCGCCGCGCGGCGCAGCGCGGCGGCAAACGACGTGCCGCGAGCGCCGGCGCCGCGGCGGGAGCGGCGGTCGGCGGGCGCGCAGCGGCCCGCCAGCGGGCGCGCACGATGCAGCACGAGGACAAGAAGCGCTTCATCGACTACCCACGCTCCGGCAAGTACGGCTGGCGCCGCTGGACGCCCTCCTGGAAGCAGTGGCTGGGCACGTTCGTCGGCTTCTGCGCGCTGATGCTGGGGCTGGCCGGCGTCGCCTACGCGATGGTCGAGGTGCCGGACGTGAAGAACGTCGACGCCACCTCCGAGTCCAACGTGTACTACTGGTCCGACGGCTCCCGCATGGTGGACCACGGAACGGGCAAGAACCGGCAGGTCATCAGCTTCGACGAGATCCCCGAGACGATGAAGGACGCCGTCATCTCCGCGGAGAACGAGACGTTCTACGAGGACTCGGGCGTCTCCCCCGTGGGCATCGCACGTGCCGCCTTCAAAATGGCGACGGGCGGGCAGACGCAGTCCGGCTCCACCATCACCCAGCAGTACGTGAAGAACACCTACCTGAACCAGGATCAGACGCTCACCCGCAAGGTGAAGGAACTGCTGATCTCCATCAAGGTGGACGCCCAGCTGGAGAAGCAGGAGATCCTCGCCGGCTACCTGAACACCGCCTACTACGGTCGCGGCGCCTACGGCATCCAGGCTGCGTCCCAGGCCTACTACGGCAAGAACGCCGAAGAGCTCGACCGCAGCGAGGCCGCCTTCATGGCGTCCCTGCTGAACGGCCCCAACCTGCACGACCCGGCCGGTGGCGAGGCGCAGGCCATCAGCCCCGCACAGGCTCCGGAGAAGAACCAGGCCCGTGCGGAGCAGCGCTGGAGCTGGATCCTCAAGCGGCAGGTGGAGACGGGCGAGATCTCCAAGTCGAAGCGGCAGGAACTGCTCGCGAAGAAGTTCCCGGACCCCAAGGAGCCGGAGCGGGCGTCCTCTCTGGAGGGACAGATCGGCTACCTGGTCGAGCTGGCCAACAACGACGTCCTCAACAATCCGGACTCGACGCTCACCAAGAAGCAACTGGACGACGGCGGCTACCAGATCTACACCACCTTCGACAAGAAGAAGGTGCAGGCTCTGGAGAAGACCGTCCAGAAGGTGCGGAAGGACAACCTCAAACCGGACAAGCGTGAGGAGGACAAGTTCGTCCAGTTCGGCGGCGCCTCCGTGCGGCCGGAGGACGGCGCCATCGTGGCGGTCTACGGCGGCACTTCGGCCACCGAGCACTTCCGCAGCAACGCCGGCAGGACGGGAGCCGGCGTGGGTTCGACGTTCAAGCCGTACGTGATGGCCGCCGCACTGGAGAACGGCGTCCGCGACCCGGAGCTCGGCGAGGACCAGGGCCCCGAGGACCGGATCGAGGTCTCCCCGAAGACGGTCTACGACGGCGACAGCAAGATCAAGCTGTTGGACTACGACGGCGAGACGTGGCTCAACGGCGACGGTGAACCGCAGTACACGCCGAACGAGGGCGACACCGACTACGAGGAGATCACCCTGCGCGAGGCGATGAAGGTCTCCGCCAACACGCCCTTCATCCAGCTCGCCATGGACGTGGGGCTGGAGGAGGTCAAGGAGGCGGCCCTCGACGCCGGGGTCAGCGAGCGCGGGCTGATGGAGAACCCCACGCCGGCGTTCGCCCTCGGCATCTCCAGCCCGACCGCCGTCGAGATGGCGAACGGCTACGCCACCTTCGCAAACAGCGGTCTGCAGAACGACACGTACGCGGTGAAGGAGGTCAAGGACGGCTCCAAGCGGGTGTACCAGCACAACCCGGGCCAGAAGCGGGCCTTCGACCCGAGCACTGCGGACACCGTCACGGACATGCTGGTGGACGTCGTGAAGGACGGCACGGGCACGGCGGTCATGGACTACATGGGCACGCGTCCGGTTGCGGGCAAGACCGGTACCACGGACGGCAACAAGCAGGCGTGGTTCACGGGCTACACCCCGCAGCTGTCCACCTCGATCGGCATGTGGCGGTCCGACCCGGCGCACCCGGAGTTCCTGGAGATGTACGGCACGGCCGGGAAGCCGACCATTCACGGTGCCTCGTTCCCGGCGGAGATCTGGGGCAGCTACATGGGCAAGGCCCTTGAGGGCAAGGAGCAGCTGCCGTTCCCCGAGGCTCCCCCGATCACGGCCGAGGAGTACTGCGCACACGGCGCCTGCCCGACGGAGTCGCCGGAGCCGAGCCCGTCGCCCTCGGAGTCGAACCCGACGCCGTCCCCGTCGGTGCCGACGACCCCGTCTCCCAGCGTCACCCCCTCGCCGACCGGGTCGTGCGACAAGTGGTGGGGCTGTGACGACGAGGGCACTACGACCGGTCCGGGCGGCGGTCAGGACGGCGGCACGGACCAGGGCACGACCGGCGGCACGGACCAGGGCACGACCGGCGGCACGGACCAGGGGACCACCGGTGGAGACGATGGTGGCATCTTCGGCGGCCCGGACAACGACACCCGGGGTCGCGTTCAGGAGGAATAACCGCTCAGTCCACCACCTCGAAGCCCCGGCCGGGTCCGTCCCGGCCGGGGCTTCCCGCATTCCGGTGGAGGCGCATGGGGCAGGATGTGCGCATGACGACCGTGCACCCCGAGCATCGGCCCGAGCGGGCGGACGACGACCCCCGAGAGCCGGTGCGCCCCACCGAGCGGGACGAGGTGGCTGCCGCCGGCAGCGAGCTGTTCGGCGGCCCGGTCGGACGCCGCGCCCTGACAGGCCGGGCATGGTGGTCTCCGGTGCGGGTGATCGCGCTGGTGATGATCGGCCTGTTCGCGCTCGGCATGGTGCAGAAGGTGCCGTGCTACAACGGCGGCTGGTTCTACGGGCAGACGACGCAGTACGTGCATGCCTGCTACTCCGACATCCCGCACCTGTACAACGGGCGCGGCTTTGCCGACGGCCTCACGCCGTACTTCGACCGCATCCCCGCGGCGACCTCCGGCGGCATGGAATACCTGGAGTATCCGGTGCTCACCGGCGTCTTCATGAAGGTCGCGGCCTGGATGACGCCGGGAGGCGGCGACATCGTCGAGCGTGAGCAGATCTACTGGCTGGTCAACGCCGGGATGCTGATGGTGTGCGCGGTGGTGATCGCGGTGAGTGTCGCGTGGACGCACCGGCGCCGCCCCTGGGACGCCCTGCTGGTGGCGCTCGCCCCGGCGTTCGCGCTGAACGCGACGATCAACTGGGATCTGCTCGCCGTGTCGTTGACGGCCGTCGGGATGCTGTTGTGGGCGCGCGGCCGTCCGCTCGGCGCGGGCGTGCTGCTCGGGCTGGCCACGGCGGCGAAGCTGTATCCGGTCCTCCTGCTGGGACCGCTACTGGTGCTGTGCTGGCGTGCCGGACGGTGGCGGGCGTTCGGCGCCGCACTGGGCGGGGCCGCATTGTCGTGGGCGGCGGTGAATCTGCCGGTGATGATCGGCGCACCGCAGGGCTGGTCGAAGTTCTACACCTTCAGCCAGGAGCGCCCGGTGGACTTCGGCTCGTTCTGGCTGGTCATCTCCCAGCGCACCGGCATCACCCTGGACGGCGAGAGCGTGAACACCTGGGCGATCCTGCTGGTACTGACCGGATGCGCCGGGATCGCCGCGCTGACCTTCTTCGCGCCTCGCCGGCCGCGGTTCGCCCAGCTCGCCTTCCTCGTGCTCGCGCTCTTCGTGCTCACCAACAAGGTCTACTCGCCCCAGTACGTGCTGTGGCTGATCCCGCTGGCCGCACTGGCCCGTCCCCGCTGGCGGGACTTTTTGATCTGGCAGTCCTGTGAGGTCGTCTACTTCCTGGGCATCTGGATGTACCTGGCCTGGACCGGCAGCGGGGACGCCCACCAGGGCCTGCCGACCGAGGGCTACCAACTGGCCATCGCCGCACACCTGATCGGGACCCTGTACCTGTGTGCGATGGTCGTGCGGGACGTGCTCCGGCCCGAACACGATCCGGTGCGCCGGGACGGCTCGGACGACCCGTCGGGCGGCCCTCTGGACCACGCCCCGGACCGTTTCGTCCTGGGGCGGCGGGCCCAGTCCGCCCGGACTCCCGTGCCGTTCGAGAACTCCCTGGTCCGCTGGGGGACCCGCCAGGCAGGCTGAGGCGACAGGCAGGGTGCGCCATGTTTCACGTGAAACGTGTGTGAGGCTGAGCGCATGTCACTGGTCAGCGATCTCCGTACGCTGCTGAGATTCCCGGGCTTCCGTCGTCTCCTCAGCGTGCGACTGCTGTCCCAACTCGCCGACGGAGTCTTCCAAGTGGCCCTGGCCACACACGTGGTCTTCTCACCGCAGAGCGAGTCCTCGGCGGCAGCGGTCGCCTCGGCGATGGCGGTGCTGCTGCTCCCGTACTCGGTACTCGGACCGTTCGCCGGCGTCCTCCTGGACCGCTGGCGACGGCGGCAGGTGCTGCTCTTCGGCAACCTGCTCCGCGCCCTGATGGCCTCAGCAACCGCCGCGCTGCTCATCGTCCAGGTACCGCAGTGGCTGTTCTACCTCGCCGCGCTGTCGGTAACCGCGGTGAACCGCTTCATCCTGGCGGGGCTCTCGGCAGCGCTGCCCCGGGTGGTGGACGAGGGCCGGCTGGTGATCGGCAACTCGGTCTCTCCCACCGCGGGCACCGTCGCCGCCACGGCCGGCGGCGCAGTGGCGTTCCTGGTGCGCCTCGTCGTTCCCAGCGGCCCTGCCGCGGATGCGGTGGTGATGCTGTTCGGCGCGACGGTGTACCTGCTCGCCGGACTGGCCGCGCTCCGCATGGGCCGGGACCTCCTCGGCCCCGACCCCCACCAGGTCCAGCCGCGGATCACCGTCGCCGTGGCCGGGACAGCCCGGGGACTGGTCGCCGGGCTCCGGCACCTGTCGCAGCATCGTACGGCGGCGCGGGCTCTCACCGCGATGACGCTGATGCGCTTCTGCTACGGCGCGCTGACAGTGATGGTACTGATGCTCGCCCGTCACACCTGGGGGGACGGCGCGGGCGCGGGGGAGCAGGGTCTGCGCTGGCTCGGTATCGCCGTGGTGGTGTCGGGCGTCGGCTTTCTGGCGGCTGCCGTACTCACCCCCGTGGTCGTCGGACGCCTCACGGAGATGGGCTGGATGGCCGGGTGCGCGGCGGCGGCCGCGGTGCTGGAGCCGGCTCTCGCGCTGACGTTCGCCGCGGGACCGATGCTGGTGGCCGCCTTCCTCCTGGGGCTGGTGACCCAGAGTTCGAAGATCGCCACCGACACCGTCGTGCAGTCCTCGGTGGACGACGCGTACCGCGGCAGGGTCTTCTCCCTCTACGACATGCTGTTCAACGTCGCCTTCGTCGGCGCCGCAGGCGTCGCCGCCCTGATACTCCCCCGAGACGGCCGCTCGGAGATGCTGGTGGTCACGGTCGCCGTGATCTACGCCCTGGTGACGCTCGGGCTCACGGTGCGGCGTCGACGTTTCACGTGAAACACGGGTGCCCTCGGGGGCGCTCCGGTGCCGTTCAGCTCTGAGCGGCCCACCATTCCTTGAGCGCCGCGACCGCCGCGTCGTATCCCATGGGCCCGTGCTCCAGCCGCAGCTCCAGCAGATGCCGGTAGGCACGTCCGACTTCGGGGCCGGGTTTCATGCCGAGGATCTCCATGATCTGGTTGCCGTCCAGGTCCGGACGGATCGACTCCAGCTCCTCCTGCTCCTGCAGCAGCGCGATCCGCTCCTCCAGCCCGTCGTACGCCCGGGAGAGGGCGTTCGCCTTGCGCTTGTTGCGCGTGGTGCAGTCCGAGCGGGTCAGCTTGTGCAGCCGCTGCAGCAGCGGCCCGGCGTCCCGGACGTAACGGCGCACCGCGGAGTCGGTCCACTCACCCGTCCCGTAACCGTGGAAGCGCAGGTGCAGCTCCACCAGGCGGGACACGTCCTTCACCAGATCTCCGGAGTACTTCAGCGCCGTCATGCGCTTCTTCGTCATCTTGGCGCCCACCACCTCGTGGTGGTGGAACGAGACCCGGCCGTCCTTCTCGAAGCGCCGCGTGCGCGGCTTCCCGATGTCGTGCAGCAGCGCCGCGAGCCGCAGGGTGAGGTCCGGGCCGTCCTCCTCCAGGTCGATGGCCTGCTCGAGGACGGTGAGCGAGTGCTCGTAGACGTCCTTGTGCCGATGGTGCTCGTCCCGCTCCAGGCGCATGGCGGGAATCTCCGGAATCACCCGGTCCGCGAGCCCGGTGGCGACCAGGAGGCGCAGCCCCTTGCGCGGTTCGGGGGAGAGAACCAGCTTGTTGAACTCCTCGCGGACGCGTTCGGCGGAGACGATCTCGATGCGGTCGGCCATCGCCGTCATGGCCTCGACCACCTCCTCCGCCACCGTGAAGTCGAGTTGCGCCGCGAAGCGGACCGCCCGCATCATCCGCAGGGGGTCGTCCGAGAACGACTCCTGCGGGGTGCCGGGAGTCCGCAGCACCCGGTGCGCGAGGTCCTCCAGACCACCGTGGGGATCGATGAAGGTCTTGCCCGGCAGCGCCACCGCCATGGCATTGACGGTGAAGTCGCGGCGCATCAGGTCTTCCTCGATCGAGTCGCCGTACGAGACCTCGGGTTTCCGCGAGGTGCGGTCGTAGGCCTCGGAGCGGTAGGTGGTGATCTCGATGTGATAGCCCGCCTTCTTGGCTCCGACCGTCCCGAAGGCGATGCCGACGTCCCACAGGGCATCCGCCCAGGGCCGCACCAGGGCCAGCACCTCTTCCGGGCGGGCGTCCGTGGTGAAGTCCAGGTCGTTCCCCAGCCTGCCCAGCAGTGCGTCGCGCACAGACCCGCCCACCAGCGCCAGGCGGTGGCCGGCCTGCTCGAAGCGGCGAGCGAGATCGTCGGCGACGGGGGAGACCCGTAGCAGCTCGCTCACGGCACGGCGCTGCACCTCGCTCAGCTCCTGCGTGGCGGGCGACGGGGACTGCGGCATCGGCGGCACCTGCTGGCTGTTGTGGTCGGAGTTCGGCACGACAGAACAGAGTACGTGGCCCCTTGCCTGCGAGGAGAGGAGCATCCTGGCGCCCCGGATCGCCCAAAGATCATTCGAGGGCCCGAGCCGCGGCACTTCGATGCCTCGGACGTCGCTACCATCAGAGGTTCAGGGCGACCACAGGCCCCACGACAGACCCACGACGGATCGACGGGACGGACAAGCGCGTGGCCGAGGCGGCTGAGAAGCAGCACACCCAGACCGCTCCCACCACCCGCCGGCTACGGCGCGCAGCGGTGGCGGTACTCACCGCCGCTCCCCTGCTCGGCGGCCTTCCCCCGGCAGCCGCCGCGGCCCCGCAACCGGCCACCGCACCCGTCGCCGCCCCCGGGGACGCCACCCGTGCGCCCGCAGCGCCGCAGGACGGGGGCACGGTCGAGGTCGAGCTCACCGAGCTCACTCCTGCCGTCCCCGACGAGGACGACATCCTCACGATCTCCGGCACCGTCACGAACAACGGCAGGTCACGGATCACCGAGGGCGTGGTCGACCTCCGCGTGGGCGCGACCCTGGACAGCCGCAGCGCCATGAACCAGGCCGCCGAACGGACCGGCTTCACCCCTGGCGTCGACCCGGCCGCGCTCGACGACCACGCGGCGAAGGTCCCGACGCTCGCCCCCGGCGTGACCCGGCCGTTCACGCTCGAGGTCCCGGTCGGGGACCTCGGGCTGGAGAGCAGCGGCATCCACGAACTCGGCGTCTCCTACTCGGGCCACACTCCGTCCCAGCCCTTCGAGCAGGTTCTCGGCATCCAGCGGACGTTCCTGCCGTGGCAGACCTCGGAGATGGACAAGCGCACCCGGTTCACCTACCTGTGGCCGCTGATCTCCTCCTCGCACCTGACCGCCCGTACGGAGGCGGACGAGCAGCAGACACCGATCTTCCGGAGCGACGACCTGGAGGAGGCCATCGCCCCCGGCGGGCGCCTCCAGCAGATGGTGCAGCTCGGCAAGGACCTGCCCGTCACCTGGGTCGTCGACCCGGATCTGCTGGCCAGCGTGCACGCCATGACACAGCCCTACGAGGTGCGCACCGGAGAAGGGAAGACCAAGCCCGGCAGAGCCCAGGCGACCGCCCGCCAGTGGCTCTCGGACCTGACGCAGGCCGTGGAGGAGGACGAGGTGGTCGCCCTCCCCTTCGCCGACCCCGACGTGGCGTCCCTCGCCCACCGCGGGCAGGCCGTGCCCGATGCCCTCAGCAGGCTCCGTTCGGCCACCACGCTGGCGCAGAAGACCGTCGGGAACATCCTCTACACCGACTTCTCCACGGACTTCGCCTGGCCCGTCGAGGGAGCCGTGGACACCTCGGTGGTGGATGTCGCCACCTCGGCCGGCGCGGACCACGTCATCGCGAGCAGCGAGAGCTTCAGCGACACACGGAACCTGCCCTACACCCCGGCCGCGGCGCGGCCCATCGGCGGCGGCACCACAGCCGTCGTCGCCGACCAGGGACTCTCCGAAGCCTTCGAGGGCGACCTCACCCATGCCGGCGCCTCCACCCTGGCCGTGCAGAAATTCGTCGCCCACACCCTGGCGATCGGCATGCAGGTACCCGGAAAACAGCGCAGCGTCCTCGTCGCCCCACAGCGTCGGCCCACCGTGTCGCAGGCCCGGGCTATGGCCGAGGCGATCGAGGCCCTCGACACCCATGACCGGTGGGCACAGTCCGCGGACCTCACCGAGACTGCGAACGCACGCCCCGACGCGTCCGCCGACCGCAGCGTCCCGCGCCCCGGCGGCTACCCGGACCGGCTCCGGGAGAACGAGCTGCCCACGGAGGCGTTCCGCCAGATCCACTCGACCCAGGGCACCCTGGAGGACTTTCTCGATATCCTCGCCGAACCGGACCGTCTCAGGGCACCGGTGGGCACCGCCACGGACCGTGCGCTGTCCACCTCCTGGCGCGGCCACCCCGGTGCGGCACGCGACTACCGGGAGTCGGTGCAGGACTACCTGGTCGGCCTGACCGGGCAGATCGAGCTCATCGACAAGTCCGACCTCACGCTCTCCGGCCGCAGCGCCACCCTCCCGGTCACCGTGCAGAACAATCTGGCGCAGAAGGTCGACGGTCTCACGCTGCACCTCACCTCCAGCCGCAGCATCGGACTGCGTATCGAGGACCGGATGCAGCCAGTCGTGGTCGACGGCGGCCACAGCCAGTCGATCAAGTTCGACACCACCGCGAAGGCCAACGGCCGCACCACCGTCACCGCTCAGCTCTTCACCAAGGACGGCAAGCCGTGGGGCGAGCCCGTGTCGTTCCAGGTGAAGGTCACCTCGATCACCTCCACGGTGCTCCTGGTGATCGCGGCCGGCGTCGGGCTGGTCGTCCTGGCGGGCATCAGGATGTACACCCAGCGCAAGCGGCGCGGTCCGGCCGCCGACCCCGACGCCCCGCTGCCGGAACCATCCGGCGACGACGAGCCGTCCCACTCTCACGAGAACCCCGAAACCCACGGGACGCAGGCCCCGGACGACGCGGAGCAGGCGGGTGAGCGGGAACAGGACACCCGGAAAACCGACGCCGGGAACGGTGGCCGGACGGGCACGGGTGAGAAAGTGGACCGTTGACCGAGCCGGGCGAGCAGGGGCAGGGAAGAAGACCGATGAACGCGCCGTACGACGGTGAACGTGGCAAGAACCCGCCCGGCGGTCCGTCGCCGGAGGGCTATTCCGGGATCGACGAGCTCTTCAGCGAGGTGCCCCCGGACCAGGCGCGCCGTCGGCAGGACGCCTCACCGCAGCCCGGCGACGCGTTCGCCCATCTCTACCGCGACCAGGACCACCACCCGGACCCGCAGCAGCCCCCTCACCCGCGCACCGGCCCGGAGGAACCCGGCCCGCGCCATGAGGACGACACCTTCCCGCTGCTGCCACCGATCCCCTCGGCTGCCCCGGAAGCCGCCTCCGGCCCCGCAGAGGCCGTCGAGGAACGCGATCTCGTCGACGAGCCTCCCGAGAAGCCCACGGGCAAACCCTCCGGCGGCAAGGCGGCCGGCCTGCTCCGCTCCAGCGCCGTCATGGCCGCCGGCACCATGGTCTCCCGCCTCACAGGCTTCGTCCGCTCCGCACTGATCGTGGTCGCGCTGGGCGCGGCGTTGCTCGGCGACACCTACCAGATCGCCATCACGCTGCCCACGATGCTTTACATCCTCACCGTGGGCGGCGGGCTGAACTCGGTGTTCGTACCGCAGCTGGTGCGGGCCATGAAGAACGACGCGGACGGCGGCGAGGCCTACGCCAACCGCCTCCTGACGCTGGTGACCGTGATTCTGGGCGGGCTCACCGTGGCCTCCTTCCTCGCCGCCCCGCTGCTGGTGCGGCTGATGTCCGTGGACATCGCAAGCAACCGGGCGGCCAACGACGTGGCCGTGACCTTCGTGCGATTCTGCATGCCGTCGATCTTCTTCATGGGCATCCACGTCGTCATGGGCCAGATCCTCAACGCCCGCGGCCGTTTCGGCGCCATGATGTGGACGCCGGTACTGAACAACATCGTCATCATCTTCACCGTGGCGCTCTTCCTCGGCGTTTACGGCGCGGCCGACACCTCCGGGATGCAGGTCGACACCATCCCGCCGGAAGGCGTCCGGCTGCTGGGTGCGGGCACGCTGCTCGGCCTGGTGGTGCAGGCGCTAGCGATGATCCCTTACCTGCGCGCGACGGGCTTCCGCATCCGGCCCCGCTTCGACTGGAAGGGGCAGGGCCTGGGCAAGGCGATGAAGCTCGCCAAGTGGACGATCCTGTTCGTCCTCGCCAACCAGGCCGGCGTCATCGTCGTCAGCCAGCTCTCCACCGCGGCGGGGGAGACAGCCCTGGCGGAAGGCGGGCACAACGGCACCGGCTTCATCGCCTACTCCAACGCCCAGCTCATCTGGAACATGCCGCAGGCCATCATCACCGTCTCCGTGATGGCAGCCCTCCTGCCCCGCCTGTCGCGGTCCGCGCACGACGGCGACACGGGCGCCGTCCGGGACGACATCTCCCACGGCCTGCGGAACTCCGCCGTGGCCATCGTCCCCATCGCCTTCGGCTTCCTCGCCCTCGGCGTCCCCATGTGCACGTTCATCTACGGCTCGGCCGGTACCGAGGGCGCCCGCAACATGGGTTTCATGCTGATGGCGTTCGGCATCGGCCTGATCCCGTTCTCGATCCAGTACGTCGTGCTGCGCGCCTTCTACGCCTACGAGGACACGCGCACGCCGTTCTACAACACGGTCATCGTGGCCGCCGTGAACGCCGCCGCCTCCGCCCTGTGCTTCCTGCTGCTACCCGCGCGCTGGGCCGTGATCGGCATGGCCGCGGCCTACGGCCTCGCCTACATCATCGGCGTCGGCGTCGCCTGGCGCCGGCTGCGGGCCAAGCTCGACGGCGATCTCGACGGCGCCCACGTGGTCCGCACCTACGCACGACTGGCCGGGGCGAGCCTGCCGGCCACACTTACCGCGGGCGCTGCCGCCTACGGCATCATGCACGCTCTGGGCAGCGGCTACCTCGGTTCCTTGACCGCACTGCTGGGCGGCGGTGTCGTCCTCGCGGTGGTCTTCGTGGCCGCGGCCCGGCGCATGCGGATCGCCGAGCTCAACGCCATGGTCGGTATGGTGCGGGCGCGACTCGGCAGATAAGCGCGACGGCCCGCGAACAGCAGCGTTCAGGCGCTCGGCGCGGCCGACGCAACCTTCGCGCCCGGCCACGTGTCGTGCACCACGGCGACCTGTAGGCACAATTGTCGTTGGGCTGAGTGACGTACGACCCGGCGCAATCGAATGGGGAGGCAGGAACGACGGTGGCGGAACGGAGCACGGCTGCCGTCGGCGTGACGCACAGCGGCGGCGGACACGAGCCGCCTCCCGCCGGCAAGGCGGGCGAGGTCACGGTCGACGGTGGAACCGAGGAACACAGCAGCCAGGACACCAGCGGAGCCACCGAGGAAAAGGCGGCGACCGAGGAACCCCCGGCCCCGGAGCTGCACAGCGGCCACAAGATCGCCAGGAGGTACCGCCTCGAGGAGTGCGTGACCCGGCTGGACGGCTTCAGCAGCTGGCGTGCCGTCGACGAGAAGCTGCGACGTGCCGTGGGAGTGCACATTCTGCCCGCGGGTCATCCGCGAGCGCGGCGTGTGCTGGCGGCGGCCCGCTCGGCGGCTCTCCTCGGCGATCCCCGCTTCGTCCAGGTCCTCGACGCCGTCGAGGACGGCGACCTGGTCTACGTCGTGAACGAGTGGCTGCCGGACGCCACTCCCCTCACCGAACTGCTCGTCGGCGCACCCCTGCCCGCGCACGAGGCGTACCAGCTGGTGACGCAGCTCGCTCAGGCTCTCGCCGCTGCACACCGCGAAGGTCTCTCCCACCTCCGGCTCACCCCCGCCTCGGTGCTCCGCACCGGCTCGGGCCAGTACCGCATCCGCGGCCTCGCGGTCAGCGCCGCGCTGCGCGGGGTCACGAGCGACCACCCGCAGCGCACCGACACGGAAGCGATCGGGACGCTGCTGTACGCCTCCCTCACGCAGCGCTGGCCCTACGAGGAGGACGCCTACGGCCTGACCGGCGTCGGCAACCTGGCCAAGGGCACCCTCGTCGCTCCCGACCAGGTGCGGGCAGGCGTCCACCGAGGCCTCTCGGAACTCGCCATGCGGGCTCTCGTCAACGACGGGGCCACCGCTTCCCGCGAGGAACAGCCGTGCGCCACCCCCGAGGAACTCGCCAAGGCCGTGGCGCTCCTCCCCCGCATCCGCCCCCCGGAGCAGCACTTCGCGGCACCCCCGGGCTTCCGGCACACCACGCATCAGCACGGCACGTACGCGCCCGCGGCAGGAGCGGGTGGGGGCGGCAGGCCTGGTGCACACACCGCTGAGACCACACCGCCCGCCCTTCCCGGCCGTACCGGGAAGGCCCTGAAGTGGGGTGTGTCCGCCCTCCTCATCGCCGCACTCGGGCTGGGCAGCTGGCAGGTCTCCGAGGCTCTGATGAACCGGGACTCGCCCACCGACAACACCTCCGCGCAGCCCGAGGAGGAACCGGAGGACGGTACGGGCGGCCCACCGATCGAGATCGCCGGCGTCACCACCTTCGATCCCGAGGGCAACGGCACGGAGAACCCGGAGACCGCCATGCGGGCCTTCGACGGTGATCCGCAGTCCTTCTGGTACACGCAGAACTACTACGACCCGCTGCGTATGCTGAAGCCGGGCGTCGGTCTCGTCCTCGACCTGGGGAAGCGCCAGCAGGTCGGCAACGTGAAGGTGTACTTCGAGGGCCGTACCTCCGCCGAGCTGCTTCTGGCGCCGGAGAGCACCGTCGGCATGCCCACCTCTTACGCATCCTTCGACCGGGTCACCCGGGCCACGGGCCCGGAGCTCTCCTACGAGGCAGGGGAACCGGTGACCACGCAGTACGTACTGGTCTGGCTCACGGAACTCCCGCAGGCGACCGACGGCAACTACCGTGGGCGCATCACGGAGATCCAGGTGTCGGGCTGACCGCGCCGACGAGGACCGCGGACAGGCGACGGGAGGGGGTGGGGCAGTGCAGGAGGAGCAGGCGACCGGTACGGCGGGCATGCAGCCGGCCGAGGTGAGCGACGCCGAGTTGCTCGCCCGGCACGTGGGCGGCGACCCCGATGCCTTCGGCGAACTCGTACGGCGCCATCGGGACCGCCTCTGGGCCGTCGCCCTGCGCACCCTGGGGGACCGCGAGGAAGCCGCCGACGCCGTTCAGGACGCCCTGATCTCCGCCTACCGGCGGGCCCACACCTTCGCGGGCCGGTCAGCCGTCACCACCTGGCTGCACCGGATCACCGTCAACGCCTGCCTGGACCGAGCGCGCAAGGCCGCTTCCCGACGCACATCCCCCCTCGACGACACCGAACGCCTGGAGCTGATGCTCGAGCCGCACGAGTCGGCCGAGGCTCCTGCGGAGCGCAGCGACCTCCATCGGGAGCTGATCGAGGCACTCTCCGAGCTGCCGCCGGAGCAACGGGCCGCACTCGTGCTGGTCGACATGCAGGGCTATCCGGTCTCGGAGGCCGCCGACGTCCTGAACGTGGCCGTCGGCACGGTGAAGAGCCGCTGTGCACGCGGCAGAGCCAGACTCCTGCCTCTGCTCACCCACCTGCGACCGCGCAGTTCGCCGGCACGGGATTCCCGGAAGGTGAGCGGAAGAGGGAACCCACGCGGCGGGGCATCCGTCCCACCGGCGAAAGGCGTCCGGCGTGACGTCCCCGAACCAGGCGCAGTCAAGGGTGGAGGTGGAAGCAGGTGACAACCGAAGCAACACCGCACGGAACCCAGGAACACCCGGAGGTCGCCGAGCTGTCCGACCTCATCGAACGCCTGCTGCCCGAATCCCGGGGCGAAGCGCTGCGGGCACACCTCGCGGAATGCCCGCTCTGCGCGGACGTCCACGCCTCGCTGACGGAGATCCGCGGCGCTCTCGGTACGTTGCCCAGCCCACCACGGATGCCGGACGACGTTGCGGGCCGCATAGACGCCGCACTCGCTGCCGAGGCGCTCCTCGACACCGAACGTCACGCTGCGGCACCTGGTGTCGTTTCACGTGAAACCGCGCCGGACGAGCCGGTCGATGTTTCACGTGAAACCCGCGCTCCCCGTCGATCCTCCCGGCCCCCACGCTCGGGTCGGCGCACGACGAGCGCCACCGGGCCGGGCCGCAGGGCCCGAGCGTTCCGGCACCACCGTGCTCTCCTCACCGCCGCGGGCGCGGTGGGGGCCCTTGTCCTGGGCGGGGCGCTACTCCAGGGCATCACGGGCGGCTCCTCCGCTGGCGGAGACGCGGGGTCGGCAGCCGGGGAACAGGACGCAGCGGGCGACGAGGGAGCGCTCGCCGCTCGGGGCCTCGAGCAGCGGGTCCAGGACCTGCTCTCCCGTTCCGCGAGCGGCGCGGAGGGCGGCTCCGACCTCAACACGGAGACGAAGCCGCCGTCCAACGCTCCGTTGGCAGGCGGCCCCGCAGTGGTACCGACCTGTGTCCGAGCAGGCATAGACCGGCCCGAGCAGCCACTCGCCGCCGAACCCGGCCAACCGTACAGCGGGCGCCCGTCCTACCTCGTCGTCCTGCCGCACCCCGGTGATCCGCAGCGCGTGGACGCGTATGTGGTGGACTCCTCCTGCACCACGGACCGCAGCGGTGCCGCTGCGGAAATCTTGCTCGAGCGCACCCTCCCGCGGGACTGAGTCGTCAGGCACCGGCTCTGCCGTGTACGGAAGCGCTGGGTCGCCCCCGCCGTCCCCCCGCGGGAATGTCCGGCCCCTAGGATCGGTTGGGTGTGGTGGAAGCGCCACCGGCGACTCCGGGCCGACACAGGGCCGGAGGGCCCGATATGCAGTCGGCAGACAAGGAAGGCTCTCGTGAGCGACGTCCGTAACGTCATCATCATCGGCTCGGGGCCTGCGGGCTACACCGCAGCGCTCTACACCGCCCGCGCGTCGCTGAACCCGCTGGTCTTCGAGGGCTCCGTCACCGCCGGCGGCGCCCTCATGAACACGACCGAGGTGGAGAACTACCCGGGTTTCCGCGAGGGGATCATGGGCCCGGACCTGATGGACCAGATGCGCGCCCAGTCCGAGCGCTTCGGCGCCGAGCTGATCCCGGACGACGTCACCGCCGTGGACCTCTCCGGTGAGGTCAAGACCGTCACCGACTCCGTCGGCACCGTCCACCGCGCCCGCACCGTGATCGTGGCCACCGGGTCCCAGCACCGCAAGCTGGGCCTCCCCGGGGAGGACGAGCTGTCCGGCCGGGGCGTCTCCTACTGCGCCACCTGCGACGGATTCTTCTTCCGCGACCAGGACATCGCCGTCGTCGGCGGCGGAGACACCGCCATGGAAGAGGCCACGTTCCTCTCCCGCTTCGCCAAGTCGGTCACCATCGTCCACCGCCGCGACACCCTGCGCGCCTCGAAGGCGATGCAGGAGCGGGCCTTCGCGGACGAGAAGATCAGCTTCGCCTGGGACAGCGAGGTCGCCGAGATCCATGACACGGACCGCAAGCTCTCCAGCCTGACCCTGCGCAACACCAAGACCGGCGACACGTCCGAGCTCCCCGTCACGGGCCTGTTCGTCGCCATCGGCCACGACCCCCGCACCGAGCTCTTCCAGGGCGTCCTCGAGTTGGACGAGGAGGGATACCTGACGGTCGACTCCCCCTCCACCCGCACCAAGATCCCGGGCGTGTTCGCTGCTGGTGACGTCGTCGACCACACCTACCGGCAGGCCATCACCGCCGCCGGCACAGGCTGCGCCGCCGCGCTGGACGCCGAACGCTACCTGGCCTCGATGACCACCACCGCGCCCGAGGAGGCGGCAGAGCCGGAGAAGACCGCGACCGTCTGACGGCCGAGCGTCGTCCGTCCACCCCGCAAGCCCGTCAGTAGACCGCAGCGCCCCACAGCTGGACACGACAAAGGAGAACTCATGGCCGGTGCCACCGTGACCGCAACCGACGCCAACTTCGATGAGGTCGTTCTCAAGAGCGACAAGCCGGTACTCGTCGACTTCTGGGCGGCCTGGTGCGGCCCTTGCCGTCAGATCGCCCCCTCGCTGGAGGCGATCGCCGAGGAGCACGGTGCGAAGCTCACCGTGGTCAAGCTCAACATCGACGAGAACCCGGGCGTGGCCGCCAAGTACGGCATCATGTCGATCCCGACGATGAACGTGTACAAGGGCGGCGAGGTCGTCAAGACGATCGTCGGCGCCAAGCCGAAAGCCGCCATCGAGCGCGACCTGGCCGACTACATCGGCTGAACGCCCCAGAACCCGCTGCGGGCCGCCACACCGATCACCGGCGTGACGGCCCGCAGGTGTTTCACGTGAAACATGCCCTCACGTGCTGGACCACAGCCAGGTGGCGCCGTCAGAGGGGCCGCAGAGCCGGCTCCTTCTGCACCGCCCCCAGCAACTGATCGAGTGCCCGTTCCACATCGGCCTTCCACGACACGGTCGAGCGCAGCTCCAGCCGCAGCCGCGGAAACCTCGGGTGCGGCCGCACGGTCTTGAAGCCGACGGCCAGCAGGTGCTCGGCCGGCATAACACAGGCAGGCTCCGTCCAGCCGGCGTCCCCGAACGCCTCGATCGCCTTGAACCCGCGGCGCAGGACGTCCTTGACCACCGTCTGCACCATCACCCGTCCCAGCCCTTGCCCCTGGTAACCGGGCAGCAGCGAGGCGGTCATCAGCTGCACCGCGTCCGGCGACACCGGACTCGTCGGAAAGGCCGTCGAACGCGGCACATAGGCCGGCGGCGCGTACAACACGAAACCGACCGGCACCTCGTCGACATAGACGACCCGGCCGCACGACCCCCACTCCAGCAGGACCGCGGAGATCCAGGCCTCCTTCTCCAGATCCGGATGCCCGGCCTTGACGGCGGCCTCACCGCTGACCGGATCCAACTCCCAGAAGACGCAGCCACGGCAGCGCTTCGGCAGATCCGGAAGGTTGTCCAGCGTGAGCGGAACAAGCTGACGCCCCATGGACACATCGTATCCATGGGGCGTCGATTCGTCCGGTATCAGCAGAAAGAGCGGCAGCGACCGCTCACACGTCCTCGGCGTCTCCCTCGCTCTCGGCGCCCTCGACGCTCTCGCGGTGCGCCAACTGCTCGCTGAGCATCCGCCCCTCACCCGGAGCGAACTGACCCAGAATGCGCTCCAGGTCCTCCATTGAGGCGAACTCGACGACGATCTTGCCCTTCTTCTGCCCCAGATCGACCTTCACCCGGGTCTCGAAGCGGTCCGACAGGCGCCCGGCGAGGTGGTCCAGGGCCGGGGAAAGCCGCTTGCCGGCCCTGGGCCCCTTGGCACGCCCCGAAGACTTCGGCTTCGACCCCATAAGGGTCACGATCTCCTCGACCGCACGGACCGAGAGCCCTTCGGCCACAATGCGATGGGCCAGCCGGTCCTGCTCCTCGCCATCGTCCACGGACAGCAGGGCGCGTGCGTGGCCGGCCGAGAGCACGCCCGCAGCCACCCTGCGCTGCACCGGCGGCGAAAGCCTGAGTAGACGCAGGGTGTTGGACACCTGAGGGCGCGACCGCCCGATGCGGTCGGCGAGCTGGTCGTGCGTGCACGTGAAGTCGCGCAGCAGCTGGTCGTACGCCGCCGCCTCCTCCAAGGGGTTCAGTTGCGCGCGGTGCAGGTTCTCCAGCAGCGCGTCCAGGAGAAGCTTCTCGTCCTCCGTCGCGCGCACGATCGCCGGAATGGCCTCCAGACCGGCTTCCCGGCAGGCTCGCCAGCGCCGCTCACCCATGATGAGCTCGTACCGCTCCGGTCCCAACTGACGTACGACGACGGGCTGGAGAAGACCGACCTCTTTGATCGAGGTGACCAGTTCGGCGAGGGCGTCCTCGTCGAACACCTCCCGCGGCTGCCGCGGGTTGGGCGTGATGGCGTCCAGCGGTAGCTCGGCGAAGTGGGCACCGGTGGGAACACCCTCGACCCCTTCGGCCTGTGCCGCACCGGCACTCGCGGGCTCCCCGGCGCCGCCGTTGAGATGCCGTGCATCCTCCCCGTCCGCGCGCGATGCCGCCTTGGCAGCCGCCACACCGCGCTCGGAGGGCAGCAGGGGGACCGCCGTCGGGGACGTCGCGCCGTTGCCGCTCACCGTGGGACGCTCGGTGGGCTCACCGCTCTGCGGGGCAGCGGGGATGAGTGCGCCGAGTCCACGCCCCAGTCCTCTACGTCGATCGCTCACTGCGTCCCCTCCGGCATGCCGTGCTGTTGTGCTGACTGGTTCTGCTGCGCGCGCGGATCCCGCAGCGCGATCTCGCGGGCCGCCTCGAGGTAGGAGAGGGAGCCACTGGACCCGGGGTCGTAGGTCAGGACCGTCTGACCGTAGCTGGGAGCCTCGGAGATCCGGACCGACCGCGGGATGTTGGTCCGCAGCACCTCCTTGCCGAAGTGAGTGCGCACCTCGTCCGCCACCTGAGAGGCCAGTCGGGTACGGCCGTCGTACATGGTGAGGATGATGGTGGAGACATGAAGGTCCGGGTTGAGGTGACCACGGACCAACTCCACGTTCCGCAGTAGCTGTCCAAGCCCTTCCAGCGCGTAGTACTCGCACTGGATCGGGATGACCACCTCGGCACCGGCGACCAATGCGTTGACCGTGAGCAGCCCCAGCGACGGAGGGCAGTCGATCAGCACGTAGTCGAGCGGCTGCTCGTAGGCGGAGATGGCCCGTTGCAGTCTGCTCTCCCGCGCGACCAGCGACACCAGCTCGATCTCCGCACCGGCGAGATCGATGGTGGCGGGTGCGCAGAAGAGTCCCTCGATGTCCGGGACCGGCTGCACCACGTCGGACAACGGCTTGCTGTCCACCAGAACGTCGTAGATGGAGGGCACTTCCGAGTGGTGGTCGACCCCCAATGCGGTCGAAGCGTTGCCCTGGGGGTCGAGGTCGATCACCAGCACGCGAGCCCCGTGCAGCGCGAGCGAGGCCGCCAAGTTCACCGTCGTGGTCGTCTTCCCCACGCCGCCCTTCTGGTTGGCGACCACCATCACACGGGTCTGCTCCGGCCTCGGTAGTCCTTCGCCGGCGCGGGTCATCGCTTCGACGGCCTGCTGCGCCGCCCGGCCGACCGGAGCGGAGGGGTCACCCTCATAGCCGGACGACACATCCATCGGGGGCGGGGTTTCACGTGAAACATCCCCGGACTCGGTACGGGGACCGGGGACCGGGTCGGCCATCGGCCCCGCGAGGTTGGCGTCGGACCGCAACGGTTCACTCTCCTCGGCAGTACCTTCGTGAGCTTCACAGACTGCCATGTCTTCGGGGTCGTGAACCAGCGAGCCCCGCTTACCTGTGGATGAATCCGCCGTCGGAGGCGACTCCGAGGGTGCGGAACGGTCGTCCAGCGGCTTGCGGTCACGTGGAGTGGCGGCCGCACGACCACGGCTGATGATTCCCTGCAACAGCGAGCGTCGTTTCACGTGAAACACGATGCCGCCGCCTGCGGCAGCACCGTGGACGACACTCCGCAATGCGTATGCTTTGGCGCTTTTAGGCGTAACCGGACGCCTCTACCCGGACTACCGGCGCCGCTTCCCCCGTGCCGCCTTCGCCCGCTTGGCCGCGAACCGGATCCCGCCAGGGCTCTCCCCGACCTCGGCGCGCACCACGGTGGAGAGTGGATCGACCACACCCTCGCCCACCTGGACCACCGAGGTCTCCACGACACCGAGCTTCTGCAAGGCGGCACGCGCTCCTTTCAGCTCCTCCGCAGCCGTGTCCCCCTTGAGCGCCAGCATTTCCCCGTACGGCCGCAGCAGCGGCACCCCCCAGCCGGCGAGCCGGTCGAGGGGTGCGACCGCACGCGCGGTCACCACGTGGACGGGCTTCAGCGTGCCGAGGACCTCCTCGGCCCGACCGCGCACGACCGTGACGTGGTCGAGGCCCAGCAGTTCCACTGCTTCCTGGAGGAACGTGGTCCGCCGCAGCAGTGGTTCGAGCAGGGTGATCCGCAGATCCGGGCGTACCAGCGCCAGCGGAATGCCCGGAAGCCCCGCACCGGAGCCCACATCGCATACGGTCACGCCGCCCGGAACGACCTCGGAGAGCACCGCGCAGTTGAGCAGGTGCCGCTCCCAGAGCCGCGGCACCTCCCGCGGGCCGATCAGTCCGCGCCGCACACCGACGTCGGCCAGCAGCTCGCCGTAGCGCACAGCGTCCCCGAAACGGTCACCGAAGTACTTCCGCGCCGCCTCCGGTGCCTCGCCGAGTTCCTCCGTCTCGGAGGGCTGCTCGTTCACGGCAGCACGACCACGCAGCGCTGCGGCTCCTCGCCCTCGGACTCGCTGCGCAGACCGGCGGCGGCGACCGCGTCGTGCACGACCTTGCGCTCGAACGGCGACATGGGGCGCAGCTTCACCGGCTCGCCGGATCCCTTGGCGTCCTCGGCGGCCTTGGTACCGACCTCGGTGAGCTCCTCACGCTTCCGCGCCCTGAAGCCTGCGACATCCAGCATCAGCCTGCTCCGGTCACCGGTCTCCCGGTGCACGGCCAGCCGGGTCAGCTCCTGAAGCGCCTCCAGCACCTCGCCGTCCCGGCCCACCAGCTTCTGCAGGTCGCGCACGGGGCCGTCACCGATGATGGAGACGGCGGCACGGTCGGCCTCCACGTCCATGTCGATGTCACCGTCCAGGTCGGCGATGTCGAGCAGCCCCTCGAGGTAGTCGGCTGCGATCTCGCCTTCCTGCTCCAGACGGGACAGGGTGTCGGTGCCCTCTGCGGCGGTCGTGTCCGTCACTGATGGACTCCTGTTCTTACTTCTTGGTCTTCGCGGACTGGGGCTTCTTCTTGCCGTGCGCCTGCTGGGGCTTGCGGCCACCGGATGCGGACTTCTGGCCACCGCCGCCCTGGCCTCCCGCGGCCTTCGTGGCACCGGCGGTCTTCTTCACCGCGGGCTGCTGCTGAGCGCCGGCGGAGGACCGCCGCGACTTGCTCTGGCGCTTCGGCTGAGTGCGGTTGGCCCGGGCCTCCTCGACGGCGCGCTTCGCCTCGACCTCGGCCGGGTCCTCCTTGATCTTGCCCTTGGCGCGCAGCTTGTCCTGACGCTGCTGGAAGGCGATGCTGCCCGGCGTCGGGTTGCGCTTGATCACGTACATCTGCTGGCCCAGCGTCCACACGTTGGTGGTCAGCCAGTACACCAGGACACCGACGGGGAAGTTGATGCCGAAGACGGCGAACATGACCGGGAAGATGTACATCAGCATCTTCTGCTGCTGCATGAACGGCGTCTTGACCGTCAGGTCGACGTTCTTGGTCATCAGCTGGCGCTGCGTGAAGAACTGCGACGCCGACATCAGAAGGATCATGATGACCGTGACGACCCGCACATCGGTGAGGTTGGCCGCCAGGTCGCGCACCTCGGCCGCCGTGTCCATGAACGACGCCGCGATTGGTGCCCCGAAGATCTTCGCCGTACGCGCCTGCTCGACCAGGTCGCCCTTCATCACGCCGACGTTCTGGTCGTTCGCGATCTTGTTCAGCACCTGGTAGAGCGCGATGAAGAACGGTGACTGCGCCAGGATCGGCAGGCAGCTGGAGAGCGGGTTGGTACCCGTCTCCTTGTACAGCTTCATCATCTCTTCGGACTGACGCTGCCGGTCGCTCTTGTACCGCTCCTGGATCGCCTTCATCTTCGGCTGGAGCGCCTGCATGTTCCGCGTCGACTTGATCTGCTTCACGAAGAGCGGGATCAGCGCGATCCGGATCACGATCACCAGCGACATGATCGACAGACCCCAGGACCACCCGCTGGCCTCCCCGAACGGGATGCTGTACAGCTTGTGGAACTGGACGATGATCCAGGAAACAGCGGTATACAGAGGACCGAGGATCGAATCGATCGTGTCCACGAATCAGGCTCCTTGGGCATGGGACTGGGACCGGTGCTGCTGCCAGCGGCTGCGCAGCCACTGATGCCACACCGGACGCTTCCGGGCGGGAACATGGTCGACGCCACCGGGTGACCACGGGTTGCAGCGCAGGATGCGCCACGCGGTGAGCGCCGTGCCCTTCACCGCTCCGTGCCGGTCGATCGCGCCGTACCCGTAGTGCGAACACGACGGGTAGTACCGGCAGACCGGGCCCAGCAGTGGGCTGATCGTCCACTGGTAGACCTTGATCAACAACAGCAGCGGATACTTCACGGCTTGGCTCCCAGCAGCCGCTGCAACGCGGTGTCCAGGTCGCGGGCCAGTTGGTCGTGGCTCGCGTCTCCCGCACCGGGCAGCGCCCGTACCACCACCAGGCTACCCGCGGGAAGCGAACCGAGGCGGCACCGTATGAGGTGACGCAGACGACGCTTCACGAGGTTGCGTACGACCGCGCCGCCGATGGCCTTGCTCACGACGAAACCCGCGCGGGCCGGGGGGAGCGTTCCCCCCACCTCGCGCGGGTCGTCGGTGTCGCGGTGACCGCGGAAGAGATGCACCACGAGGAGCGGGCGCCCGGCCCTGCGTCCTCGTCGTACCGCGGTCGCGAAATCCTCGCGCCGCCTCAGCCGGTGCTCGGAAGGCAGCACGTCATGGACCTGAGGGTACGGCGTCAGGCCGACAGGCGGGCGCGGCCCTTGCTGCGGCGGTTCGCGACGATGGCACGACCGGCGCGGGTCCGCATGCGCAGCCGGAAGCCGTGGGTCTTCGCGCGGCGGCGGTTGTTCGGCTGGAAGGTGCGCTTGCTCACTCGGGGCTCCAGGGAGGCTCGGTCTCTGCGAGACGGGTGTGGGGCGCCGACCGGCTGTCACCGTGCGCCCACGAGTAGCTCGCAACGCCCGAGTGTGCACCGCTTCGTCATGCCCATCGGAGGCAGGCGGCAGCAGCCGTCGACAACTCGACCTCGATACGGTACGCGGGCGCGCAGCCTCCGGTCAAACCAGCACTCTTCCCCGGCCGACACGCTCCCACACCCTCGCCCACCACCCGTACGGACCAGCCGCACCCACCCGCCTTGCGCCACTCGTGCACAGCCTGTGGACAACGACTTGAACGTGGCAGGTCGGCGTGGCTACCGTGGCCGAACTTCCTTTCCTTCCCGACCATCCCGAGAATCACACATTCGCGGGATCTCGTCTTTCGTTCCGAGCCGGACCGGAACCGCAGCCGACCGCCGAGAACCACCCAGCGAATGAGAGAGCGTGCCCGTGGCTGACCTACCTGCCGATCTTGCCGCAGTGTGGCCACGCGTCCTCGACCAGCTCCTCTCCGACGGGCAGGGAGTCGAAGCGAAGGACCAGCGGTGGCTCAAGGACTGCCAGCCGCTGGTGCTGGTGTCCGGCACCGCGCTGCTCGGCGTGCCGAACGAGTACGCCAAGGGGGTGCTGGAGGGCCGCCTCTCCCCGCTGATCAGTGACGCACTCAGTCGCGAGTGCCAGCAGCCCATCCGGCTGGCGATCACGGTGACCGGACCGGCGACGCCCCCCGCCCCGCCTGCACCGCCGGCCGAGGACGAGCCCGGATCACCGGAGGGGTACGAGGCCCCGCAGCTTCCCAGCCCGCGCCCGGCCTATCCGGACTATCCGCAGGCCCCCCGGACGCAGCCGCCGCCCCCGCCTCAGCAGCACCAGCCGCAACAGCACCATCCTTCCGGCTGGCAGCAGCCGCACCACAGCTACCCGGGCCGGCAGCGCGCGCCGCACCCGTACGAGCAGCAGGAGTACGAGCGGCCCGACTACGACCAGCAGCGGGACTACGAGTCGCGCGACTACGACCCGCAGGGTTACGACCCCCACCGCGGGGGCCACGACCCACAGCATGCCCAGCGGGGCCACCATGCCCGGCAGCCCGGCTACGAGCCCTACGACCAGCAGGGTCCTCACCCCGGCGCTCCAGGCCCCGGCGGCCCCGGCAACCCCGCGGGCCACGCCGCCCACCCGCAGAGCCCGCCGCAGCACCATGCCCGGCACGCCGAGCCGTCGGCCGGGCCGTGGACCCCGCGTCCGGCCGGGGACGGCGGTGCACCCGTACCGGGCAGGCCACCCGCCGCACGCTACGACGGTCCGCCCCAGCTGCCCGCCCCGTCGGGAGCACCCGGCCCGCTGGCCGCGCAGCCGGCGCCCGCGACGGGTCCCGGTGAGCCGACCGCGCGGCTGAACCCGAAGTACCTCTTCGACACGTTCGTCATCGGTGCGTCCAACCGGTTCGCGCACGCGGCGGCGGTGGCCGTCGCCGAGGCGCCCGCCAAGGCGTACAACCCGTTGTTCATCTACGGCGAGTCCGGTCTGGGCAAGACGCACCTGCTGCACGCCATCGGTCACTACGCCCGCAGCCTTTACCCCGGCACCCGGGTGCGGTACGTGAGCTCCGAGGAGTTCACCAACGAGTTCATCAACTCGATCCGCGACGGCAAGGCCGACGCGTTCCGCAAGCGGTACCGGGACATGGACATCCTGCTCGTCGACGACGTGCAGTTCCTCGCGGACAAGGAGTCGACGCAGGAGGAGTTCTTCCACACCTTCAACACGCTGCACAACGCGAACAAGCAGATCGTGCTGTCCTCCGACCGGCCGCCGAAGGCCCTGGTCACGCTGGAGGACCGGCTCCGCAACCGCTTCGAGTGGGGCCTAATCACGGACGTGCAGCCGCCGGAGCTGGAGACGCGCATCGCGATCCTCCGGAAGAAGGCCGTGCAGGAGCAGCTCAATGCTCCGCCGGAGGTGCTGGAGTTCATCGCGTCCCGCATCTCCCGCAACATCCGGGAGCTGGAGGGGGCGCTGATCCGCGTGACCGCCTTCGCCAGTCTGAACCGGCAGCCGGTGGACCTGGGGCTCACCGAGATCGTCCTCAAGGACCTGATCCCGGGCGGCGAGGACGCGGCCCCGGAGATCACCGCCACCGACATCATGGCGTCCACCGCCGACTACTTCGGACTCTCGGTGGACGATCTCTGCGGCTCCTCCCGCAGCCGGGTCCTGGTGACGGCCCGGCAGATCGCCATGTACCTGTGCCGGGAGCTCACCGATCTCTCGTTGCCCAAGATCGGTGCCCAGTTCGGCGGCCGCGACCACACGACCGTGATGCACGCCGACCGCAAGATCCGCGCGCTGATGGCGGAGCGGCGGTCCATCTACAACCAGGTCACCGAGCTCACCAACCGCATCAAGAACGGCTGACTCCCGCTCCTCGGCCCGCTGCCCACGAGGCGTCCCCGGAACACGTTCCGAGGACGCCTCTCGTCGTTCCCGGGGCCTCTCGGCACGTCCGAGCAGGGTGCGGGGTCGTCCTCGGGGTGGCACTCCGGCGTCCCCGGCGCGCCACCTGCTGTTCGATTTCCCTCCCCGCAGGCCGCTCGCTCCACAGAAATGCCGCCCACCCGGCGTCCACACCCTGGGGACCGCAGAGTTGTCCAGATCCTCTCCACAGCTGCGGAGCGTCGGCAGCCGTCCGAGGAGGTCAGGCGCCTGTGGAACTGTGGACGCGGGGACTCCACAGGATGTGGACCGTCCGGCGCTCCGTGTGACGGCCGCCGACTTGTCCACTGCCCGCCCACAGGAAGAGGTGACTTGTCCCCAGCCTGTCCACACCTCTGTCCACTGTTCGGCAACACGACGCGCCTGCTCACCGCCACGAGTGAATCGGCTCACACCGATCGGCCACCGACCCGTGTGGAGAAGTCGGCGATTCCTGTGGGCGCGGCTGTTGAGAAGTCGGTCCGGGCTGTGGGCGGGCTGTGGGGAAGTTCGCGGCGTCCACAGCCACCCCCCGTTCGTCCACCGCCCCGCCCACAGGCGACGTGGACAAAATCTGGGCGCTGACCTGCGAAGACCGAGTTATCCCCGGTTTCCACAGCCCCTACTACTACGACTCCCCTTAGAGAGAGCGAGATTCGTTTCGAAGCGGGTGCTGTGCACAACTCGGGGCGACGGAGTCCTACCCACCTGGCGACGAGTTGACCCACGAGGGCTCCGACTGTCGGTGCGGTGCGTCAGACTGGGACACGGCAAGGGGCCGACAGGAGGCCAGCAGCAAGAGCAGGAGGCGGCTGAAGGTGAAGATCCGGGTAGAGCGCGATGTACTCGCGGAGGCGGTGGCGTGGACCGCCAAGAGCCTCCCCGCCCGTCCGCCGGTGCCAGTACTCGCCGGCCTGCTCCTGAAGACCGAGGACGGCTCCCTCAGCCTTTCCGGCTTCGATTACGAGGTCTCGTCCCGCGTCTCGGTGGAGGCCGAGGTCGAGGAGGAGGGCACGGTCCTGGTCTCCGGCCGGCTGCTCGCCGACATCTGCCGCTCGCTGCCGAATCGTCCGGTCGAGATCTCCACCGACGGCGTACGGGCCACCGTGGTCTGCGGCTCGTCGCGGTTCACCCTGCACACGCTGCCGGTGGACGAATACCCCTCGCTGCCGGAGATGCCGACCGCCACCGGCACGGTGCCGGGCGAGGTCTTCGCCGCCGCCGTGGCCCAGGTCGCCATCGCGGCCGGGCGCGACGACACCCTGCCGGTGCTCACCGGTGTGCGGATCGAGATCGAGGGCGACACCGTCACCCTGGCCTCCACCGACCGCTACCGCTTCGCGGTCCGCGAGTTCCTGTGGAAGCCGGAGGTGCCGGAGACCTCCGCCGTCGCGCTGGTCCCCGCGAAGACGCTGCTGGACACCGCGAAGTCGCTCAGCGGCGGGGACCACGTGTCCCTGGCTCTCTCCGGTTCCGGTTCCGGTGAGGGCCTGATCGGCTTCGAGGGCTCCGGGCGGCGGACGACGACCCGCTTGCTGGAGGGCGACCTCCCCAAGTACCGGACGCTGTTCCCGACGGAGTTCAACTCCGTCGCGGTGATCGAGACGGCGGCGTTCGTCGAGGCGGTGAAGCGCGTCGCGCTGGTCGCCGAGCGCAACACCCCGGTGCGGCTCAGTTTCGAGCAGGGCGTCCTCACGCTGGAGGCCGGTTCGAGCGACGACGCACAGGCTGTGGAGCGGGTGGACGCCGACCTGGAGGGCGACGACATCTCGATCGCCTTCAACCCGGGCTTCCTGCTCGAGGGCCTGAGCGCCATCGACTCCCCGGTGGCCCAGCTCTCCTTCACCACCTCCACCAAGCCGGCGCTGCTCAGCGGTCGCCCGGCGAAGGACGTGGAAGCGGACGACGCGTACAAGTACCTGATCATGCCGGTGAGGCTGAGCGGCTGAGCGGCTGAGTCGCTCGGGGACTCGCCGTACGCGGCCGCGGCGCGGCGGAGTGCGGCGAGTTGTGGCGGTCCTCCGGGGGCGCCACGCGTCGGGCCAGGTGAGCGGCGGTGCCCACAGCTGTGCACGCCCCCTCGGGCGTAGGCTCGTACCCGGGTACGAAGCGCACGGAGAACATGAGGAGAGGCGCACAGATGGAGCTCGGTCTCGTCGGTCTCGGCAAGATGGGCGGCAACATGCGTGAGCGCATCCGCCGCGCCGGCCACACCGTCGTCGGTTACGACCGCAACGCGGACATCGCGGACGTCCACAGCCTCGAGGAGCTGGTGGCCAAGCTGAAGGGCCCGCGGGTCGTGTGGGTGATGGTCCCGGCCGGAGGGGCGACCCAGTCCACCATCGACGAGCTGGCCGAGCTGCTCTCCCCCGGCGACGTCGTGGTCGACGGCGGCAACTCACGCTGGACGGACGACGAGAAGCACGCCGGGGAGCTGGCGGCGAAGGGCATCGGGTTCGTCGACTGCGGCGTCTCCGGCGGCGTCTGGGGCTTGGAGAACGGCTACGCGCTGATGTACGGCGGCGACGCCGACCACGTCGCTAAGGTGCAGCCGGTCTTCGACGCCCTGAAGCCGGAGGGGGACTTCGGTTCGGTCCACGCGGGCAAGGTGGGCGCCGGCCACTTCGCGAAGATGGTCCACAACGGCATCGAGTACGCCATGATGCAGGCCTTCGCCGAGGGCTGGGAGCTGCTGGAGGCGGTGGATTCGGTCACCGACGTGCGCGAGGTCTTCCGTTCCTGGCAGGAGGGCACGGTCATCCGCTCCTGGCTGCTGGATCTGGCGGTCAAGGCCCTTGACGACGACGAGCACCTGGCCGCCCTGCGCGGTTACGCCGCCGACTCCGGCGAGGGCCGCTGGACGGTGGAGGCCGCGATCGACAACGCGGTGCCGCTGCCGGCGATCACCGCCTCGCTCTTCGCCCGGTTCTCCTCCCGGCAGGACGACTCCCCGCAGATGAAGATGATCGCCGCGCTGCGCAACCAGTTCGGCGGTCACGCGGTGGAGAGCAGCAAGAAGTAGTCCACAGCTGTGCATGTCACGCATCTGTCGCTGGCCGACTTCCGCAGCTACCCCCGGGCCGAGGTCTCTCTCGACCCGGGGGTGACGGCGTTCGTCGGCCCGAACGGCCAGGGCAAGACCAACCTGGTGGAGGCCGTCGGCTATCTGGCGACGCTGGGCAGCCACCGGGTGTCGTCGGACGCGCCGCTGGTGCGGATCGGCGCGGAGCGGGCCGTCGTCCGGGCGCAGGTGCGTCAGGGGGAGCGGCAGCAGCTCGTGGAGCTGGAGCTGAACCCGGGGAGGGCGAACCGCGCGCGGATCAATCGGTCCTCGCAGGTGCGGCCGCGGGACGTGCTGGGCATTCTGCGTACGGTGCTGTTCGCGCCGGAGGATCTGGCCCTGGTGAAGGGCGATCCGGGGGAGCGGCGCCGCTTCCTGGACGAGCTGGTCACGGCGCGGTCGCCGCGCATGGCGGGCGTGCGGTCGGACTACGAGCGGGTGCTGAAGCAGCGCAACAGCCTGTTGAAGTCGGCGGCGATGGCGCGGCGGCACGGCGGGCGGGGCGCGGACCTGTCGACGCTCGATGTGTGGGATCAGCATCTGGCCCGGGCGGGGGCCGAGCTGCTGGCGCGGCGGCTGGAGGTGGTGGCCGCGCTGCAGCCGCTGGCGGACAAGGCGTACGAGCAGCTGGCGCCCGGCGGCGGGCCGGTGTCGCTGGAGTACCGCGGCCCGTCGGTGGAGGGCAGGCTCTCGGAGGGTGCCGGTGCGCGGGAGGAGCTGGAGGCGGGGCTGCTGGCCGCGCTGGGCGAGGCGCGGAAGCGGGAGATCGAGCGCGGCGTGACTCTCGCCGGTCCGCACCGGGACGACCTGCTGCTGAAGCTGGGGCGGATGCCGGCGAAGGGCTACGCGAGCCACGGTGAGTCGTGGAGTTGCGCGCTGGCGCTGCGCCTGGCGTCGTACGAGCTGCTGCGCGGGGAGGGAAACGAGCCGGTGCTGGTACTGGACGACGTGTTCGCGGAGCTGGACGTGAAGCGCCGGGCGCGGCTGGCGGAGCTGGTGGCGCCGGGTGAGCAGGTGCTGGTGACGGCGGCCGTGGAGGAGGATGTGCCCGCGGTGCTGTCGGGCGCGCGTTTCGCGGTGGCCGAGGGGGAGGTGGTCCGGCGGTGAGTCCGCAGGGCGCGGACGGCGCGCAGGAGCGGGCTGCCGCACAAGAGCGGGAGCCCGCGCGGGAGCCGGACGAGGGGCAGGCGGTGCCGAAGCCGGCGGCTGCCGAGCCGACGGGTGTGGATCTGGCGCGGGTGGCGCTGCGTGCGGCGAAGGAGCAGGCGAAGGCCCGTGGCGCGGCGGCGCAGCAGCGGAAGCAGGGTCGCCGGGGCGGCGTGCGGTCGGGCGCGGGGCGGGACGGCCGGGACCCGATGCCGCTGGGGCGTGCGGTGAGTTCCCTGATCACCGAGCGGGGCTGGGAGGCGCCGGCGGCGGTGGGCGGGGTGATGGGCCGCTGGCCGCAGCTGGTGGGGCCGCAGGTGGCGCAGCACTGCGAGCCGGTGCGGTACGACGAGGAGGAGCGCGCGCTGCTGGTGGCGTGCGACTCGACGGCGTGGGCGACGCAGTTGCGGTTGCTGGCGCCGAGTCTGGTGGCGCGGCTGAACGAGGATCTCGGGCACGGCACCGTGCGCGTGATCAAGGTGCGGGGCCCTCAGGCGCCGGCTCCGCGGTACGGGCCGCTGCGCGCTCCGGGGAGTCGTGGGCCGCGCGACACCTACGGATAGGCGTGCGGGAGCGTCCGTGCGCGCGTCCGTCCGCGCGGGCGTGAGGGCGGCTCTGCGCACGGGTGTGGAGGCGGGTGTGCGGGGCTGCGACGGTTGGTGACGGCCCGAAGCGCTGAGTGCCGCTGTGAGCCTCCCGGCCCCCCGGTCCGCATATGGGGAGTCGCCGGATGGCGATTGAGGGCGGCACGTGGGAACTCAGGCACCGGCAAACCACCATTCATGTCCGAGCCACCGGTACACTGGAGGGCAAGCCGCCCCGTTGCGGAAATCGTCGAACATCGCAGCCGCTCCGCCATGCCCCGGAGACGGCCTGTGCTGTGCCAGAAAGGGCGCTTCGTGGCCGATCCCGGCAAGGAGAACCAGAGCAACACGTCCGAGACCGGCGCCGTGGAGGAGATCCCGGCGGCCGGGCCCAGTGAGGGGCCCGTTCCGCCGTCGTACGACGCGAGTGCGATCACCGTCCTCGAGGGTCTGGACGCGGTCCGTAAGCGTCCGGGCATGTACATCGGGTCGACCGGTGAACGTGGTCTGCATCACCTCGTGCAGGAGGTCGTCGACAACTCGGTCGACGAGGCGCTGGCGGGTCATGCCGACACCATCGACGTGACGCTGCTCGCCGACGGCGGTGTGCGGGTCGTCGACAACGGGCGCGGCATCCCGGTCGGCATCGTGCCGTCGGAGGGGAAGCCGGCCGTGGAGGTCGTGCTCACGGTGCTGCACGCGGGCGGCAAGTTCGGGGGCGGCGGGTACGCGGTCTCCGGCGGTCTGCACGGTGTGGGCGTGTCCGTGGTGAACGCGCTGTCCACGAAGGTCGCGGTCGAGGTCCGGACGGACGGCTACCGCTGGACGCAGGACTACAAGCTGGGTCTGCCCACCGCGCCGCTGCAGAAGAACGAGGCGACGGAGGAGACCGGTACCTCGGTCACCTTCTGGGCCGACGGGGACATCTTCGAGACGACGGACTACTCGTTCGAGACGCTGGCCCGGCGTTTCCAGGAGATGGCCTTCCTCAACAAGGGTGTGACGATCTCGCTGCGCGACGAGCGCAAGGAGCACGTCGACGAGGAGGGCAACCAGAACGCCGTCCGGTACCACTACGAGGGCGGCATCGCGGATTTCGTGAAGCACCTGAACTCGCGCAAGGGTGAGCCGGTGCATCCGACGATCATCGAGTTCGAGGCGGAGGACGCGGAGCGTCAGCTGTCCCTCGACATCGCGATGCAGTGGAACAGCCAGTACAGCGAGGGTGTGTACTCCTTCGCGAACGTCATCCACACGCACGAGGGCGGTACGCACGAGGAGGGTTTCCGCGCGGCGATGACCGGTCTGATCAACCGGTACGCGCGGGACCGGAAGCTGCTGCGGGAGAAGGACGACAACCTCACGGGCGAGGACATCCGTGAGGGCCTGACGGCGATCATCTCGATCAAGCTGAGCGAGCCGCAGTTCGAGGGCCAGACGAAGACGAAGCTGGGCAACACGGAGGCGAAGACCTTCGTGCAGCGCATCGTGCACGAGCAGCTCACCGACTGGCTGGACCGGAACCCGAACGAGGCCGCGGACATCATCCGCAAGGGCATCCAGGCGGCGACGGCGCGGGTGGCGGCGCGCAAGGCGCGCGACCTGACCCGCCGCAAGGGTCTGCTGGAGACGGCGTCGCTGCCGGGCAAGCTGTCGGACTGCCAGTCCAACGACCCGGCGAAGTGCGAGATCTTCATCGTGGAGGGCGACTCCGCGGGCGGCAGCGCGAAGTCGGGCCGCGACCCGCAGTACCAGGCGATCCTCCCGATCCGCGGCAAGATCCTCAACGTGGAGAAGGCGCGCATCGACAAGGTGCTGCAGAACGCCGAGGTGCAGGCGCTGATCTCGGCCTTCGGTACCGGCATCCACGAGGACTTCGACATCAGCAGGCTCCGCTATCACAAGATCATCCTGATGGCGGACGCCGACGTCGACGGCCAGCACATCAACACGCTGCTGCTGACGCTGCTGTTCCGCTTCATGCGGCCGCTGGTCGAGGAGAACCACGTCTTCCTGTCGCAGCCGCCGCTCTACAAGGTCAAATGGGGCCGGGACGAGCACCAGTACGCGTACTCCGACCGGGAGCGCGACAAGCTGATCCAGCTCGGCCGCGAGCAGGGCAAGCGGATCAAGGACGACTCGATCCAGCGCTTCAAGGGTCTGGGCGAGATGAACGCCGAGGAGCTGCGGGTGACCACCATGGACCAGGACCACCGCGTCCTGCGCCAGGTCACGCTGGACGACGCGGCCGCGGCCGACGACCTGTTCTCGATTCTGATGGGCGAGGACGTGGAGGCGCGGCGGTCGTTCATCCAGCGCAACGCCAAGGACGTCCGCTTCCTCGACATCTGAGTCGGCTGGACCCGGCTGTCTCCCCTCCTCATCCCGCGCCGTAGCTAGTTAAGGACTGACTTCGAAGCATGGCCGACGAGAATCTTCCTCCCGAGCCGCACAACCTGCCTGTGGAGAGCGCGATCGTCGACGAGACCGCCGGAGCCCGTGTGGAGCCGGTGAGCCTCGAGACGGAGATGCAGCGCTCCTACCTCGACTACGCGATGAGCGTGATCGTGTCGCGTGCGCTGCCCGATGTGCGCGACGGCCTGAAGCCGGTGCACCGGCGGGTGCTGTACGCGATGTACGACGGCGGCTACCGGCCGGAGCGCGGCTTCTACAAGTGCGCCCGCGTGGTGGGCGACGTGATGGGCACCTACCACCCGCACGGTGACACCTCGATCTACGACGCCCTGGTCCGCCTGGCGCAGACCTGGTCGATGCGGATGCCGCTGGTCGACTCGAACGGCAACTTCGGTTCGCCGGGCAACGACCCGGCCGCGGCCATGCGGTACACCGAGTGCAAGATGGCGCCGCTGGCCATGGAGATGCTCCGGGACATCGACGAGGAGACCGTCGACTTCCAGGACAACTACGACGGCCGCAACCAGGAGCCGACGGTGCTGCCGTCGCGTTTCCCGAACCTGCTGATCAACGGCAGCGCGGGCATCGCGGTCGGTATGGCGACGAACATCCCGCCGCACAACCTGCGGGAGGTCGCCTCGGGTGCGCGGTGGTACCTGGAGAACCCGGAGGCGAGCAACGAGGAGCTGCTCGAAGCGCTGATCGAGCGGATCAAGGGCCCGGACTTCCCGAGCGGCGCGCTGGTGGTGGGCCGCAGGGGCATCGAGGAGGCGTACCGCACCGGGCGGGGCTCGATCACGATGCGCGCGGTGGTCGAGGTGGAGGAGATCCAGGGCCGGCAGTGCCTGGTGGTCACCGAGCTGCCGTACCAGGTGAACCCGGACAACCTGGCGCTGAAGATCGCCGACCTGGTGAAGGACGGCCGGGTGGGTGGCATCGCCGACGTCCGGGACGAGACGTCCTCCCGCACCGGGCAGCGCCTGGTCATCGTGCTGAAGCGGGACGCGGTCGCGAAGGTCGTGCTGAACAACCTGTACAAGCACACCGACCTGCAGACCAACTTCAGCGCCAACATGCTGGCGCTGGTCGAGGGCGTGCCGCGCACGCTGTCGCTGGACGCGTTCATCCGGCACTGGGTGACGCACCAGATCGACGTGATCGTGCGGCGTACCCGGTACCGGCTGCGGAAGGCCGAGGAGCGGGCGCACATCCTGCGGGGTCTGCTGAAGGCGCTGGACGCGATCGACGAGGTCATCGCGCTGATCCGCCGCAGCCAGACCGTGGACGAGGCGCGCGGCGGCCTGATGGACCTGCTGCGCATCGACGAGATCCAGGCGAACGCGATCCTGGAGATGCAGCTGCGCCGGCTGGCCGCGCTGGAGCGGCAGAAGATCACCACCGAGCACGACGAACTCCAGGCGAAGATCGACGAGTACAACGCGATCCTGGCCTCGCCGGCCCGGCAGCGCGAGATCATCGGTGCCGAACTCACCGCGATCGTCGACAAGTACGGCGACGACCGCCGTACCCAACTGGTGCCCTTCGAGGGCGACATGTCCATCGAGGACCTGATCGCCGAGGAGGACATCGTCGTCACCATCACGCGTGGCGGCTACGTCAAGCGGACGAAGACCGACGACTACCGGGCGCAGAAGCGCGGCGGCAAGGGCGTGCGCGGCACGAAGCTCCGCGAGGACGACATCGTCGACCACTTCTTCGTCTCCACCACGCACCACTGGCTGCTGTTCTTCACCAACAAGGGCCGGGTGTACCGGGCGAAGGCGTACGAGCTCCCCGACGCCGGGCGCGAAGCGCGCGGCCAGCACGTGGCGAACCTGCTCGCGTTCCAGCCGGACGAGCAGATCGCGGAAATCCTGGCGATCCGCGACTACGAGGCGGTGCCCTATCTGGTGCTGGCCACCAAGTCCGGCCTGGTGAAGAAGACTCCGCTGAAGGACTACGACTCGCCGCGCTCCGGCGGCGTCATCGCCGTCAACCTGCGGCAGATGGACGACGGCCGGGACGACGAACTGATCGGCGCCGAGCTTGTCTCCCCGGACGACGACCTGCTGTTGGTCAGCAAGAAGGCGCAGTCGATCCGCTTCACGGCGAGCGACGACACGCTGCGGCCGATGGGCCGGGCGACGTCCGGTGTGAAGGGCATGAGTTTCCGCGAGGGCGACGAACTGCTCTCGATGAACGTCGTGCGGGCCGGTACCTTCGTCTTCACCGCCACCGACGGCGGGTACGGAAAGCGCACGTCGGTGGACGACTACCGCGTCCAGGGGCGCGGCGGTCTGGGCATCAAGGCCGCGAAGATCGTGGAGGACCGCGGTGAGCTGGTCGGTGCGCTGGTGGTCGAGGAGAGTGACGAGATCCTGGCCATCACGCGCAGCGGTGGCGTGATCCGCACCCGCGTGAGCGAGGTGCGGGAGACCGGGCGTGACACCATGGGCGTCTCCCTGATCAACCTGGGCAAGCGCGACGCCGTCGTGGGCATGGCGCGCAACGCCGAGGCCGGTCGGGAGGCCGAGGAGGTCGAGGCCGTGGTCGACGCCGCCGTGGAGGCCGCTGAGCAGGCGGCGGCCACCGGTTCCACCGCTTCCACCGGGACCGCCGAGATCGACGCGTCACCGGCCGATGGTCCGGCCGGTTCCCCGGCAACGTCGAGCGACGAGGAGTAAGGCGTGAGTGGTGCCCAGCCCCAGCAGGCGTATCCTCAGCAGCCCTCGCAGGCCCCGCCGGGTCCGCAGCCGCAGGTTCAGCCGCATCACCCGCCGCGGGCGTACGACGCCCCGGCGGGGGCGGAGGCGGAGGGCGACGGAGACGCCCCCGGCGGTCTGCGCAAGCCCCGCACGGGCGCGCGTACGGTCCCGCGCACACGCAAGGCGCGGCTGCGGGTGGCCAAGCTGGACCCGTGGTCGGTGATGAAGGTCAGCTTCCTGCTGGCCATCGCCCTGGGGCTGTGCACCGTGGTCGCGGTCGCCGTGCTGTGGATGGTCATGGACGCCATGGGCGTCTTCGCGGCGGTGGGCGGCACCATAAGCGAGGCCACCTCCAGCGACGGGTCCGACGGGTTCGATCTCCAGGGCTTCCTGTCGCTGCCGCGGGTGCTGACGTTCACCGGCGTCGTGGCCCTCATCGACGTCGTCCTGATGACGGCGCTGGCCACGCTGGGCGCGTTCATCTACAACCTGTCGGCGGGCTTCGTCGGCGGCGTCGAGGTGACTCTCGCCGAGGACGAGTGACCCGCCGCCGTCGCGGCGCCGGCCCGGCCCCGGAACCGATTTTGGGGCACGGCCCACAGTGCGCTAATCTTTCCGTGCAGCGCGGGGCTATAGCTCAGATGGTTAGAGCGCATCCCTGATAAGGATGAGGCCACAGGTTCAAGTCCTGTTAGCCCCACCGCGACGTCGGAAGGCCCGGCACCTCCCCGGAGGTGCCGGGCCTTCCGTGTCGTGTGCCCGGGCGAAGGGCGTGGTGGCCGGGCTTTGCGGCGGGAGGTGGGCCACGGCGGGTGTTCCCGTCGGCGCGGGGGTCGGTGTGGGTATCATCGGGCGCCAGAAGGTCCCATACGTCTATGAAGGACGAGGTAGCGCGGTGAAGAAGCTTCTCCTGGTCGCACTGGCCGCCGTCGGCGGGCTCCTCGTGTACCGCCAGATCCAGGCGGACCGCGCCGAGCAGGATCTGTGGACGGAGGCGACCGACTCCGTGCCTGCAGGTACGAGCGTGTGACCCCACAGCAGTAGTCCGCGAGGCCCCGGGTGCGAAACCGCGCGCGGGGCCTTGTCGTCCATGCCCCGCGAGACGCGGTGCGGGGCGCGGGGCCGGGAAGTGGTGAACGAGAGGCGGGGGCGTGGTGTGGTGAGACGGGGAACCACTGGGCGGGTGGCGGGGCGTGCCGTCCCGCGGGCCCTCGCGACCGCGGTCGTGCTGGGGGTGACGGCGGGCCTCCCGGGCGGTGCCGCCGTCGCGGACGCGGGCGACGTGCCGGCGTACCGCACGGCCGAGGATGCACAGGCTGTGGACGGGGCGCGGAGCAGCGCCGACGGTCCGCGGCTGGCGTCCGGCCGGATCTACACCGACGACATCGGTCCGGGCGAGGAGAAGTACTACACCGTCGAGTTGGACGCGGAGTCGCAGCCCCGGATCTCGGTCACGGCGCTGCCGGAGGCGGGCTCAAAGGTGGCCTACGGCGACGGCGTCAGCGTGCTGCTGGAGGGAGCCGACGGCACGTCCTGCGGCGAGGGCGAGGCCGACTTCGGCAGCAACGGCGCCGCCCGTCCGATCGCGGCCTGGGTCGCCCGTGTCACCGAGCCGGACGGCGCGTGCCAGTCCGCCGGCGTCTACAACCTCTCGGTGACCCGGGAGAGCGACCCGGCCTCCGGCCGGGCCGCGTGGCCGGTCGAGCTGCGTCTGATGAGCGAGCCGGGCCTGAACAGCCTGAAGTCGACCGAGGCGCCGGACACCGGCGACCTGCCGACCGAGCCGCCCGGTCTGCCGACGGGCACGGCGCGGCAGCTCGAGGGCGGCACGGGCTTCAACGACGCGGCCGGCATGGGCGAAGGCGTGTGGAAGGACCGGCTGCGACCGGGCGGCACCCGTTTCTACCGGGTGCCGGTCGACTGGGGCCAGTCGCTTGCGCTGAGCGCGGAGTTCGGCACGGCGAAGACCGGCGACGAGACCGCTTACACCTCGGACGGCGTGCAGGTCGCCGTGTACAACCCGGCTCGCGGCTACGTGGCGGGCGAGGGCGCCATGTACGAGGCGGACGCCCCCGCGGCCGTGCCGGTCCGTACGCCGCCCGCGGTGTACGGGCACCGGTACGCATACAACGACGAGGTGGCCGCGGCGTCCGTCGCCGGCTGGTACTACGTGGCCGTGCACGCGCACGCCGACCTCGGCCGTTTCGTGGACGGCACGGTTCCGGTGACGCTGCGCACCGAACTCGTCGGGAAGCCGGGCGACCCCCCGGACTATGCCGGAGATCCCGTCGCGGCGGGATTCGGGGTGAGTGACGCCGACCGGGACCAGGCTGAGGAGGGGCTGACGCCGCAGGCGGCGCGGCGCAGCGACACCCTGACGGTGGTCGGCTGGTCCGGCGTGGGCACCGGCACGCTGCTGCTGGCCGGGCTGGCCCTGTGGTGGGGCCTCGCCCGCCGGTCTGCGGGCGGGTCTGCGGGCGGGCCCGCGGCGGGTTTCGGCGCGCCACCCCCGCTGCGCCGCTGACCGGCGGGATCACCGGCTGCCGGTCACCCGTGGAAACGCCCGCCCACCCATCCCATCCCTGCGCGGGCGCTCAGGCGGCGGCGAGAGCCCAGACGCCCACGGCCAGGCACACCAGGGCCACCAGCAGCACCGGCACCGCGATCTTCGCGGGCGGCCCCTGCCGTCGTACGGGTGTCCCCGGCCGCCGGGCGGCCGGTCCCGCTGCGGGTGGTGCGGGCGGGGCCGTGGGGCCGGAGGCCGGTTGCGGTGCGCCGTACCCCGCGGTGAGCGTCGGGCTGTGCGCGACCGTCGGCGGCGCAGCCGGCCGGGGCGGCGCGATGTGGTAGCTCCCGGTGTCCGAGGCCGTGTTCGTGCCGCGACCGTTGGCCGTCTGCCGGGCGCTTTGAGGGCCGTCCGGCCCGAACCCCTCCGGCAGCGGGCCGAGATGGTCCCGCACCTCCACCGCGGCCGCACCGTCGCCGCCCAGCACTTCCGCCGCGCCCGCCAGGGCCTTCCGGGCGCCGGTGGCCGTACGGAAACGGTCCTGCGGGTCCGGGTGCAGCAGCGTCCCCACGACCTGCCACAGCGGTGCCGGCACCCGCGCCGGTGCGGGCGGCATGCCGCCCGCCCGCTCGTAGTCGTCCAGCAGGGCGAACGCGTCCGGCTTCTCCCCCGTCAGCAGGTAGAGCGCGACGAGTCCGACGGCGTACAGGTCCGCGGTGAAGTCCGGTTCGGCGCCCTGCATCTGCTCGGGCGCGAAGTAGCCGGGCGTGCCCACGATGAAGTCGGCGTCGGTGAGGCGCGGCTCGCCCTTGCGCATGGAGATGCCGAAGTCGGACAGCCGCAGGCGCGGCCGTCCCGTTCCGGTGGGCTCCAGCAGGATGTTGGCGGGCTTGATGTCCCGGTGCACTACGTCCTCCGCGTGCACGGCGGCGAGCCCGGCCAGCAGCTGGTCCAGCAGGACGCACACGTAGGCCGGGGGCAGCGGCCCGTAGTCGCCGATCAGGTGGGCCAGCGACCCGCCGCCCACCAGGTCCATGGTGAACAGCACCTTGTCGTCGTCCGCCGCCCAGCTCGCCGGGGCGAGCACGTGCGGGTGGTCGATGCGCAGCGCCTGCTCGCGGACGAAGCGCAGCAGTGCGTGCGCGTCCCGCTGCTGCAGCACCTTCGCCGCCACGTACCGCTGCCGCCGATGGTCCCAGGCGCGCCACACCGCGCCCGCCCCGCCGCGGCCGATCGGGTCGACCAGTTCGTAGCGCCCCGCGAAGACCTCCCCCATGGCTAGTTCGCGTGCTCCTCGTAGTGCTTGACGGCGTCCGCGGTGCGCCCGGCCCCGTAGACCCGCAGGAATTCCGCCAGTTCCGGGTGCCTGTCGGCCAGCGCGGTCGAGGCGTCGAGGATGTCGGCCGCGTCCGACACCGACCGCATCAGCGCCTGGATCTCCCGCACGATCCGCTTCACTGGCGTCTGCGAGGCGCCGGCCGTCCCGCCCTGGACCGTGTTGTTCAGCACACTGCCCCCGGCGGTGCGCTTGATCTCCTCCATGCGCGCGGTGGCGTTTCCGGCGCTGATGTCGCCGCGGGCCACCTCCCCGGCGAGCTCCTGGAGGGCCTGTACCCGCTGCACCACCGCGGGGTTGCCGATCTTCGCCCGCTGCCCGCTCATGAGCTGCGACAGCATGGGAGCGGACAGGCCCAGCACGGTCGCGAGGCGGGCCTGGTTGAGCCCGAGGTCGTCGATGAGCCGCCGGAACAGCGTTCCCAGCGGTTCCCCGTACCACTGGCTCTGCAGTTCCCGCGCTCTGGCGGCCGCTTCCTGCTGTGCTGCGTCCATGTGCCTCTCCCCGGGAACTCCCTGCGGACCTTCGCTGGCGCGAACTTGCGGTGCATCCTACGGAGGGTGATGGCCGTGGGGCGATACCCGGTCGGAATCTCCTGCCGCGACCCGGTACGCTGTCTCCAGCGGGGCCTTAGCTCAGTTGGTAGAGCGCCGTCTTTGCATGGCGGATGTCAGGAGTTCGACTCTCCTAGGCTCCACCGCAGCCGATCAGCGCGTCTCCCCTTCCGGGAGGCGCGCTGATCGCGTTCACGGCCCTTCCGCGCCCCTCCGGCCGGGTGTTCAGAGCTTGCGGAGGCGGATGCGGCGGACGGTGTGGTCGGGGGCCTTGTGGAGGACGAGGGTGGCGCGGCCGCGGGTGGGGACGATGTTCTGGCGGAGGTTGGGCTCGTTGACGGTGGCCCAGGTGTCGCGGGCGTAGGCGAGGGCCTCGGCTTCGCTGACGCGCGTGTAGGTGCGGAAGTACGAGGCGGGGTCACGGAACGCGGTGGCGCGCAGGGCGCGGAAGCGCTCCAGGTACCAGCGGCGGATGTCCTCGGTGCGGGCGTCGACGTAGACGGAGAAGTCGAAGTGGTCACAGAGGGCGAGTCGGGTGCGGCCGTCCTTGCCGGGAAGGGCGGGCTGGAGGACGTTGAGGCCCTCGACCACGAGGATGTCCGGCCGCCGCACGACAAGGCGTTCGCCGGGGACGATGTCGTAGGCGAGGTGCGAGTAGACGGGCGCGGAGACCTCCGGCAGCCCGGACTTGACGTCCGAGACGAAGCGGGTGAGGGCGCGGCGGTCGTAGGACTCGGGGAAGCCCTTGCGGCGCATCAGGCCGCGCCGCTCCAGCTCCGCGTTGGGGTACAGGAAGCCGTCGGTGGTGACGAGTGCGACGTGCGGGTGTTCCGGACGGCGGGCCAGCAGAGCCTGCAGGAGCCGGGAGACGGTGGACTTGCCCACGGCGACGCTGCCGGCCACGCCGATGACGAACGGTGTGCCGGGCTGTGCCCCGCCGCCGCCCGGGCCGTCGCCGAGGAAGGTGTTGAGCGCGTTCCGCAAGCCGTGGGTGGCGCCGACGTACAGGTTCAGCAGCCGGGACAGCGGCAGGTAGACGTCCCGTACCTCGTCGAGGTCGATGACGTCGCCGAGGCCGCGCAGGGCCTCCACCTCGTCGGCGGTGAGGGGCAGCGGCGTCGTGCCCGGAGTCGTCCCCGGGGCGCGGGTGGGAGGCACACCTCTGCGCAGGGCGCTCCACTCGGCGCGGGACAGGTCGACGTACGGGGAGGGCGTGGCGGTTCTGGTCGGCACGGACCCATTGTGCGGCGGGGGCGGCGGCGGTCCTCGAACGGGTGTCCGCAGCCCCCCGCGCGCCGGCGCTGCTCCACGCTACGCGGCGGCGCGCCCGGCTGGAACGCGCTCTCCAGTCGCTCGTACGCCTCGTGGAGGAGCGCGGTCTCCTCGTCGTCGAGGGAGAGCACCGCAGAGCGTTCCACGCCGCCCGCGCCGACGACGCACGGCAGGGACAGTACCGCCCGCTGCGGCAGGCCGTACGCGGGCGAGGCGGGCGCGGAGACGCTGAGGATGCGCCGTTCGTCGTGCACAGCACGCACTCGACGATGCCGACGGCGGCCGTGGCGGTCCCGTAGATTGGTGTAGCCCTTTGAGGCGGTGGATCTCGCGGCCGCGGGCGGGCGTGAAGTCGACCAGTTCGCGCTTCATCACCGCGAAGTCGACGTCCGGGGTCCAAGGGGAAGTCGGCGAGCCGCACGCCGCCGACATGGGCGGCGGACCAGACGCAGAAGGAGCAGCCGCAGTGCTCGCAGGAGGTCTCCGTCACCGACGACCTGGCTGCCATGGAGGGCGCCGCAGTGATCGTCCTCGCTGCCGGGCCCCCATGGCCGCCGGGCAGAGCCGGCTCGAACTGTGCGACCGCAACGCCCCGTCGTCCGCTCCCTCATGGCCGGGCTGGACGGGGCCGCACCGGACGCCGTCGTCCTCCTCGTCACCAAACCCGTCGACCTGCTCCTACGTCCGCGCTTGTGGCGCCGCCAGGCGCGGACGAGAGGGGAGGGCGAGGAAACCCGGAGCGTGTCCCGTACGTCACAGAGGCGACGACCGCGACGGAGGAGGCGCCCCCATGGGACGGGAAGCGGCGAGAGGGCGACGGCGGGGCGTGGCGTTCGTGGCCGCGGGCGCCCTGGCGGCGGGATCGGTGCTGCTGGCCACGTCGGGGGACGGAGCGGCGGACGACCGCTACCGCGGCTGCGGCGGCGCCGACGCGAACTACGATGCCATGTACCCGGACTTCCCCGCCGACTCCGCGCAGCAGTGGCTCTCCTACGGCGACCACATCGCCGTCTTCCACGCGCGGCCGGGCAGCGAACGGCGGGCGCGGGGCGTCGACGCCCCGCGCAGCGCGGTACTCGTGGTGGACGAGGTGCTGCACAGCCGCGAGGGGGCGAAGCCGCTGCCGGACTCCTTCCGCGCCGTGCTGTGGGAGGTGCCCTGCGACTCCCGGGTCCAGCCCGGGCACACCTACCTGGGCCTGCTCGTGTACGACGCGGTCCGCGACGAACCGGCCGCGTGGCGGCCGGTGCACGGAGGCGGCCTGCTCCCCTACGACGGGGAGTCCATCGGCACCGGGGAGATCGAGGGCAGGGCGGGTGAGACGCCGGCCGAGGAGCGGTCGCCGTTCGGCCTGGAGAAGCAGATGCACGGCGAGCACGCCGGGACGCTGCAGAGTCTGCTGGAGGTGACCGAGCCGTACGCGCTCGCCGCCCGGCACCCGGACCTGTCCCCCGGCGAACGTCACCAGCTGGTGTACAGGGCCCGCACCGGCGCGCGCTGACCACGCACGCAGACGCGGAGCGGGCTCAGACCGGCACGCTGGTGTCCGGGAAGGAGTGGTGCTCGTGCGCGACGACCCAGAGGCCGTCCTCCCGGCGCAGCCCGATGGTCATCCGCAGCCGGTTCCGCGGGTTCTCCGCCAGCTCCTCGGGCATGCCGCAACGCAGCAGGGCGTGTGGACAGGCGACGTCCTCGCCCGCGGTCACGTCGAGGACGGTGATCTCGAACGCCGCGCCCTGCGCCTGCCAGTCGAAGAACGGCGGCCAGGTGGCGCGGTAGGCGTCGATGCCGCGGGCGCCTTCGTACGGCGGCGGCACGTCGTACATCAGGATGTCGTCGCTGTGGTCGGCGAGCCACGGCCGGCAGGTCGCCGCGGTGCACGGCCGCCGCCCATCGCTCGATCAGCCCGCGGATCTCCTCGCGGTCGCGTCCCGGTCCCGGTGCATGGCCGGCTCCTTCCGTGGTGCGCCGACGGCTTCCACAGGGGTGGACCCCGGCGCGCCCCGGAACTCTTCGCGACTCTTCGCGACTCTTCGCGCCGGTCCGGTGGGAAGGGCGCGCGGGGTGCGGGTGCCGGTCAGCCCCGCTGGTCGTCCTTCGGCTCCTCGGCGACCTCGCGCAGCCGCAGGTCGGTGCGGCCCGTGCGCGCCTCGGTGCGGTGGCCGCGCGCGATGTAGTCGCGGACGACGGCCTCCACGGCGTCCTGCGGGGAGTTCACCCCGGCCAGGACCATGACCTCGACGGCCAGCTCCGCGTCGAGACTGACGGTGACCTTCGCCATGAACAACCCCCCAGGTGGTCGGAATCCGACTGTAGGCGGCCGGCGGGCACCCTGCCCAGAGGGCGTCCCGCGCACACCGCGGGGCGGGACCGGCAGGGCACCGGTCCCGCCCCGCGGGAGGGGGATCACCGCGTCAGCGGGCGTCCTCGTCGCGCTGCTTGGCCTCGACCTCCGGGTCGAGTACCGCACGGTCCGCCTCGTCCATCGCGGCCATCTCCTCGTCGATGACCTCGGTGGGCGGCGGCGGCTCGACCAGCCAGTCGGGGTTGGCCTGCTTGTCCCACCAGCGCCAGGCGGCGTACGCGCCGCCGGCCAGCAGGCCGAGCATGGCCAGCCGCTTGGCGAACCGGCCCGCGCCGGCCCGGCGGGAGCGGCGGCGGGCGAGCTTCTCGATGTCGCGGGCGCTCACCCCGTAGCGCACGGCGGCGAAGGCCGCTGTGCTGCGGGCGGCGGCCTCGCGGCCCGCCGGGGCGGCGGCCGAGCGGGCCTGCTCCAGGTGCGGCCGGGCGTAGTCGTTCGCCTGCTTCGCCGCCTTCCGGGTGTGCTGCGCGGCGCGGGTGGCGGCCTTGTCGACCTCCGGCGGCAGGGACTTGCGCGCCTTGGCCAGCCGCGGCACCACGTGCGCGTCGTAGTTGTCCCGGGCCGTGCTGCGCGCCTGATGCGCTGCGGACGACACCCTGGGGCCCAGGTACGCGCCCGCTTCGTGCGCGTAGTGGGAGGCGTTGTCCCGGGCACTCTCCGCGTAGGGCGCCACCGCCTCCGCGGCGTGCCGCACGCTCTCGATGGCGCTGTCGGCTGCGGCGCGGGCGCTGTCGATGCGGGTCACTTCTCCTCCTCGGTGGCGTGTTCAAGGCCGCGTCGGATCTGCTGCCGCCTGACGCCGGGGAGGCGCCGCGGCGTCCGGGGCCCTGAAGGAACGGCACTGTTTCGCCTTCCACTCGTAGCCAGGATCATGCCTGGCTACCGCCTGCGAAGCACGTACGGACGCGCCATTGGGGGTATGTGTGCCCGCGGGGCACGCTGGACCGGGGCCGATCCGGACCGGGTGGGACGCGGGCGGCGCCCGGGGCGGGGACGTGTCCGTCCGGCGGGGATCGCGGGCGTGGGAGGATCGGGGCAGAGTCGATGAGTACAGATGGAAGGTAGATCGTGGCTGAGCAGCTTTACGCCACCCTGAAGACCAACCAGGGCGACATCGTGGTGCGTCTCTTCCCGGACCACGCTCCGAAGACGGTCAAGAACTTCACGGAGCTCGCTGAGGGCGCGCGCGAGTGGACGCACCCGCAGACCGGTCAGAAGACCACAGACCGTCTGTACGACGGCACCGTCTTCCACCGGGTGATCAGCGGGTTCATGATCCAGGGCGGCGACCCGCTGGGCAACGGAACCGGCGGCCCGGGTTACGAGTTCGGTGACGAGTTCCACCCGGACCTGTCCTTCGACCGGCCCTACCTGCTGGCGATGGCGAACGCCGGTCCGGGCACCAACGGTTCGCAGTTCTTCGTCACCGTCGCGCCGACGGCCTGGCTGACCGGCAAGCACACCATCTTCGGCGAGGTCGCCGACGAGGCCGGCAAGAAGGTCGTGGACGCGATCGGCAGCACCCAGACAAACCCGCGCACCGACCGCCCGGTCCAGGACGTGGTCATCGAGTCGGTGGTCATCGAGCGCCGCTGACGCGGGTCGCGCACGTACACACGCCCGGCAGCGCCGGGAACCGTTCCGCCCCGCCGTCCGTACACCAGGACAGCGGGGCGGGGCATTCTGTAGGGGAGAGGGAGCGGAGCGCCCATGGATCGGCAGCACGGGTCGGAGCACGAGCCGGAACACCGTTCGGAGCACGTGCCGGCCGTCACCTGCTACCGGCATCCGGACCGGGAGACGGGCATCCGCTGCACGCGCTGCGACCGGCCGATCTGCCCGGACTGCATGATCTCCGCTTCCGTCGGCTACCAGTGCCCGCAGTGCGTGCGCGGCGGCTCCGGCACCGGACACAAGCCGGGGGCGAACCGGCCGCGAACCCTGGCCGGCGGCGCGGTCGCCGGGGACACCTGGCTGGTCACCAAGATCCTTCTGGGGATCAACCTTGCCGTCTTCGTCGCCGTCCTGGCCGTGGGCAGGCCGCTCACCGACGAGCTGCTCCTCTTCGGTCGGGCCACCACCGAGGCGTACGGGCCGCTGGAGGGCGTGGCGGAGGGGCAGTGGTACCGGCTGCTGACCTCGGCGTTCGCCCACCAGGAGTTCTGGCACGTCGGCATGAACATGCTGGCGCTGTGGGTTCTGGGCCCGCAGTTGGAGGCCGCGCTGGGCCGTGGCCGCTATCTCGCGCTGTACCTGCTGTCCGCCGTCGGCGGCAGCGTCCTCGCGTACGTGGTGTCCGATCCGCAGCAGGCGTCGCTCGGCGCCTCGGGCGCCATCTACGGCCTGTTCGGTGCGATGGCCGTGCTGGTCAGGCGGCTCCGGTACGACATGCGGCCGATCCTGATCCTGCTGGCCGTCAATTTGATCTTCACCTTCACCGTGGCGTCGATCTCCTGGCAGGCACACGTCGGCGGGCTGGTCGTCGGCGCGGTGATCGCTTACGCCATGGTCCACGCCCCGCGGGAACGCCGCGCACTGGTGCAGTGGGGGGCGTGCGGGGCGGTGCTCGCGCTGGAGGTCGTGGCGCTCGTGGTGCGCACGGCGGTCCTCATCGGGTGAGAACACCGGGTGAGGGCGGGTGCGCGCCGCCCCCGTCGCGCAAAGTTGTCCACAGGCGGGCGGGGATCTTGTGCATGAGTGAACCCCTACGGGTGCGGACTCGCGCAGACGTACGTTTTCCCAGTGGGTTCAAGGTTTCCGGCCGACCGTCGACCAGCGGTGACAGTCGGACCGGCGTCAACCTCAGTTGAGTTATCCACAGATCGTCTGAACTTTACCCAGGCTGTGGATCACCCTGTGGATAACTCAGGGGTGGGGGTTGCGGTCGCGGAAGGCTACTTCCACTGGGTGGAGACGACGAACCCGCCGGCGATGAAGCCGAAGCCCACCACGATGTTCCAGTTGCCGATGGCCTCCAGTGGCAGGGAGGCGTCGGTCACGTAGAAGACCACGATCCAGGCCAGCCCGATGCCGAACAGCGCGAGCATCAGGGGCGCGACCCAGCGGCGGCCGCCTCGACCGAGGTCGATCTCGGTCTTCTTCGCCGGCGGCGGGGTGAAATCGTCCTTCTTGCGGATACGTGACTTCGGCACGAGGGAGCTCCTGTCGATGCGCTTCGTTACCGCGCGGGGTGAATCGCTAAGGGTCTGGTCCGTTAGCGTAGTGCGTACCAGGCGTGGAGGGAGACTAGGGTACGTGTCCAGGATCCGCATCAGGCCTGCGCGGCTGGCGTCCATCGGGATCTTCGCCCTGGCCGGGCTCATCTTCTGGATCAGCTTCGACACCGCTGAGGGCCACAACATCCGCACCGACGAAACGATGCTGCGGCTGTCCGACCTGATACGCGAACGCAGCGACCGCAACGCGCGGCTGGAGTCGTCTGCCGCCGGCCTGCGCAACGACGTCGACGCCCTCGCCGAGGGCGACAACGGCACCACCGACGCCGAGCGCCGCGCCCTGCGCGACGCCAAGCGCGCGGCCGGCACCTCGGCCGTCACCGGCTCCGGCCTCACCGTGACGCTCACCGACGCCCCGCCGGACGCCGTGCCCCTGATTTCCGGCGTTCCCGACCCCTCGCCCAACGACCTGGTCATCCACCAACAAGACCTCCAGGCCGTCGTCAACGCGCTCTGGAAGGGCGGGGCGAAGGGCATCAAGGTCATGGACCAGCGCCTGATCAGTACGAGCGCGGTGCGATGTGTGGGCAACACCCTGATCCTTCAGGGCCGCGTCTACTCGCCGCCCTACACGATCACCGCTGTGGGTGACCCCGCCGACATGCGGCAGGCCATGGACACCTCGCCCTCCATCCAGAACTACCTCGGCTACGTCGACGCCTACGGCCTCGGCTGGGACGTGCGGCAGCACCGCAGGACGACCGTGCCCGGGTATTCCGGCACGGTGGACCTCCGGCACGCCGAGCCCGCCGAGCCCGCCGAGCCCGCCGAGTGAGGACGGCGGTTCGGGACGGTTCGCCCGGCCCAGTCGTGCCGACGGTGACGCACGGCACGTGGGTGCGCCGCGCGCGTATCCCCACTGACGCACACCCGCCGCGGCTCGCCCCTTAGTCTGGAGGCCGCGCCGCCGGTGGCGGCGGCGCGTGAGAAGGGAAGGACGGCAACACCGGATGTACGGCTGGATCTGGCGGCATCTGCCCGGCAACACCGTGGTGCGGGCGCTCCTCTCGCTCGTTCTCTCGCTCGTGGTGGTCTTTCTCCTCTTCCAGTACGTCTTCCCGTGGGTGGACCCGCTGCTGCCGTTCAACGACGTCACGGTCGACGGCGAAGGAGCGTAGGCGGATCCATGGGCGCGCGGATTCTCGTCGTGGACAACTACGACAGCTTCGTCTTCAACCTCGTCCAGTACCTCCACCAACTCGGCGCCGAGTGCGAGGTGGTGCGGAACGACGAGGTGCGCACGGAGCACGCACAGGACGGCTTCGACGGCGTGCTGCTGTCGCCCGGGCCGGGAACGCCCGAGGAGGCCGGGGTGTGCGTCGACATGGTGCGGCACTGTGCCGGGACCGGCGTGCCGGTGTTCGGGGTGTGCCTCGGGATGCAGTCCATGGCCGTCGCCTACGGCGCGGTCGTCGACCGGGCCCCCGAGCTGCTGCACGGCAAGACCTCCAGCGTCGCCCACGAGGGGCACGGCGTGTTCGCCGGTCTCCCGTCGCCGTTCACCGCCACCCGCTACCACTCGCTCGGTGTGGAGCGGTCGACCGTGCCGGAGGCCGACCTGCGGGTCACCGCCTGGACGGACTCCGGCCTGGTGATGGGGCTGCGGCACCGGGAACTGGCCGTCGAGGGCGTCCAGTTCCACCCCGAGTCGGTGCTGACCGAGTGGGGGCACCGGATGCTGGCCAACTGGCTGACCGAGTGCGGCGACCCGGCCGCGGTGGAGCGTTCCACGGGGCTCGCCCCCGTCGTGGGCACGTGACGCCTCCGGGGAACGGCGACCCGTACCGCGATCCGTACGGGCAGGACGGGTACGGGCAGGACGCCCCGTACGGCACGGACGCGTACGGCTCGGACCCGTACGGGGCCGGGGAGCAGCGCGCGCCCCGGGAGGAGCCGGCCTGGAACCCGGAGCCCTACGCCTACCCGTACGAGCGCCCGGCGCAGGACTACCGGGCGGCCGTCGACGCGCTCGCCGACCCGCTGAACGACCCGCTGCCGTCCTCGGGCGCGGAAGCCGGGCCGCGGGTGCCCTCCTGGGCCCCGCAGGCCACGGACACCCCGCAGGCACAGGCGCCGCAGCCGCCGCCGGGCGGGCCGGGTGGGGCGGACGAGGGCCCCTCGCCGTGGTTCCGCCCCTCACAGCCGCAGCAGGGGCAGCAGCAGAGCCGCCCGCCGCGGCACCCGCAGCAGGGGCAGCGGGCGGCCCACCGGTCGCCCGCTGCCCACCCCGGCCCGCACGCCGAGCAGCCCGCCGTCCCGTCGCAGCAGTCCCTGCCCGGCGTACGGCCGGTGGCCCCCGGTCATGGGCGGCCGCAGCAGCGGCGTCGGCCCACCGACGTGGACGAGACCGCCGCCCTCCCGGCCGTCGACGTGCCCGACGGGCCCGGTCCCCGGCGACGTCGGCCCGAACGAGATCGCGACGACCGGGACAGGCGGCCCGCAGCTGCCTCGGACGCCTCCGGAACCGGCGCGGCCGCGCCGGACGACGACGAGCACCGTACGGTCGCGCTGCGCCGCCCCAGCGACACCGAGCTGGGGGGCCGTGCCGCCCGGCGCAAGGCCGCCGCCAGGGGGCGTGGGGGCCGTCGTGGCGCCCCCGCGGAACCCTCACGGCCCATGACGCGACTGGAGGCCCGCCGGGCCGCCAGAGCGGCCAAGGACGGACCCGTGGTGCTCCTCAGCCGCGCCATCGGCGAGGTGTTCATCACCTGCGGCGTGCTGATGCTGCTCTTCGTCGCCTATCAGCTCTGGTGGACGAACGTGCTCGCCGGCCAGTACGCGGGCGGCGCCAAGGACAGCCTGACGCAGAAGTGGGAGGAGAACCCGGAGCGCAAGCCCGGCGCGTTCTCCCCCGGCCAGGGTTTCGCGCTGCTGCACATACCCAAGCTCGACGTGGTGGTGCCCGTCGCGCAGGGCATCGACAAGCAGTCCGTCCTGGACAACGGCCTGGCCGGGCACTACGACGAGAAGTCCGGCCTGAAGACCGCGATGCCGTGGGACGAGCAGGGCAACTTCGGCGTCGCCGGTCACCGCAACACCCACGGTGAGCCGTTCCGGTACATCAACCGCCTCGTCGCCGGCGACGAGATCATCGTGGAGACCGCGGACACCTACTACGTCTACGAGATGTACAGCCGGCTCCCCTCGACCACCCCCGCGAACACGAGCGTGCTGGATCCGGTGCCGCCCCAGTCGGGCTTCAAGGAGCCCGGCCGCTACCTCACGCTGACCACCTGCACGCCGGAGTTCACCTCGAAGTACCGGCTCATCGTCTGGGGCAGAATGGTGGACGAGCGTCCGCGCAGCGAAGGCAAGCCGGACGCTCTCGTCGGGTAGCGGCACTCCCGGCGCAGGGGGCTGAGCATGTCGAGGGGAAACGGGCGGTCAGCGGTGACACGGAACGCGCAGGACGTCGGGGCCGAAGAGGACGTCAGGAGCGACGCGGGGCCGGACCGGGAGCCGCGGGCGGAACGTTCCGCCCGCGCCGCCCGTGAGCGCCCTCCGCACAGCGGTCGTCGCCGCCGGGGCGTCCGCCGGATCGCCGCCGTCGTCAGCGTCGCCGGCGAACTCCTCATCACCGCGGGGCTGGTGCTGGCGCTGTTCGTCGTCTACTCCCTCTGGTGGACGAACGTTGTCGCCGACCGGCAGTCCGACGAGCAGAGCGACCGGGTGCGCGAGAGCTGGGCCGCGAGCGAGGACCGCACCGAGCCCGGCGAACGGGGCCCCGGCGAGCGGAACCTGAAGACCGGCATCGGCTTCCTGCACGTGCCCGCGATGTCCGACGACGACATCCTCGTCACCAGGGGCACCGACATCGGTGACCTCAACAAGGGCGTCGCCGGCTACTACACCGATCCGGTGAAGTCGGCGCTTCCCTGGGACCAGTCCGGCAACTTCTCGCTCGCCGCCCACCGCGACGGGCACGGCGCCAGGTTCCACGACATCCACGAGATCGACGAGGGCGACCCGATCGTGTTCGAGACCGAACACACCTGGTACGTCTACGAGGTGTACGAGATCCTCCCGGAGACCTCCAAGTACAACGTCGACGTGCTGGCGGACGTCCCGAAGGTGTCGGGGAAGACCGAGGAGGGCCGCTACATCACGCTGACGACGTGCACGCCGATGTACACCTCCGAGCACCGCTACATCGTGTGGGGCGAGTTGAAGCGCACCGTCCCCGTCGACGCCGACCGCACCCCGCCGTCGGAGCTGCCCTGAGGCGGCGCGGCCGGAGGGCGCGACCGGGCGTGGGACGCGGCGAGGGCCGGGCTCGTGACGAGCCCGGCCCTCGCCGGTGGAGCGTGCGGTGCGCCGCGGGTCAGTCGTCGTCGCCGCGCCGGTCGCCGCCGGGTCCGCCGAAGAACCCGCCGTTGTCGCCACCGGGGTTGGGCGCGGCGTAGAGCGTGACCACTGATCCCTGCGGCGCCTGTGTGCCCGGTGCCGGGTTGGTGTTGACGACCTTGGCTTTCGGGTCGGTCGACCCCTGCACCTGGACGGAGAAGCCTGCGCCTTCGAGCTCCGCCTTGGCATCCTTGACCGCCTTGTTCCGCACGTCCGGCACGGCGGTGGGCTGCGGGGTGGCCGGGGCCTTGGCGACGGTGAGGACGATCGTGCTGCCCGGGGCGGCCTGGCCGGTCGAGCTCTGCTCGATGACCTGGTCCGCCGGGGTGCCGGGGCTGTCCTTCTCCTTGCGGGCGACCTCGAAGCCGTTCTGCTGAAGCTGGGACGCGGCCTGGTCGTAGGGCTTGCCGACCACGTCCGGCACGGTGGTGAGGCTTTCCTTCGCCACCGTCAGGGTGATGGTCGCGCCGCGGTCGGCCTTGGAGCCGCCGGCGGGGTCCTGGCCGAGGACGGTGCCGACCTCCTCGTCGGACTCCTCGTCGACCCGCTTCACCTCGAAGCCGGCCTCCTGGAGCTCTTCCTCGGCGGCGTCGTAGTCGTCACCGTCGACGTCGGGGACCTCCAGCGGAGCCGGGCCCTTCGACATGATGATGGTGATCGTGTCGCCCTCGGTGACCTGATCGCCCTCGGCCGGGTCGGTCTTGCAGACCGTCTTCTTCTCCTGCTCGCAGTACTCCGCCTGGCCCTTCTGGACCTCCAGTCCGCGGCCCTCGGCCGCCGACTGGGCATCGGCGTAGCTCTGCCCCGCGAGGCTCGGCATCTCGAACGTGGCGTCGTCGTTGTTGCCGCCGAAGATGACCTGCCCCATGAAGATGGCGCCGATCAGCACCAGCACCAGCGCGACGATCAGCAGGATCGTGGAGGTGCTGCTCTTCTTGCCGCCGCGGCGCCCGCCGCGGCCGTCCTCGTCGTAGTAGCCGCCGTCGTCGTCGCGCATCGGCGGCAGCATGGACGTACGGGCGTCCTGGGTGCGCAGCGCGGTCGTCGGGCGGTCGTCGTGGTCGGAGTAGCCGCCGCCGGAGGCGTAGCCGACCGAACCCATGGCGGCGGTGGCGGCGACGGGCTGGCCGTCGAGGGAGGCCTCGATGTCGGCGCGCATCTCGTCGGCGCTCTGGTAGCGGTAGTCGGGGTCCTTGACCAGGGCGCGCATGACGATGGCGTCCTGGCCGGGCGTGATCTCCGGGTCGAACGCGCTCGGCGGTGTCGGCTCCTCGCGCACGTGCTGGTAGGCGACGGCGACGGGGGAGTCTCCGACGAAGGGCGGCCGGACGGTGAGCAGCTCGTAGAGCAGGCAGCCGGTGGAGTACAGGTCGGAGCGGGCGTCGACCTGCTCGCCCTTGGCCTGCTCGGGGGAGAGGTACTGGGCGGTGCCGATGACGGCCGCGGTCTGGGTCATCGTCATCCCGGAGTCGCCCATGGCGCGGGCGATGCCGAAGTCCATGACCTTGACCTGCCCGTTGCGCGTCAGCATGACGTTGGCGGGCTTGATGTCGCGGTGGACGATGCCGTTGCGGTGGGAGTACTCCAGCGCCTGGAGGATGCCGATGCACATCTCCATGGCGCGCTCGGGCAGCAGCTTGCGCCCGGAGTGCAGCAGTTCGCGCAGCGTCGAGCCGTCGACGTACTCCATCACGATGTACGGGATGGACACCTGGTCGACGTAGTCCTCGCCGGTGTCGTAGACGGCGACGATGGCCGGGTGGTTCAGCGAGGCCGCGGACTGGGCCTCGCGACGGAACCGGGCCTGGAACGACGGGTCGCGGGCGAGGTCGACGCGGAGCGTCTTGACCGCCACGGTGCGTCCCAGGCGGGTGTCGTGGGCGAGGTACACCTCGGCCATCCCGCCTCGGCCGAGCACCGAGCCCAGCTCGTACCGGCCGCCGAGGCGACGCGGCTCTTCCATAGTCTCCAGCCCTCTCCGTCTTTCCGGGACGCCCCCTGGCGTACGGGCGCCGGCGGTGTGCTGCTCGGCATACGGTACCGGCACGCTTCCCGGGGGTTCACGTGACCGGGGTCACCCTTCGCGGGGTGCCCGGTTCACGGCTTTTCCTCAAGTACGGCCTCCATCACGGCCTTGGCGACCGGAGCGGCCAGCGTGCTGCCGCCGATCTCGTCGCGGACTGTGTCGGAACTCTCGATGACCACCGCGACGGCCACCGGCGACTCGCCGTTCTGGTCCTTGGCGTAGCTGACGAACCAGGCGTAGGGCTTCTCGCTGTTGCCCACGCCGCGCTGCGCGGTACCGGTCTTGCCGCCGACCGTGTAGCCGGGGATCTGCGCCGATTCGCCGGTGCCCTCGCTGACGACGGTCTCCATGCCCTCCTGGAGCTTTTGCGCGGTGGCGCCGGACATCGGCTCGCTCAGCTCCTCCGGCTTGGTCTCCTCGATGATGTCGAGGTCGGGGGAGCGGAGCTTGTCGACCATGTACGGCTGCATCAGGGCGCCGTCGTTGGCGATGGCGGCGGTGACCATGGCCATCTGCAGCGGGGTGGAGGTGACGGAGCCCTGGCCGATGCCGGCGTAGGCGTTCAGGTCGGGCTCTGCCTCGGGGAATCCGCTGGCGACGGCGCGGACGGGGACGAACTGCTGCTCGTTGAAGCCGAACTTCTCCGCCGCCTCCTTCATCTTCTCGTTGCCCAGCTCCTCGCTGATCTTGGCGAAGACGTTGTTGCAGGAGTACTGGAGCGCGACGCGGATGGAGGCGTTCTTGCAGGGAATGGTCTCCGACCAGTTGGGCAGCTCGTTCCCGGAGATCGGCGCCTTGTACGGGCTGGGGGAGTCGGTCTTCCCGTCGAGGGTGTACTCACCGCTCTCCAGCGCTGCCGCGGCGGTGACCAGCTTGAAGGTGGAGCCGGGCGGATAGGTCTGCCGCAGGGCCCGGTTGAGCATGGGCTGCGAGGCGTTGTTCTCCTTCTGCAGCGAGGTCCAGGTCTGCTGGTCGTCGTCCGACATGCCGGCGATCTTCGACGGGTCGTACGAGGGGGTGTTCGCCAGTGCGAGGATCTCGCCGGTCTGCGGGTCGATGGCGACGGCCGCGCCCTCCTTGCCCTGGAGGCCGTCGAACGCGGCCTTCTGGGCGGACGGCAGCAGGGTGGTGGTGACGTTTCCGCCGCCCTGCTTCTCGCCGGTGAGCATGCCGATCGTGCGGTCGAAGAACAGCCGGTCGTCGGTGCCGGTGAGGAACTCGTCGTAGACGCCCTCAAGGAGGGTCTCGCCGTAGATCTGGGCGGAGAAGCCGGTGACCGGCGCCCACATCTCGCCGTTCTTGTACGTCCGCTTGTACGCGAAGTCGCTGGCTTCGGTCTTGGTGGAGCCGGTCAGCGGCGTGCCGTCGGCGGCGAGGATGTCGCCGCGCGGCTGGCTGTAGCGCGCGATGAGGCCGCGGCGGTTGTTGTCGTCGCTCTGGAGTTCGTCCGCCTGGACGAACTGGAGCCAGTTGGCGCGGGCGAGCAGTGCGAAGATCAGCACGCCGGCGAAGATCGCGATGCGGCGCAGGGGCTTGTTCACGGGCGGACCACCTGGGTCATTTCTGCGTCGGGTGAGGGCGCCGGGGCGGGCGCGGGACGCCGTGCGGTGTCGCTGACGCGCAACAGGATGGCGACGAGCGCCCAGTTGGCGATCACGGACGAACCGCCCTGCGCCAGGAAGGGCATCGTCATGCCGGTGAGCGGGATCAGCGCGGTGACGCCGCCGGCGACGATGAAGACCTGGAGGGCGAAGGCGCCGGAGAGGCCGATGGCGAGGAGCTTGCCGAACGGGTCGCGGGCAGCGAGTGCCGTGCGGACGCCGCGCTCGATGAGCAGGCCGTAGAGGATGATGATCGCCATCAGGCCGGTGAGGCCGAGCTCCTCGCCGGCGGTGGCGAGGATGTAGTCGCTCTTCGTCGCGATGCCGCCGATGAGGCGGGAGAAGCCCTGGCCGAGCCCGGATCCGAGCAGTCCGCCGGAACCGAACGCGTAGATGGCCTGGGCCGTCTCCGTGACGCCGCCGTTCGGCGCCAGGGCCGTCGGGTTCAGCCAGTTCTCGACGCGGTCCCCGACGTGGTCGTTGAAGGAGGCGACGAACACGGCGCCGCCCGCGGAGAGCAGCAGGCCGAAGACGATCCAGCTGGTGCGCTCCGTCGCCACGTACAGCATGATCACGAACATGCCGAAGAACAGCAGCGAGGTGCCGAGGTCGGTCTCGAAGACCAGGATCAGCATACTGAGGACCCAGATCGCGAGGATCGGGCCGAGGTCGCGGCCGCGGGGCAGGTAGAGGCCCATGAAGCGGCGGCTGGCCAGGGCGAGTGCGTCCCGCTTGACCATGAGGTAGCCGGCGAAGAACACCGCGATGATGATCTTGGCGAACTCGCCGGGCTGGAGCGAGCCGACGCCGGGGATGGTGATCCAGATCTTGGCGCCGTTCACCGCGGGGAAGAACATCGGCAGGGCCAGCAGTACCAGCGCGAGGACCATGGAGATGTAGGTGTAGCGCTGCAGGACGCGGTGGTCCTTGAGGAAGATCAGCACGGCCACGAAGAGGCCGATGCCGATCGCGGACCACAGCAGCTGGCCGGGTGCGGCGTCCGGCGGCTTCAGGTACTCGACCTGGTCGAGGCGGTAGATGAGCCCCAGCCCGAGGCCGTTGAGCAGCATCGCGATGGGCAGCATCAGCGGGTCGGCGTACGGCGCCCACTTGCGGACGACCAGGTGGCCGCAGGCGGCGAGGGCGGTGAGGCCGAGGCCGTAGCCGAGCATGCCGGCGGGGAGTTCGCCGTCGAGGGCGAGACCCACGTTGGCGTAGGCGAAGACCGGGATCAGCACCGCGAAGACGAGCATGGCCAGCTCGGTGTTGCGCCGGCTGGGGAGGCCGCCGGAGGAGACCGTCGTATTGCTGCCGGTGTTGATGTTGAGGTTGCTGCTCATACGCTGTCCGGTCCCCTACGGCGTGGTGCACTGCTGGGCGAGTTCACGCTGCTTCTCCGACATGCTGGGGCCGGGCGAAGGCGAGGGGGAACTCTGGCTGTCGGAGGGGCTGCCGGCCCGGTCGCCGCCGCTCTGACCGCTGCCCTGGCCGTCGTTGCGGTCGTTCTGGCGCTGGCGCTGCTCCTTCTCCTGCTCCTCGCGGGCCTTCTGCTGCTCCTCGGCGAGACGGCAGGCCTCGGTCTGGGCGCGGAGTTCGCCGATCTTCTCCTCGGCCTGGGCGAGGTCGTCGGCGGTGATGGACTCCTCGAGGCGCTGCCGCTGGAAGGTGGTCAGGTACTGCAGCGGGACGTCCGGGTGATCCTCGTGCACGCTGCTGAGGCTGATGCCGGCCAACTCCTGGCTGATGCCCCGGTAGACGGCGACGTGGTCGCCGTTGGAGCCGACGTAGTACTGCTTCTGCGTCCAGGACCAGCCCGCGTACACGCCGCCGCCGAGGACGGCGAGGACGAGAGCGATGATCAGCGAGCGCTTGATCCAGCGCCCCCGGGAGCGCGGTTTGACGAAGTCGTCCTCGGTGAAGCTGCCGAATGATCCGGTGGCGGGCGGTGTGCCGGGGCCGTGGCCGCTGCCGGGCGGGCCGAAGCCGCCGTCCTGCGGGGTGCCGTGCTGCCCCGGGGTCTGCTGCGGCGGCACGGCGGGGCCGGAGCCGCCGCGGCCGAGTTCGGCGGCGCGGGCGGCGGGCGTGTGGGCGTCGCCGCGCAGCTGGGTCTGGTTCTCGGCGACGGCGCCGACGATGACCGGGGTGTCGTTGAGCTGCGTGGCGGTGCCGTCCTCGGCGTCCACGTCGAGGACGTCGGCGACGATGCAGGTGATGTTGTCGGGGCCGCCGCCGCGCAGCGCGAGCTGGATCAGCTCCTGCACGGTCTCCTGCGGGCCGTGGTAGCCGGCGAGGGTGTCCTCCATGGTCTGGTGGGACACGACACCTGACAGGCCGTCGGAGCAGACCAGGTAACGGTCGCCGGCCCGCACCTCGCGGATGGACAGGTCGGGTTCGACGTGGTCGCCGCTGCCGAGGGCGCGCATCAGCAGCGAACGCTGCGGGTGCGTGGTGGCCTCCTCGTCGGTGATGCGTCCCTCGTCGACGAGCTTCTGCACCCAGGTGTGGTCGGCGGTGATCTGGGTGAGGCGGCCGTCGCGCAGCAGGTAGGCGCGCGAGTCGCCGACGTGCACCAGGCCGAGCCGGCGGCCCGTCCACAGCAGGGCGGTGAGCGTGGTGCCCATGCCCTCGAGCTGCGGGTCCTCCTCGACCATCACCCGGAGCTGGTCGTTGGCGCGGCGCACCGCGTTGCCCAGTTCGGTGAGCAGGTCGGAGCCGGGGACGTCCTCGTCCAGCTGCACGATGGTGGAGATCACCTCGGAGCTGGCGACCTCGCCGGCGGCCTGGCCGCCCATTCCGTCGGCGACGGCGAGCAGCCGGGGTCCGGCGTAGCCGGAGTCCTCGTTGTGCTCGCGGATCATGCCGTCGTGCGATCCGGCGGCGAAGCGCAGTGACAGACTCATGCGCACCTCGCCCGTCGGCTCCGGGTACATCCGCACGGTGCCCACCCTCCGGTCGTCATGTCTTCGGCCTGTCTACTTCCGCAGCTCGATGACCGTCTTGCCGATACGGATCGGCGCTCCGGGCGGAATCGGCGTCGGTGTGGTGAGTCGGGACCGGTCCAGGTAGGTGCCGTTGGTGGACCCGAGGTCCTCCACGATCCACTGCCCGTCGCGGTCGGGGAAGATCCTGGCATGGCGGCTCGAGGCGTAGTCGTCGTCCAGCACGATCGTGGAGTCGTGCGCGCGGCCGAGGGTGATCGTCTGGCCCTGGAGCGCGACTGTGGTGCCGGTCAGCGACCCCTCGGAGACGACCAGCTTGGTGGGGGAGCCGCGGCCGGAGCGTCCGCGGTTCCTGCCCGACTGCGGCCGCTGCTGCGGCGCCTGGCGCTGCTGCGGACGTGCGTCGGGGCGCCGTGCGCCGCGCTGGGTCACCCGGGTGCCGAACAGGTCACTGCGGATGACCTGTACGGCCACGATGACGAACAGCCACAGCACGGCGAGAAATCCCAACCGCATGACCGTCAGGGTCAGCTCTGACATTGCCCCCGCTTCACCCTTCGGCTTGCCGGTAAATGATCGTGGTGCTGCCCACGACGATCCGTGAGCCGTCGCGGAGCGTAGCGCGTGAGGTGTGCTGTCCGTCCACCACGATGCCGTTGGTGGAACCCAGATCCTGCACGTGCGCCCCTCCGCCGCCGCCCTGGACGCGGATCTCGCAGTGCCGGCGGGACACCCCGGGGTCGTCGACGCGGACGTCGGCCTCGGTGCTGCGGCCCAGGACCATGCTGCCGCCGGAGATCTGGTGGCGGGTGCCGTTGATCTCGACCCAGCGGCGGGTTTCGGCGCGCGGCAGCGGCCCGCCGGGGCCGCTGCCGGGGGCGTGCGAGGGCATCGGGGGCGCCCCCGGCGGACGCGGGGGATAGCCTGCGCCGCCGCCCGGTCCGGTGGGGGGTGCGCCCATCTGACCGCCCGCTCCGGCGGGTCCGGAGCCGCGGTCGGCGCTGCCGCCGCGCGGCTGGGAGGTGCTGGAGGCCAGCGTGCGGCTGCGGACCCGGTACAGGCCGGTGTCGAGGTCCTCGGCCTTCTCCAGGTGCACCTTGATGCTGCCCATGAAGGTGTAGCGCTGCTGCTTGGCGTAGTCGCGGACCATGCCGGCGAGCTCGTCGCCGAGCTGGCCGGCGTACGGGCTGAGGCGGTCGTGGTCGGGTGCGCTGAGTTCGACGATGAAGTCGTTGGGGACGACTGTCCGCTCGCGGTTCCAGATCGTCGCGTTGTTGTCGCACTCGCGCTGGAGGGCGCCGGCGATCTCGACCGGCTGCACTTCCGACTTGAACACCTTGGCGAAGGTGCCGTTGACGAGACCTTCGAGTCGCTGCTCGAACCGCTTCAGAACTCCCACGGTGCACCTCCTTCCCAGATGGCCGCCGCTCTAGTACGACGCCTGCGCTCCCAGTGTGACGGGCTTCAGTGTGACCGAACCTGGGCACACCGCGCCCCGGTACTGCTTACTGATCGTATCCACGCGCGGGGATACCGGCTGGTTCCCGGAGGTGTCCCCGTGGCCGGTGTCGCCGCTCACACCCCCCCCACACCCTCGCACGATGGTAGGGGGCGGGCGGGCGGCGCCGGTGGACAGTGTCCCTCAGCGGGGCCGTGCGGGGTGCGCGGAACGGATGTGAATCCACCCCGTCATGCGTGCTAACGTGTGCGACGTCGGAAGGCGCCGCGAGGGGCCGGTCGGCGGACTTCTCCGCAAGAGTGGGGAAGCACCCGGGCGCGGGTGGCGGAATAGGCAGACGCGCTGGATTCAGGTTCCAGTGTCCGAAAGGACGTGGGGGTTCAACTCCCCCCTCGCGCACCAGAGGAGCACCGACGAAACGGGCTCCTCCCGGTGACGGAAGTCACCGGGAGGAGCCCGTTTCGCTGTGTCACAGTCGGCGACTTTCTGTGTGGGCACCCTGCGGTGAGCGATGGCCACTGCTCCGGTGGCTTGTCCCGCGGATGTCCTGCTGCTGGTCGGCTTCGCCTGACGCTATTGCGCCTGTTCGCGTGGGCGAGCTGGAAAGCGAGCAGAACGGTCTGGGCGGCGATGCCCCTGACGCGGGCGACTGCCGGGCTGCTCGATGGGCTCGTCCAGGTGGCTCCTGGTGAGGCCGTTGAACCCCTCCACGCTGTTGCGAAGGCGGAAGTAGATCTTCTTCCATGCGGCTGTGCCGTAGTCCAGGGGCTGCGGCATCCCACATCTCCGGCTCGTGCCCGGCGTGGGGGCGGCTGCGGTGTTTAGGCCCGGAGAGGCCTTCCCGTCCGGTCGAAGTGGCGGAGCATGGTGCCGGCCGTGCGGACCGTGCCGGGGCTGACGGAGATCGGGACGGTCCCTGACGCCTCACACCTTACCTTCACGAGAGGGTAGTGTTGTGGTCGGGAGGTGGTCATGGCACAGCGGCTGATGCGGATCGGGGAGGTGTCGGAGCGTACCGGGCTCTCGCTACGGACGATCCGGCACTACGAGGAGGTAGGAGTCATCGGCCGGACCGAGCGCAGTGACGGCGGATTCCGGCTGTACACCGAGGCGGAGGAGCGTCGGCTGAAGCTGGTGCGCCGGATGCGGCCGCTGGGGTTCCGGCTGGAGGACGTGCGGTCGTTGTTGGACATTCTGGAGAAGATGCCCGCGTCGAGGGGTCCGGAGCCGGAGACGGACGCGGGTGCGCATGCGGATCTGGTGGCGAGGTTGGACAAGTACTGGCAGGAGACGGACGCGCGGTGTGAGGATCTGCGGCGGGAGTTGGCGGCGGCGGAGGATTTCGCCCGCTCGCTGCACGGGCATATCGCGCGGTTGACGGCCGTGTCCCCGGACGGGGCGGTGGGACGCGGTGAGTGACGGTACGCCTGCGGGAGAGGCGGCGCGGCGGCGTACGTTCGCGGTGATCTCGCATCCGGACGCGGGGAAGTCGACTCTGACGGAGGCTTTGGCGCTGCATGCGCATGCGCTGACGTCGGCCGGCGCGGTGCACGGCAAGGGCAGTCGGCGCGGGGTCGCTTCGGACTGGATGGAGATGGAGCAGGCCCGGGGTATCTCGGTGACCTCGGCGGTGCTGCAGTTCGCGCATCGCGGGCAGGTGCTGAACCTGCTGGACACCCCCGGCCACGCAGACTTCTCCGAGGACACCTACCGGGTGCTGGCCGCCGTGGACTGCGCGGTGATGCTGATCGACGCCGCCAAGGGGCTGGAGGAGCAGACCCGCAAACTCTTCGATGTGTGCCGCCACCGCGGAATCCCGGTGATCACCTTCGTCAACAAGTGGGATCGCCCCGGTCGGGACGCGCTGGAGTTGATGGACGAGATCGAGAGCGAGTTCCGGCTCCGTCCGACTCCCGTGACCTGGCCCGTCGGTATCGCCGGACACTTGAGTGGCCTGATCGACGCCCGCGACCCCGAGCGGATGATCCGTTACACCCGCGCCCCGGGGGGTGAGAAGGAGGCCGTCGAGGAGACCTACCCGGCCGACCGTGCGGCCGGGGAGTTCGAAGAGGACTGGGCCACGGCCCGCGACGAACTCGCGCTGCTGCGGGAGACCGGCGCCGGACACGACCCCGGCGACTTCCTGGCCGGCAAGTCCACCCCGGTCTTCTTCGGCGCGGCGATCTCCAACATCGGTGTGCGGCTGCTGCTGGATGCCGTCGTCGACATGGCGCCTCCACCGGCAGCCCGGGAGCTGGAGGCCGGCGGTGTTCGGCCGGTGGACGCGCCGTTCTCCGGGCTGGTGTTCAAGGTGCAGGCCAACATGGACCGCGCGCACCGGGACCGGATCGCCTTCGTGCGGGTCTGCTCCGGCGTCTTCGAACGCGGCATGACCGTCACCCGGGCCGCTACGCGCAAGCCCTTCGCGACCAAGTACGCCCACAGCGTCTTCGGACAGGACCGCTCGGCCGTGGAGACCGCCTACCCCGGGGATGTCGTCGGCCTGGTCAACGCCACCGCGCTGCGCGTCGGTGACACCCTCTACAGCGGGCAGCGCGCGGTGTTCCCGCCGATGCCCACCTTCGCGCCCGAACACTTCGCCGTCGTACGCCCGGTGGACATCGGCCGGTCCAAGCAGTTCCGCCGTGGTATCGCCCAGCTGGACGAGGAAGGCGTGGTGCAGGTGCTGGTATCCGACCGCCGCGGGGACCAGGCACCGGTGCTCGCTGCTGTCGGGCCGATGCAGTTCGACGTTGTCGCGCACCGCATGGAGTTCGAGTTCTCCGCCGCGGTACGTCTGGAGTCGCTGCCGTACGGCACCGCACGGGCGACCGACCAGGAGGGCGCGGAGGCGCTCAGCCGCTCCCGACTCGTGCACGGCGAGGGCATGCGGCGAGTACGCGACGGCACCTGGCTCGGGCTCTTTCCCAGCAAGTGGCACATCTCCTCCTTTCAGAGGGAGTTCCCCGGCTCGCCGCTGGAACCACTCATCGCAGCCCACCAGTAGAGAAAGCACAGGGAGGTTCGGCGACACCATGGCCCACGCACTGGTCTGCCCGTCCTGCGGTGAGAGGGAGGACCTGGAAGGAACGCCCCAGGACGGCGACATCCGCGTCGTCTGCGGCGTCTGTGGCGCGGCGTGGATGCGCGGCGGCCCGCTCTGTGCCACCTGTGGCGGCGACGACATCGTCGCGCGCCCCCAGTCCATGACCCGGCACTCCCGCGGCACCCAGTTGTCCATCATCGGCTGGCGGCAACTCCCCCTGTGCCGGAACTGCGACGCAGAGGTACTGCGCAGTTCCGTCGAGGAGAACGTACCGGTGCCCCACACGTACGTCGCTGCGGCGCTGCACACCCCGCGCACTGGCGGTGCCCCGCATCGCGCGCGGCAGGCCGCCGTACGGCAGACCCCGCCACCGAAGAAACCCGGACCGGTGGCCGCCGGAGCAGAACAGCCGGCCACTGGACAGCGGTTCCTCGAGACCACGGGGCCTGGGGAGGGCGCGGCCCCCCCTCCCGCGACCCGCACCGCACCACCGGACGCACAGCGGCAGGCACCCCGGGCCACCAGCAACCGGGGTGTGCGTCGCCGCCCGCCGGCCAGACCGCCGGCCGGACCGGCGGCCGGCACGGTACCGACCGTGCGGCAGGCCATCGCCGCTTTCCTCGCCGAGGCCTCCGGAGAGGTGGACAACACCGCGATGCTGCTCCTGGGCACACACCTCGGTTCCTACAACCGACTCGGTGCCCTGGATCAGCCTGACGCCGCTACCGCTCTTGCCGACTGGTTCAACGGCCGCTGGCAGGAACCGCACAGCGCAACGGCACAGCGTGCACGGGAGACCCTCTGCCGCGCCGTGGACTTCTGGGGCGCCCGCGGCTGGCTCGCCTCCGACCCCGCGGCCCACCTGCGCTGACACCCCGCGACGGCGGCGCCGAGGGCTGGAGGAGGCCTCGACACCGCCTGGTGGGGCAGCCCCGGCCCGACGAGGGGGAATGCCGACCGGGGCTGCGAGCCGGTTCGCTCGGGGTTGAACCGGGACCTCCATCTTAATCTCTCGTCACGTGAGTGTGTGCCGCGACTCACCTGGGTGCTGGAGGCGAACTCGCCATCCTCGCTACAAATGCACCCTTCCGCTGCGTTAGAGTATGAGCCATCCCGGTCGGGCGGCCTCCGCCGAAGGCGGCATCTACACCTGGGATGCACAGCCGGGAGACGGTCGCTGGTGGCTGTACTGACGTCGTCGCGGCCGGAGTGCCGCTCGGGCGGGGGCAGGCGCTTCTGCCTGCCCGCCGGGTGACCGTCCGGCACCGGCATCACACAGCAAGGAGTCCCCTTGCCCCCTTACGGAAACGCCCCCAGCCACGTCGTTGAGCCGGCCGACGACCGGTACCGGCTGGTCCGCTCAGCAGCGAACCTGATGCGCACCCTTCCCGGCACGCCGCCCGCAAGTAGGTGTCCTGCGGGGCTGGAGTACCGCCGAACGAAGTCGGGCGCGCATACTGCGCAACCAGCTCGCCATGGGCGGTGTCCACGCCACGGACGTGAGCCCGCTCGCGCCCACGGGCCCGGACCCCCAACGGGGAATGCCTGGAGCCCCGTCCGCACGTGGCGCTGCTGTTGCACGAAGGTGGTCTCGCAGCGCACCAGGCGTGCGGCGATGTGGGGCATCCCCCTCCTGGCGTCCCACGGCTGCCGAGGGGACGTCGACGTGGAAGGAGCAACCGTCACCCCGGCAGGTGGCCAGGGCAACACCGTGAACGTGATCGTCAAGCAGCACACGCACACCGCCACGCGGGGAACGGCCACGCGTGTCGGGCTGCCCGGCGACGGACCGATGAGGATCCTCGGACCGCACCTTCCGGCGCATCCCGCGCACCGACTGCGTATCGCTCCCGACGGGCCCGTGCACGTCGACCTGGACGGAACACCGGCGTACGACCTCTCCGAACCCTTCGACGTCGATCTCCTGCCCGGACGGCTCCACCTGGTGTCCCCCTGAGCCCGGAGGAGGCGCGCGCCGACCCGCTTCCGCCGGCAAGGGGACCCTTGACCGGTAACACTCTCGTTGCGTTAGAGTGTGGGTGCTCGCCGGGCGCTGCCCGGCCTGCTTCCGAAGACATTCCCGGGCAGTCACCGGCTCCACGCCGTGGCCGCTCGGGAATGCACCAAGGGCTGCGGCACGGAAGCCGCTCATCCGGCGCCGGGCTCCCCCCGGTCCGCAGGTGAACTGGGCAGGTCGTGGTCCGCGCACGCTGCATGGTCGTCGAGGACACCACCCATACCTACGACACCACCTATGCGGCCCTGACACACTCCTCGGGCTTCGTACCGGACGACGAATTCCGCGTCGTTGAGGACGGCATCTTCGACATCCCCCAATGGAGCCCACCCGACCTGCTGACCCTGCTCACTTCACGGCGACGTACACGGTGTTGGAGGCCTTGCCGCCCTGCAGCGGGTTCTCGAAGTCGACGACGTGTGCTTCTGCGGTGGCGAAGACGTCGGCGAGTACGGCGGTGAACTCCTCGTCCGGCGGGTCGTTGGACCACAGTGCGAAGGTGCCCCGGGACTTCAGGTTCCGGGCGAGCGCGTGCAGCCCGACGGCTTCGTAGAAGGTGGCGTGCCGGTCGTGCAGGACGTGGCGAGGAGAGTGGTCGATGTCGAGCAGGATGACGTCGAAACGGCGCCCCGGTTCGTCCGGGTCCAGGCCGTCTGCGGATCCGACTGAGGCGAAGAAATCCCCGTGCACGAAGCGGAGCCGAGCATCCGACGCCAGGCGTTCGCCCATGGGCACCAGGCCCTGTTGGTGCCACTCGATGACCTCTGCCAGCGTGTCGATCACGACCACGGACCGCACCCGCTCATCCTCCAGCGCTGCCGCAGCCGTGTAGCCGAGGCCGAGGCCGCCGACCGCGACGTCGAGCACGGGGTCCGTGGACTTCGCCAGAGCGATGTCAGCCAGGGCCACTTCGCCCGCGGTGAAGAGGCTGGACATCAGGAACTCGTCACCGAGCTTCACCTCGTGCACGTCGACACCGGAGACCGGTTCCCGGCGCCGCCGCAGGCTGATGTCACCCATGGGCGTCGGCCGCCAGTCGATCTCCTCGAAACGCAGGCTCATCTACCGCCCTCTCTGGTGTGGTGTTCTCCGACCGTCTCAAAGGACGGTGCAGGTTTCCGCATATCGCTCGTGCGGGCCCTTCTTGAGCGCCGCCGGCCGAAGCACGTAGCAGGAACGCGGTCAGAGACGGTGGGAGCGCCCCGCGCTGCACGTGGCCCACGATCACCGTTCGAGGCTCCTTGATCAGCCGCCGCTCCGACTCGACCGCGAGAGCTGACGGGCCCCGGCGAACCTCTCGTGACCAAAGACTTCCGGCCGCGGCCGGCGCGCCGCTGTGGAGGTTCAGGCGGTTTCCTCCAGCCGGCGGCGCAGGGTCGCCGCGAAGTCCTCGGCAGCCATCAACTGCGCGCGCAGCGTCTCGCAGCGGGCGTCGGCGACCTTCCGGTAGGCGTCCAGGCGCTCGCGCAGGCGCGCTGACTCCTCGGCGGCGTTCGGGTCGGCCCCTCGGGAGGAGAGCCGATCGGTGATCTCCAGGAGATCCCGCATCTCCTCCAGCGTGAAGCCGAGCGGCTTCATGCGGCGTACGACCATCAGGCGTTCGATGTCGGCGCCGGTGTAGAGCCGGAAGCCGCCCTTGCTGCGGGCGGAGGGGATGACCAGATCCACTTCCTCGTAGTGCCGGATCGTGCGCAGCGACAGACCGGTTCGCTCAGCCACTTCACCGATCTGCATCTGCCGCTCGGTCATCGCCGTCTGTTTCCCTTCGTGTGTCCAACACGTTTCAGATGTTCAACGCCAGGGCGACGCGGTGAGAACGATCACAGGCGGATACGCCTTGATCGCCTGTGATTCACAGCTCACTGGTCGCAACCATCCCTGACGTCAGGGTAGTGTTCTGTCTGGAGCGGGTACACCGTTCCGGCCGCCCGGCCCGCCAGGCCCGGGGCGGCTCCCACACGCTTCCGGGCAATGATGCCCGATCGGCGGCCCGTCCCGGCCGCCGACCTCCCTGGCCCGCACCGAGCCACAACCCGCCGGTGCGCGCGGCAGGAGACCCGCTCCCGACGGAGCCCGCATGATGCGCGCGCGGCGGTATCCGCGTGCCCGAACAGAAACGGATGCATGTCCGCAGCAACGTCGGCAGCCTCGCGGCTGCGCCTGTCCCGTCCCGACTTCCTCGCCTCGCCCAAGGTGCTGCGCACCGAGGTTCTCGGCGGCCTCGTGGTCGCGCTCGCGCTGATCCCCGAGGCGATCTCCTTCTCCATCATCGCCGGAGTCGACCCCGCTGTCGGTCTGTTCGCCTCCTTCACGATGGCCGTTGTCATCTCCCTCGTCGGCGGCCGTAAAGCGATGATCTCCGCCGCCACCGGCGCGGTCGCCCTGGTCATCGCCCCGCTCAACCGGGAGCATGGCTTCGGCTACATGATCGCCGCCGTCGTCCTCGGCGGATTGATCCAGGTCCTCCTCGGATCGCTCGGAGTCGCCAAGCTGATGCGGTTCGTGCCGCGCAGCGTCATGGTCGGGTTCGTCAACGCGCTCGCCATCCTCATCTTCATGGCCCAGATCCCCGAACTGCGGAACGTCCCCTGGGCCGTCTACCCCCTGGTCCTCGGCGGCCTCGCGCTGATGATCCTCTTCCCGAAGATCACGAAGGTCGTCCCCGCCCCCCTGGTCTCCATCGTCGTCCTCACCGTGATCACCATCGCGGCCGGGATCGCCGTGCCGACCGTCGGCGACAAGGGCGAACTGCCCTCCTCCCTCCCGGTCCCCGGCATCCCCGACGTCCCCCTGACGCTCGACACCCTGACGACCATCGCCCCGTACGCCTTCGCTTTCGCGCTGGTCGGACTGATGGAGTCGCTGATGACGGCCAAGCTCGTCGACGACATCACCGACACCCACTCCGGTAAGACCCGTGAGTCCATCGGCCAGGGCGTCGCCAACATCGTGACCGGTCTTTTCGGCGGTATGGGTGGTTGCGCGATGATCGGCCAGACCATGATCAACGTCAAGACGTCCGGCGCCCGCACCCGCCTGTCGACCTTCCTGGCTGGCGCCTTCCTGCTGGTCCTGGTCGTCGTCGCCGGACCGGTGGTCTCCGACATCCCGATGGCCGCGCTGGTCGCGGTGATGATCCTGGTCTCCTTCGCCACCTTCGACTGGCACTCCGTCCAGCCGAAGACGCTGCGCAGGATGCCGCCGGCCGAGACGATCGTGATGGCCGTGACGGTCGTGGTGGTCGTCGCCACCCACAACCTGGCGATCGGCGTGATCGTCGGCGTCGTCACCGCCATGGTCGCCTTCGCCCGCCGGGTGGCGCACCTGGTCAACGTCTCCAGTGTCACCGACCCCGACGGCACCCAGGTCATCTACGCGGTCACCGGCGAGCTCTTCTTCGCCTCCTCCAACGACCTCGTCTACCAGTTCGACTACGCCGGCGACCCCGACGACGTGGTCATCGATCTCTCCGAGGCACACATCTGGGACGCCTCCTCCGTTGCCGCACTGGACGCGATCGAGACCAAGTACGCCTCCCGCGGCAAGAAGGTCACCATCACCGGGCTGAACGACCCCAGCGCCCGTATGCACGACCGCCTCGCGGGCGAACTCGTCGGCCACTGAAGACCGGCCGCTCTCACGGCGCACCACGGACGCCGGGGAGAGCGGCCCCGTCACGCGTGATCGGGGCTGGCGCAACTGCCCTGACTGCCACGGCCCGGATCAAATGTACGAGGGGTCCCTTCCGCCTGCGGTGCGGAAGGGACCCCTCCTGCATAGTGTCAGCTGCTGTCGCCGCAGGTCGTCGACCTGCGGGGTTCTTCTGTGTGCGCCGGGGCGGTCAGGCGCCCAGGCGGGCGGCGAGTTCGCGGCCCTGGGCGCGGGCGGCGGCGAGGGCGTCCTCCCGGGACTCCTCGAACTGTGGGACCAGCGAGGCCATCGCCGGGGTGACTGGCGCCAGGGTGAGCTCGGGCAGGATGAACTCTGGCTTCATCCCCAGCTTGTCCGCGAGCACCATCTGGAGGTACGGCTCGAGGTGGTCGTTGCCCTCCTCGGGGGTGCCGTGACGGTAGGAGCCCCCGCGGGAGGTGATGACGATCACGTGCTTGCCGGCCAGCGTGGGGCTCTCGGTCATGGTGGTGCGGCCGACGGCGATGACGTGGTCCAGCCACGCCTTCAGGCCGGAGGCGATCGACCAGTTGTACAGCGGGGCGCCGAGCACGATCACGTCGGCGGACTCGGCCTCCTCGATCAGCTGCTCGCGCAGAACGGAGGCCTCCTGCTGCTCCGGGCTGCGGTCGCCGGGGGCGACGTAGCCGGCGTAGTAGGCGGTGGCGTCGATGTGCGGGACGGGGTCGGCCGCGAGATCGCGGTAGATCACCGTGCCGTCCGGGTGCTCCTCCCGCCACGCGGCGGTGAAGGCCGCTGTGACGGCGCGGGAGTGCGAGCGGTCGCCGTTCAGGGAGGAGTCGATGTGCAGCAGGGTGGCCATCGGTGTGGCTCCGTTCACTCTCGTCAGTAGATTCTCTTCCGTGCGTAGCTATTAATAACACAGGTACTTACTTTTTTGCACCTCCTTGCGTGGGCGCAGTACTCTGGGGTCATGACGGAGCTGCGGGACGAGACGACCGGACGCGGGGAGCGGGCCGCGGGGCCGGCCGCCGGCCAGGGCGACATCTGCACCGCGCCCGAGGCGGGCATCACCCGGGTCTTCGCCATGCTGGGCAAGCGCTGGACCGGGCTGATCCTCGCCGCCCTGATGAACGGCCCCGGCCACTTCGCCGAACTCCGCCGGGCGGTCCCCGGCATCAGCGAACGCATGCTCTCCGACCGGCTCAGCGAGCTCGCCGGCCTCGACCTGGTCGTCCGCGAGGTGGACGCCGGCCCGCCGCTGCGCGTCGGCTACCGGCTCACCGAGGCCGGCCTGGCACTGCGTCCCGCGATGGTCGAACTCACGCGCTGGGCCGACGTGCACCTGCCGGAATCGGCGGCGAGCTGCCCGCGCGAGTTCCGCCCCTGACGCTTCCGGTGGCCGCGGAAGTCGGCAGCATCCACACCGCTTGTCCACACCCCTCATCCACAGCCCTCGTGCGCGGCGGTCGCGCGCGGGTACGGTCGGGTCACCGCCTGGACGGCGGCGGTGGAACGGAACCGGGCGGCACGTACGGGGGAACGGGACATGGCACGGATACCGCAGGTCGAGGGCTTCGCGCGGCGCCCGAGGGCGGGGTCGCCCAAGCAGGACGGGAAGGCGCTCCGCGAGCAGGTGCCGCGCGGCGCGCACGCCGTCCTCGACACCCCGCCGGGCCGCCCGGACGCCGTGACCGCCGTCGAGGAGTCCGGCCGTGGTCGCCTGCCCGGCCTGGTGCCCCTCCGTGTCGGGAGGATGGCGGCTTCGCCGTTCGCCTTCCTGCGGGGCTCGGCGGGCCTGATGGCCTACGACCTCGCGCACGGCACGCCGGCCACCGGCATCGGCGCCCAGCTGTGCGGCGACGCGCACGCGGCCAACTTCGGCCTGTACGGCGACGCGCGCGGCGGGCTGGTCATGGACCTCAACGACTTCGACGAGACCGCCTTCGGCCCCTGGGAGTGGGACCTCAAGCGGCTCGCCGCGTCGCTGGTGCTGGCCGGGCGGGAGGCCGGCGCGAGTGAGGACGACTGCCGGGAGGCCGCCCGCGACGCCGCGGGAGCCTACCGGCGCACCATGCGGCTGCTGGCCCGGATGCCTGCCGCCGACGCGTGGAACGCCATCGCCGACGAGGAGCTCGTCTCCCACGCCGGAGCCAAGGACCTCGTCGGCACGCTGCGCACGGTGTCCGAGAAGGCCCGGCGCAACACCAGCGCCCGCTTCGCCGCCAAGTCCACCGAGCCGGACGACGACGGCGGACGCCGCTTCGTCGACGCGCCGCCGGTGCTGCGCCGCGTCGGGGAAACCGAGGCGGCCCGGGTCGCCGCCTCGCTCGGACCGTACCTGCAGACGCTGCCCGAGGACCGGCATCCGCTGCTCGCCCGGTACGCCGTCCACGACGTCGCCTTCCGCGTGGTCGGCACGGGAAGCGTCGGCACCCGCAGCTACGTGGTGCTGCTCCTGGACCACCGGAACGAGCCGCTGGTGCTCCAGGTGAAGGAGGCACGGCCCTCGGTGCTCGGCCCGCACCTGCCCGCCGCCGGCTTCCCGGAGCCCGGGGACTCCGGACACGAAGGGCAGCGGGTGGTGCGCGGGCAGAAACGCATGCAGGTGGTCAGCGACATCCTGCTCGGCTGGACCAGCGTCGAGGGCCGGCCCTTCCAGGTCCGGCAGTTCCGGAACCGCAAGGGGAGCGTCGACCCGGCGGGGCTGGCCGCCGACCAGCTCGACGACTACGGCCGGATGACCGGCGCGCTCCTCGCCCGCGCACACGCGCACAGCGCCGACCCGCGTGCCGTCACGGGCTACTGCGGCAAGAACGAGGAGCTGGACGAGGCGGTGGGCGCGTTCGCCACCGCCTACGCGGACCGCACGGAGGCCGACCACGCCGCACTGGTTGCGGCGGTGCGGTCCGGGCGACTCGCCGCGGAACTGGGAGGGTGACCGCAGCCTTCACTACGCTGGCCGGGTGACGCCGCCGTCCGACGGCCCCCGGCCGGCCCGGTCGGCGGGACCGCCGGGCCCCGGCCCGGACACCATCGCGAGGAAGTATCGAGTGCGCCAGGAAGCCGAACAGGAAGCCGGGCAGCCCGCTGACCAGCACGTGGGAGCGGACCCGTCACCGGACGCAGCATCCGGACCGGCCGCAGACGCGGCAGCCGACCCGGCACCGGGCGGGGCGGCCGGTGCGGGCCGGGACGGTTCCGGGGCGGACCCGGGCCCGGGTCCGGGCACCGAGCGGCTGGAGCGGGCCGTACGGGTCGCCGAGGACGCGCTGATCGAGTTCGAGATCGCGGTGGAGACCTTCCGCGTCGAGGTGGAGAACTTCTCGCGGCTCCACCACCAGCGGCTCGGGCCCATGTACGCGCGCCTCGACGAGCTGGACGCGCAGATCGCCGAGGCCGTCGCCGCCCGCAGCGGGGATCCGGAGGACCGGCGCCGCGCCGAGGAGGCCCGGGCGATCGTGATGCCGATGCCCGGAGTCGAGGAGCTGTTCCACGGCTGGATCGACTCCGACGGCTTCTCCCCCGAGGCCGCCGCGATGCTCAACGAGCAGCAGGTGCAGCCGCCGAGCCGGGTACGGCCCGACGAGGAGACCCGCCGGGCCTACCGGGAGCTGGTCCGCGAGGCACATCCCGACCTCGCCGCCGACGACGTCGAGCGCAGGCGGCGCGAGGAGTTCATGGTGCGCGTCAACCAGGCGTACGCCCGGGGCGACGCTCAGACGCTGCGCGGACTCGCCGAGGAGTGGCGCATCGGCCCGGCCGCCCGCGGCCCAGAGCCGGAACTCAGCCGCAGCGAGGTGCTGTACGCCCGCCTGGAGTGGCTGGCCGCACGCAAGGAGCAGCTCGTCGCGGCGGCCCGGGAGCTGGAGGAGTCCGCGATCGGTGCGATGCTGCGCATGGCCCCCGACGACCCGGACCGGCTGCTCGAGGAGATCGCCGAGAAGCTGCTCGCGGACGTCGCGGAGCGGGAGAGCCGGCTGGCGGAGCTGGCGACCGCCGGCTGACCACCGGCCCGGGCGGGCCGCTGGGGAACGTGGAGAGTGAGAGGCGAGAGATGGACTTCGGTCAGGTGCTGCAGGTGGAGGTCGCCCAGGTGCCGTCGGACGGGCTGCTGCTCGACGTCCGGGAGGACGACGAGTGGGTGGCCGGGCATGCGGAGGGTGCGCTGCACATTCCGATGAGCGATTTCGTCGGCAGGTTCGGTGAGCTGACCGAGCGGGTCGAGGGGGACGCGCCGGTGTTCGTGGTGTGCCGGGTCGGCGGGCGGTCGGCGCAGGTCACCCAATACCTCCGGCAGCAGGGGGTCACGGCGGTGAACGTGGACGGCGGCATGCTGGCCTGGGAGGCGTCGGGGCGGCCGCTCGTCGGCGAGGGCGCCGAGGCGTACGTGAAGTAGGACGAGGCGTATACGCGACACGGCGCGTACGGGGAGCCGGGCCGGCTGGACACTGCGCCCGCACGACGCGCCGCCCGGTCCGGCGGCTGTCCGGCGGTTGTCGGTCAGGCACGGGTGGGCGGCGGCCGGCGGCCCGGTCAGCCGCGTTGGTCGAGGCGGTTCTCGAGCCGGTCGAACCGCTCGTGCATCGCCCGGAGCTGTTCGGCCAGCCCGTCGGCGTGGCTCTGCTCGAAGCGTCGCACGTCGGCGCCGAGCCGGTGCAGGTCGCGGGTGGCCCGGCTGACGAACCCGGTGGCGAGCGCGGCGGTCACCACGCTGAACGTGGTGATGCCGACGACCATCACCACGGCGGCGACCACCCGGCCGCCCGCGGTGACCGGGTACAGGTCGCCGTAGCCGACGGTGGTCGCCGTCTCGATCGACCACCACAGCGCGAGCGGGTAGCTGGTGATCGTGGCGCCCGGCGCGTTCTCCTCGAGCGGGAGGATCACCGCGGAGCCCACCAGCAGGACGACGGTGGAGACGGCGACGCCGGCGATGGCGGCGCGCAGGTGTACACGCCGCCACCAGTTGCTGCCGCGCAGGCGCCCCCAGACGAGCGTGAAGAAGGTCGGCACGGCGACGAGACTACGCAGCGACCTCGCCCGCCACCCGTCGTGACACACGCGCGCGGCCCGGTCGACCTGCTACGCGTCGAAGTCGACCTCGACCTTCTCCGTCGTCGGGTGCGACTGGCAGGCCAGCACGTAGCCCGCGTCGACCTCCTCCGGCTCCAGCGCGTAGTTGCGGTCCATGCGCACCTCGCCGGTGAGCAGCTTCACGCGGCAGGTGCCGCAGACGCCGCCCTTGCAGGCGTAGGGTGCGTCGGCGCGGTTCCGCAGGACGGTCTCCAGCACGCTCTCGCCGCCCTCGACCGGCCAGCTCCCGGAGCGGCCGTCGAGTGTGGCGGTGACCGCCGCCGAGGCCAGGGCGGGAGCCGCGGGTGCGGCCGGTCCGGTCGCCTCGTCGGCGTGGAAGATCTCCTGGTGCACCTTCGTCCGGGGGACGCCCAGGCCGCGCAGGGCCTTCGTCGCGCCCTCGACCAGACCGAGCGGGCCGCACAGGTACCAGCCATCGACCTCGTCCACGGAGACCAGGGCGGGCAGCAGCGTGTTCAGCCGCTCCTCGTCCAGCCGGCCGGAGGGCAGGCCGGAGGCCTGCTCCTCGCGGGAGAAGGCGTGCACGAGCTGCAGGCGCTCGGGGTAGCGGTCCTTCAGGTCGGCCAGCTCCTCCAGGAACATCGTGGAGGCGGCCGTGCGGTCGCTGCGTATCAGGCAGAAGCGGGCGCCGGGCTCGCGCTCCAGCAGGCTGGAGACGATCGACAGCACCGGCGTGATGCCGCTGCCGCCGACGATCGCGGCGAAGTAGCCGGTGCGCGGCGGGAGGGTGAAGCGCCCGGTGGGCGGCAGCACCTCGACGCTGTCCCCCACGGCCAGCTCCTTGAGCGCGTAGGTGGAGAACGCGCCGCCCTCCACCCCGCGCACGCCGATGCGCAGGGTCTCCGGTGCCTCCGAGGCGGGGGCGCACAGCGAGTAGGTCCGGCGGATCTCCTCGCCGCCGGCATCGGTGCGGCGCAGCGCGATGTGCTGCCCGGGGTCGTAGCGGTAGGCGGTGCGGAGCTCGGCCGGCACGGCGAGGGTCACCGCGACGGCGTCGTCGGTGAGCTGCTCCACGGCTGTGACCTGCAGCGGGTGGAACATCCGGTCACAGCTCCTTGAAGTGGTCGAAGGGCTCGCTGCAGGCGTCGCAGCGGCGCAGGGCCTTGCAGGCGGTGGAGGAGAAGCGGCTGAGCAGGGAGGTCGCGGTCGACCCGCAGTGCGGGCAGTGCACCGGTTCGTCCGTCGTCTTCGCGTACGGCGCGGCGGTGCCGGCGGCGTCAGGTGTGCCCGAGCCGAGCCTGGTGGGGCCCAGGTCGAGGGTGACGGGGCCGGCGGCCCGCTCCCGGGTGGAGCGCGGCGGGGCGATGCCGAACTCCGCCAGCTTGCGGCGGCCCTCGGGGGTGATGTCGTCGGTCGACCAGGCAGGGGAGAGCACGGTGCGGACGGTGACGTCGGTGACGCCGTCCTCCTCGCGCAGGGCCTGCTCGATGTCGGCGGCCATGGCCTCGAGGGCCGGGCAGCCGGTGTAGGTGGGCGTGAGCCGGACCTCGACGCAGCCGGGAGCGGTCTCCTCCACCCCGCGCACCACGCCGAGTTCGGCGAGGCTGAGGACGGGCAGCTCCGGGTCCGGCACCGCGCCCGCGCGGTCGAACAGGCTGCTCAGCCGGTCTTCGGCGACGCTCACCATGTCGCCCCCGGGTGGCTGCGGTGCAGGTGCTGCATCTCGGCGAGCATCCGCCCGAACGACTCGGTGTGCAGGCCCTGGCGTCCGGCGCCGGCGGTCCAGCCGCCGCTCTGCGGGGTCTCGGGGACGGTGAGCGTGGCGTGGGTGAGCACGCCGGTGACGCGTTCCGTCCAGGTGGCGCGCAGGGCGTCCAGGTCCAGGTCGAAGCCCTCCAGCGGCTGGAACAGCTCGCCGGTGAAGCGCCACAGCCCGTCCACGGCGGCCTGCATGCGGGCGTGGCTGTCCTCGGTGCCGTCGCCGAGGCGCAGCGTCCAGTGCTCCGCGTGGTCGCGGTGGTAGGCGATCTCCTTGACCGCCTTGCCGGCGAGCGGAACCGACTCGAGGAGCTGCCCGTACAGCAGCTCCTGCCAGGTGGAGAAGAACAGCTGGCGGGCGAGGGTGCACGCGAAGTCGCCGTTGGGCTGCTCGACGAGCTGGCAGTTGCGGAAGGCGCGTTCCTCGCGAAGGAACGCGAGCTCGTCCTCGTCGCCGAGGTCGGCGTAGAGGGCGCGGGCCTGGCCGAGCAGGTCGAGCGCGATGTTGGCGAGCGCGACCTCCTCCTCCAGTACGGGGGCGTGGCCGGCCCATTCGCCGAGGCGGTGGGAGAGGACCAGGGCGTCGTCGGCGAGTGCGAGGGTGCCGGCGGCGGGGGCTGGAGAGCCCGCGGCGGACGTCTCAGGAGCTGCCTGGCTCACAGGTTCTTCACCCCTTCCGGGACCTCGTAGAACGTCGGGTGCCGGTACGGCTTGTCGGCGGCGGGCTCGAAGAACGGGTCCTTCTCGTCCGGGGAGGAGGCGGTGACGGCGGCGGAGGGCACGACCCACAGGGAGACGCCCTCGTTGCGCCGGGTGTAGAGGTCGCGGGCGTTGCGCAACGCCATCTCGGCGTCGGGCGCGTGCAGGCTGCCGGCGTGCGTGTGGGACAGGCCGCGCCGACTGCGCACGAACACCTCCCACAGAGGCCAGTCGCTGGTCATCGGGAGGCCGCCTCCTTGCGGTGCGTACGGTTGTCTCCGGGCGCGTGCTTGGCGGCGTAGGCCGCGGCGGCGTCCCGCACCCAGGCGCCCTCCTCGTGGGCGAGGCGACGCTGGGTGATGCGCTGTTCGTTGCAGGGGCCGTTGCCCTTGAGGACGGCCTTGAACTCGGACCAGTCGATGGCGCCGAAGTCCCAGTGGCCGGTCTCCTCGTTCCACGTCAGGTCCGGATCGGGCAGGGTCAGGCCCAGTGCCTCGGCCTGCGGGACACAGATGTCGACGAAGCGCTGCCGCAGCTCGTCGTTGGAGTGCCGCTTGATCTTCCAGGCCATGGACTGCGCGCTGTGTGCGGACTCGTCGTCCGGCGGACCGAACATCATCAGCGACGGCCACCACCAGCGGTCCACGGCGTCCTGCGCCATGGCGTGCTGCTCCTCGGTGCCGCGGCTGAGCTCCAGCAGCAGCTCGTACCCCTGGCGCTGGTGGAAGGACTCCTCCTTGCACACGCGCACCATCGCCCGGGCATAGGGGCCGTAGGAGCAGCGGCAGAGCGGCACCTGGTTGGTGATTGCGGCGCCGTCCACCAGCCAGCCGATGGCGCCGACGTCGGCCCAGGTCAGGGTGGGGTAGTTGAAGATCGACGAATACTTCTGGCGGCCGCTGTGCAGCTTGTCGAGCAGTTCGTCGCGACCGACGCCGAGCGTCTCGGCGGCACTGTAGAGGTACAGGCCGTGTCCGGCCTCGTCCTGCACCTTGGCCATGAGGATGGCCTTGCGGCGCAGTGAGGGGGCGCGGGTGATCCAGTTCGCCTCGGGCTGCATGCCGATGATCTCGGAGTGCGCGTGCTGAGCGATCTGGCGCACCAGCGTCGCGCGGTACGCGTCCGGCATCCAGTCGCGCGGCTCGATCCGCTCGTCCGCGGCCACAGCGGCGTCGAAGGCGGCTTCGTACGCCTCCGGCCCCGGGGCCGTCTCCGGCAGCACCGTCGTCATGCCTGCCCTCCCTGCTCTGCGCTGTCCCGGCGGCCGGCCGGCTCTTCAGCCTACCGACCGATCGTTCGGTTCAATGGTGAGCCGGGGCGCCACACGCTGTCAAGAGCGCCTCCGCACCCTCTAACCTCTTGGGCGGACCACACGCGGGGGATCACGGACGGGGAAGAGGGGAACGGCGGACATGGAGCCTGAGGAGGAGCAGCGCGGCGGTCTCGCCGCGCTGTCATGGCCAGGACGGGTGGTGGTGGCCACGGCCGTGGCCGTCGTCGCGGTCGCCGTCACCGTTCACTTGGCGATGGTGTTTCTGCACGTCGCGCCGGCCAACACGCTCAGCAAGCAGCAGGACGCGACCATCGACGCGTACGTCTACCCGGAGTTCGAGCAGAACTGGAAGCTGTTCGCCCCGAACCCGCTCCAGCAGAACATCGCCGTGCAGGCGCGCGCCCGGGTCGTCGACGAGCGGGACGGCACCCGGACCACCGGGTGGATAGACCTCTCCGCGGAGGACGGCGCCCACATACGCGGCAACCTCTTCCCCAGCCACACCGCGCAGAACGAGCTGCGCCGCGCCTGGGACTTCTACACCGGCTCGCACGACGCCGAGAACCGCCCCGACGGCATGCGCGGCGACCTCTCCCAGACCTATGTCGAGCGGATCGTGATGGACCGGTTCACCGAGCGCTTCGACGGCACCGTCGACAGCATCCAGCTCCGCTCCGCCACCACCCGGGTACCCGCCCCCGCCTGGAGCGACGAGCGGTTCGACACCGACACCGAGTACCGCGTCCTGCCCTGGTGGGACGTCAGCGAAGCAGCCCACGCCGAGCGGAAGGCCGCCTCGTGACCGACCACCGGCCCGCCCCCGGCTCCTCCGGCTCCTCCGGCTCCTCCGGCACCCCCGGAAACGCCGCACGGAACCCCGGCGTCCCCGCACCCCGCCACGCCGGCCCCGCTGCGGCCCCCGTCACCCCCGGCGCCCCCGAAGACGGACCGCACCCGTGGAAGACCCGCGGCGAACTCGCCGTCGAGCGCGGCCTGGCAAAGATCACCGGCCGCGCCCTCGGCCCGTACCAGAGCGCCGTGGTGCGCATCGGCTTCGCCGCCACCTGGCTCTTCTTCCTGCTGCGCGAGTATCCGCACCGCCACGAGCTGTACGGCCCGGGCAGCCCGTGGGGGTTCGACCTGGCGGAGCGCCTGGTCGCCTCCAACGACGCCTTCACCGTCCTGCTGTGGACGGACAGCACGCTCTGGTTCGAGAGCGTCTACGCGCTCGCCGTCCTGGCGAGCGCGGCCCTCGCCCTCGGCTGGCACACCCGCGCCTCGTCGGTCCTCTTCATGATCGGCGTGCTGTCGCTGCAGAACCGCAGCGTCTTCATGGGCGACGGCGGCGACAACATCATCCACCTGATGGCGATCTACCTGGTGCTGACCCGGTGCGGGCAGGTCTGGTCGCTGGACGCCCGCCGTGCCGCACGGGCACGGGAGCGGGACGAGCCGGGCGACGCCGGCGGCATCGTGCTCTGGGTGCTCTCCGGCCTCGCCCTCTTCGCCGTGGCCCTCGGTCCGGGCCTCACCACCGGCTGGGCGACGGTCCTCGGCGGCCTGTGGACGGTGTACGGCGCCTGGTGGGCGGTGTGCCGCTACGCCCCCGGCGAACCGCGCACAATCCTGGACGTCGTCGCCAACCTCGTCCACAACGGCGCCCTGTTCGTCATCATGGCCGAGGTCTGCCTGGTGTACGCCACGGCGGGCTGGTACAAGATCCAGGGCTCCCGCTGGCAGGACGGCACCGCGGTCTACTACCCGCTGCAGCTCGACTACTTCGCGCCCTGGCCCGCGCTGAACGACGTGTTCGCCGCCTCCGGCCTCGGCATCATGGCCATGACGTACATCACGGTGCTGGTGCAGGTCGCCTTCCCCTTCACGCTCTTCCACCGCAAGGTCAAGAACGTGCTGCTCGCGGTCATGATCGGGGAACACCTGAGCATCGCGGTGCTGCTGGGGCTGCCGTTCTTCTCCATGGCGATGATCGCGGCGGACATGGTCTTCCTGCCCACCGCGCTGCTGGCGTGGTGCGGCGCCCGCGGCTCCGCCGTCCGCGCGCGCCTCGGACGGCGCCCTGCCGGGACGGCACGGCCGGACGGCGCTTCCGACGACCCGGCTGACGATCCCGCGGACGACCCGGCCGGCGACGGTTCCGCACCGCGGGGCACCGACGCCTCCGGCGGCCCGGCATCCGCCACCGGGAGCCCGGACCGCGCCCTGCGCTGACGATCCGCGCCCGCCGTGGGCCCGCCACGCCGGGCACGGGCTTGCCGGGGGCCCGACCGGGCTGGAGGGCCCACGCCGGCCCGGCCGCCGCGCCCCGTTGGGTCCCCGTCGGGTCCCGGTCGGGTGCCGGTCAGGTCCCGAGCGCGTCCGGAGCCGTGTGCGGGGCCCGGACGGCGGCCGCCAGCATCGCGGTGAACCGTTCGCCCCACGCGGCGACGGTCGAGGCGTGGAAGAGGTCGGTCGAGTACTCCAGGACCACCTCGATCCTCCCCTCTCCCGGAACCAGCACCACGTACAGCTCGTTGCGGGCCACGCCGCGCGTCGGCAGGCTGCGGACCGTCGCCGACGTGCCAGGCAGGTGCAGCCGGGGCGGCGCCGTGGTGACCACCGTGAACAGCACGGTGGGGAATAGGCGTTCCGCGGTCTCGGGCTCCACCAGCCGCACCACCTCGGTCAGCGGCAGCTCCTGCTTGTCGAGCACGCTGAAGAGGGTCGCGCCGACCTGCGCCGCGAGGTCCGCGAACGTGGCCGCGTCCGCCACCCGGGCACGCAGCAGTACCGCGTCCCCCACCAGCCCGACGACCTCGTCGTACGCCTCCCGGGTCCGGTTCGCGCTCGACGCGGCGAGCACCACGTCGCCCCGGTGGACGCAGACCTCGCCCAGCCAGAGCGCGAAGGCCGAGGCGAGCACCGCGTACGGCGTGGAACCCGCGCCCGCCGCGCACTTCTCCACCAGACCCGGCAGTTCGCCGTCGATCACGAACCGGTGCAGGGCGCCACGCCCGGACAGCAGGGCCGGACGCACCCCGTCGCAGGGCAGCCGCGGCACCAGCGCGGCGACGCCGTCGAGTTCGGAGCGCCAGAACTCCTCCAGCGCGCGCCTGCGTTCCTCGGGCAGCCGCTGCTCCGCGCGGGCCACATCGGTGAACTGCACTTTCGGCGCGGCGAGTTGCTGCCCCGATCCGGAACGTGAGGCGTCGTACAGGCACTCCAGCTCCCGCCAGAGGACGCCCAGGGACCAGCCGTCGCAGACCGCGTGATGCAGCACGGTCAGCAGTACCCACCGCTGCGGCCCGACGCGCCCGAGCCGGAAGCGGAACAGCGGGGCCCGGTCCAGCGCGAACGGCCGGGAGGCGTGGTTCAGGCACCAGTCCGTCCAGCCGTCCTCGTCGTCGGCTGCCAAGGGCGGTTCGTCCACCGGCACCTCCACCGGCACGTCGGCCAGCACCTCGACCACGTGCTCCCCGTCCCGTACCGCGAGCCGGCTGCGCAGCGCGTCGTGCCGCCGGACGAGGTCCCGCAGGGCGCCGCGCAAGCTCGGCACGTCCACGTCGCCGCGGAGGTCGATGCGGTGCGCGACGTGGTAGACGGAGCCGTCGGCCCGGTCGTGGTGCCGCCGCCACAGCCGGCGGAGTGTGGACGTCAGGGGCACGCTCGCCGTCACGCCCGTGCTGACCGGCTCGTCGGAGTGGCGGGGCTCGTGCGGCTCGCCCGCCCCGCCCCGGTCCGCCGCCTGCCGTGTCCCGGCCGCGACGCCGCGCAGGGTCGGCCGGTGGAAGAAGTCCGCCATGCTCAGCTGGACGCCCGCCTCCTCGCGCATGCGGTTCAGCAGGCGTATGGCACTCAGTGAGTGACCGCCCAGTTCGAAGAACGACCGTGTCACCGGCACCCGTTCCCGCCCGAGCACCTCGGCCCACACCCGGTGCAGGGTCCGCTCCGCGTCCGTGGCCGGCAGGTCGGCGGGGTCGCCGGCCGGCGGCGCCGGAACGGGATCGGGCAGCCGGGACCGGTCGAGCTTGCCCGAGGCCGCCACCGGCAGCCGCTCCACCGCGACCCAGTGCGCAGGCAGCAGGTGCTCCGGCAGTTCCCCGGCGAGCGCGGCGCGCAGCGCCGTCGTGTCCCGCCCGCCGCCCGCCGGGACGACGTACGCGACGAGTTCCGCCTCGCCGCGGTCGTCGCGGCGGGCCACGACGGCCGCGTCGAGGACGCCCGGCGCCGCGTTCAGCGCGTGCTGCACCTCGGCGGGTTCGACCCGGTGACCGCGGATCTTGACCTGTTCGTCGACCCGGCCGCGGTATTCGAGGGTGCCGTCGCAGCGCCACCGGGCCAGGTCTCCCGTCCGGTACGCGGTGCCTCCCCCGCCGTCGGGCGGGAAGGCGGCGGCGGTCTCGTCGGGCAGGCCGAGGTAGCCGTGCGCCACCGGCACGCCGCCGATGTGGATCTCGCCGACGGCTCCGGGCGGCACCTCACGCCCGTCCGGGTCCAGCAGCCGGATGCGCACGCCCGGCAGGGGGCGGCCGATCGGCGGCCGGTCGCCCGCTGCGGGGTCCACCCGCTGCGAGGTGACGATGACGGAAGCCTCCGTCGGACCGTACTGGTTGTACAGCGTGCAGCCGGGGTGGGCGGTCAGGAACCGGTGGAACGCGGGAGCGAGGTGGAGCGGTTCCCCTGCGGAGAAGACCTCCCGCAGGGACGGCACGTCCGGTGCCGCGTCCAGGAGGTACTTCAGCGGCGTGTAGGGCATGAAAAGCCGCTGCACCTCGTGGCGGCGCACGGTGGCGGCCAGTTCGGCGGGATCGCGGCGCTCCTCCTCGCCGACCAGGACCAGGGCCGCCCCGGCGGCCAGCGTGGTGAAGATCTCCTGCACGCTCACGTCGAAGGTCGGCGAGGTCCACTGCAGCGTACGCAGCGGCCGATGGGCCGCAAGGTGCGTGCGGACGAGATGGGCGGGCCCACGGTGCGGGACGACCACGCCCTTCGGGCGGCCCGTGGAACCCGAGGTGTGGAGGAGGTAGGCCGGGTCCTCCGGCCGCACCGCCGGAGACGCCGCGTCGCCGTCGCTGTCGCCGCCGGCCGCGTCGGACGCGGGTGCGCCGGCGGCGGCCGCGCCGGACGCCTCCACCCCACCGGACGGGGTCTCGTCCGCCGTGTCCGCCCGGTCGACGAGATGGACGGATTCGGCGGCGAGAGACGGGTGCCGCCGGCGCAGCTCCCCGGTCGTGACCAGCAGCACCGGGCTGCCGTCCTCGTACAACCGGGCCAGCCGCGGGCCGGGCGCGGACGGTTCGAGCGGCAGGTACGCGGCGCCGCTCTTGAGGACCGCGAGGATCGACACGATCAGCTCCGGACCGCGGGGCAGCAGCAGCGCGACGCGTGCGCCGCGGCGGGCTCCCCTCGCCCGCAGGTCCCGGGCGAGGCGGTCGGCGCGCGCGTCGAGTTCGCGGTAGGAGAGCGTCTCCCCGCCGCCGATGAGGGCGACGGCGTCCGGGCAGGCGCGGGCCCGCTCCTCCACCAGGCCGTGCAGGGTGTCCCCGCCGGGGGCGTCCACGGGGGTGGGCGCCCGGTGGTGACCGCCCAGTTCGGCGAGCCGCGCGCGATCCTCGTCGGTCGGGGCGGTGAGCGCCGGCAGGGTCGCGGCGGGGTCGTCGAGCGCACGGCGCAGCACCTGCTCCACGTAGTCCACGAAACGGTCCACGGTGCCCCGGTCGTACAGGTCGGTGTCGTACTCCACCATCACGCGCAGACCGTCCGCATGACGGGTGAGGTAGACGCTGAGGTCGAACGGGGCGCGTTCGCTCGGCATGTCCAGCAGCGTGCTGTGCAGTCGCGGCGGGTCGAACGCGACCCGGCCCTCCTCCTCGTACTCCACGAGCACCTGGAACAGCGGATTGCGGCCCGGGTCGCGCCGGGGCGCCAGCGCGGCGACGAGTTCGTCGAAGGGCACCTCGCGGTGCTCGTACGCCGCGGTGCTGGTCTCCCGCACGCGGTGCAGCAGACCGGCGAAGTCAGGGTCGCCGTCGAGCCGTACGCGCAGGGCGACCGTGTCGAGGAACAGGCCCACCTGGTCCTCCGCCTCCGGCGGTCGGGAGGCGACGGCCGTGCCCAGGACGACGTCGTCCCGTCCTCCGAAACGGCCGAGGACGGCGGCGACGGCCGCGGTGAGCGCCATGAAAAGCGTCGCACGGTGCCCAGCGGCCAGGCGCTGGAGACCACCGACGAGTTCCGCGTCCAGATGGTGGGTGAGGCTCGCTCCCGCACCTGTCCTGGCCGCCGGGCGGGGCCGGTCGGAGGGCAGCGTCGAGTCCGGGGCGTCGCGCAGCGCCGTGCGCCAGAACTCCAGGGCGGCGGCGGACGCTTCGGGCCCCGGCGCTGCGGGGGGTGCGGCGGGAAGGGGCGCCGGTGGCGGTGGCGTCCCGCCCACCCGTGCGCGGTAGCAGGCCGCGACGTCCCGCAGCAGGGCCGCGGTGGAGGAGGAGTCGAAGACGAGGTGGTGCGCCAGCAGGAAGAGCAGATGCCGCTCGTCCGACAGGCGCAGCAGCCGTGCCGAGACCAGAGGGCCTTCGGCGAGGTCGAAGATGCGCCGCCCGTCGGTGTCCAGCACGTCGCGCAGGGCCTCCTCCTCCGTCGCGCCGGCGCGGTCCGTCACCGGGCAGTCCAGGGGGAGGGAGGGCAGCGTCCGGCGGTGCGGGACGCCGTCGGTGCTGCGGAAGACCGTGCGCAGCGCGGGATGCCGGTCCGCGCACTGCCGCAGCGCCCACTGGAGTGCGGGAACGTCGAGCGCGCCGTCGAAGCGGACGGCCTTCGGCTCGTGGTACATGCTGGTGCCCGGATGCAGTTGCTCGAGGAACCAGATCCGCCGCTGCGCCGGTGACAGCGGCTCCCGCGTCGCGTCGGCCGGCGCGTGCGCCGCCGTCGGCCCCTGTCCGGGTGTCCGTTCCGGCTTCCGCGCGGGTGTCCGATCCGGTGGGGGCCCGGTCGCCCCGGCGGGCCGTGACACCGTGCGGCGGAGCCGGTCCAGCGCGGGCAGCGCGTCCAGCACCTGCGGGGCCGGGACGCCGAAGTCGACGAAGCAGGCGATCTCGTTCGCGCCCGCGGCCACCAGCCGCCGTACGGTCTCCTCGGCCGTCGCCTCGTCGCCGATCAGGGCACGCGACGCGCAGTAGCGCTCGTAGGCCCGCCCGAGCAGGAACTCGACGTCCTCGTCGTCCGCCCGCTCCAGGTCGATGTCGACGCCGAGGCTGTTGGTGACCTGGTCGAAGAGGGACAGCGACGAGCGCAGGTAGGAGACGAACGGCCGGTATGCCTCCGCGCGCGCGGTCTCCGCGTCCTCGCCGAGGTAGGTGTGCACGAGGACCACGATCCGTCCCGCCTCCGGGTCCAGGCCGTGCTCGGCGCGGGTGCGGCGGTACAGCGCGATGTTCTCCGCGAGTTGCTCGACCGTCTGCGTCATCAGGTTCGTGACGACGCCCAGCCCCTCGGCGGCGGCCCGCCGGTAGCTGTCGGGGTTCCCCACCACGGCCACGTAGAGGGGTGGCTGTTCCTGGACGGGCCGCGGGTGCAGGCGGACGTCGGCCTCGCGGCCGTCCCCGCCGGTGACCGTCAGCGTGTCGCCCGCCCAGAGGCTCCGCACGGTCTCCAGCTGCTCGTACATCAGCTCGCGGTGGCGGCCGTAGTTGTCCGGGGCGAGGGCGAAGTCCGTGGCGCGCCAGCCGCTCGCGAAGCACAGCCCCACCCGGCCGCCGGAGATGTTGTCGACGACCGACCACTCCTCGGCGACCCGTACGGGGTGGTGCAGCGGCAGCACCACGGAACCGGCGTGCAGCCGGATCCGCCGGGTGCGGGCCGCCAGGGCGGCGGCGAGGACGGAGGGGTTGGGGAACAGCCCGCCGAAGGACTCGAAGTGGCGTTCCGGGAACCACAGGGCGTGGAAGCCGTGCCGGTCCGCGAACTCGGCGGCGGACAGGAGGAGTCCGTACTTGTCCGGGGCGTCGTCGTCGGGGTAGTCGCCGAAGAAGTACAGGCTGACGTCGCAGGCCCCGGCGGGCGTGCCCGCGTCCTCGACCGCGTCGGGAGCGGACGAGGGCGGGCCGGCGGCGCCGGGGTGCTGTGGCGCCTTCGGGAGGGCTTCCTTCGCCGCGGGACGTGCGGGTGCCTCTGCGGGCGCGGGCGCGGGCGCGGGCGTGGGTGCCGGCGCGGGCGGCGCGTCGGCGCGGTCGCGGCGGCCCAGGACGTCGAGCTGGGCCGCGAGAACGCCGGAGACCTGGTCCACGAGGCTTTCGGCGAGCTGGAGTTGACGGTCGAAGAGGGCGGTGAGCCCGGCCTCGTCCCCGGTGTGCCCGGTGTGCCCGGTGGGCGGGTCGGCCGCATCCGGTGCATCAGGTGCGGGTGGTGCGGCGGACGGCGGTGCGTCCGCAGCCGGCGCGGCCGGTGGCGCGGTATCGGCGTCGCCCAGCAGCGCCGCGACCCGGGCGGCGAGCCGGCGCGGGGTGTCGACATCGGAGAACACCTCCCGCACCGGGACCCGTACGCCGAAGCGGCGTTCGATGTCGGTCGCGAGGCCGATCAGGACGAGGGAGTCCGCACCGAGGTCGAAGAACGAGCGGTCGGGCCCGGTGTCCGACAGTTCCACGCCGAGCTTGCCCGCCGCCAACTCCCGTATCGACTCCAGCACGTCGCCCGCCACCGGCTCCGTACCGGCGGCGGGCCCGGTGCACGCACCGCTGGACGGCTCCGGCGCGGCGGCGGGTCGCGCCGGGGCAGGCGCCGGGGCCGGAACGGCGGGGCTCGCTGCTGCGATCCGGCGCCGCCGGAGCGGATGGCCCGGCAGCGGAATCCGGCCGCCGCCGCGCACGACGGCGTGCCAGTCGGGCTCGGCACCGCCCCGGTAGAGGCGCCCCAGGCTCTCCAGCGCTCCGGAGACCTGATCGGCACCCTCCCCCTGCGCGCCCAGCCACCGGGAGGCGGGCAGGCAGTGCCGGCCCAGCCCGCTGAGGACGGCGCCGGGACCCGATTCGAGAAAGTCCGCGACGCCGTGGGCGTCCGCAGCCGCCATGATCAGGTCGAAGCGCACCGGCAGCCGGGCCTGGCGGCACAGGTATCCGGCGTCGGGCACCCAGCCCGGGAGCCGCACCCGGCCGTCCGTGCCCGTGACGAACGGGGTGTGCAGCGGCCCGAACGGCACCCGCTCGGCGTGCGACCGGAATTCCTCGACGGCACCGTCGACGGCGGCCGAGTGGAACGCCCGGTCCACCGGCAGCGTGCGCCAGGACAGCCCGTCGTCGTCCAGCGTGCGCCCCGCCTCGGCCAGTGCGCCGGGCGGGCCCGACAGCACGTGCGAGCGCGGCCCGTTGCAGGCGGCCACCTCCACGCCGGCGAGCCGGGCGACGCGTTCCGCCTGCTCGGCGTCCATCCGGGCGGCGATCATCCCGCCGGCGGGGCAGGACCGCTGCATAAGTCTGCCCCGCCACGCCGTGAGCCGCAGACCGTCCTCCAGAGCGAGGGCGCCGCCCGCGCTGAGCGCGGCGTACTCGCCGACGCTGTGCCCGAGCAGCAGCGCCGGGCCAGCGCCCCACGTCCGCCAGAGCCCGGCGAGGGCCGTCTGATGCGCGAACAGGGCGGGTTGGGCGGTCTCGGTGTCCCAGGCGGTGACCCCGCTCCCGCTGCCGTCGGGGTCGCCGAGGAGCAGCGGCAGCAGCCGGCCGGAGAATTCGTCGGCGAACACCTCCGCGCACCGGTCCAGCACCCGGGCGTACGCCGGGAACGCCGCGTACAGGTCCCGCCCGGCGCCCGGCCCGGCACTGCCCTGGCCGGGGAAGGCGAAGGCGAGCGGTCCCGCCGCGGCGGGCGGTTCGGCGCGCGCGGCCGACTGTTCCAGGGCTTCGGCCAGCTCCCCGGCCGTACGGCCCACGACGGCGGCGCGCGCGGCCCGGTGCGGCCGTCCGAGGGCCAGGGTGGCGGCCACGTCGGCGGCTGCCGGGGCGGGTTCGCGCCGCAGCTCTCCGGCAAGCCTGCCGGTCAGCTCGGCGAGTGCCTGCGGGTCGTCTGCCGAGACCGGGACGAGCACCGGGAACGCCGGTTCCGCGGCGGCGGGCCGCGCGGGCGCCTCCTCCAGCACCACGTGCGCGTTCGTGCCGCCGACGCCCAGCGCGCTGACCCCGGCGCGCAGCGGCCCGCCGTCCGGCGTCCGCCAGGGACGCAGTTCGGTGCCCAGGACGAGAGGGCCGCCCGTCAGGTCCAGGTCGGGGTGCGGGCGGTCCACGTTCAGTGTCGGCACCAGAGTGCGGTGGCGCAGCATCAGCACCGTCTTGATCAGGCCCGCCATGCCGGCGCAGCTGTCGAGGTGCCCGATGGCCGGCTTCACCGAGCCGAGGGTGCAGAATCCGGTCCGGTCCGTGTCCTCTCCGAGTGCACGGGCCAGCGCCTCGAACTCCACCGGGTCGCCGAGTGGGGTGCCGGTGCCGTGGGCCTCGACGTAGGAGACCGACGTGGCGGGGACGTTCGCGGTGCGCAGCGCCCGGCGGATGACCTCCGTCTGTCCCGGCACGCCCGGTGCGCTGAATCCCGCCTTGGCCGCGCCGTCGTTGTTGACCGCGGAGCCGAGAATCACCGCGTGCACGGTGTCGCCGTCCTCAAGCGCCCGGTCCAGGCGCTTGAGGAGTACCGCGGCGACGCCGTTGCCGCCCACGGTGCCGTCGGCGCCCGCCGCGAAGGCCCGGCAGGTGCCCGTCGGCGACAGGATCGATTCGGGATGGCTGCGGTAGCCGGTCTCCTGCGGGGTGTGTACGGCCGCGGCGCCCGCGAGTGCCAGGTCCGCGTCGTCGTTGAGCAGCGCCTGCACAGCGAGGTGGACGGCGACCAGGGAGGTCGAGCAGGCCGTCTGGACGCCGATCGCCGGCCCGGTCAGGCCCAGCCGGTACGCGACCCGGGTGGCCAGGAAGTCGGGTTCCCGGCCGATGGTGGCCCGCATCCCGGACGGCGGGTCGACGGGTTCGGTTCCCTGCCCGCCGGGCCCGGCCTGCTGGTGGCCGTAGAGGTGCATCCCGGAACCGGCGAAGACGCCGGTCCGCGTTCCGTCGCCGTTCGCGGTGTGGCCGGCGCTCTCCAGGGCCTCGTGGCAGCACTCCAGGAACAGCCGGTGCCCGGGGTGGGTCAGCTCCGCCTCCGCGGGGCTCATCCGGAAGAACTCGGGGTCGAACGCGTCCGCTCCGTCCAGCACGCCCGCCACGGGTACGTGCAGCGGGTCGCGGATCTGCTGCGGCGACAGGCCGGCCTCCGCGAGCTCTTCGGGGCTCAGGACGCGCAGCGCGCTGCGCCCCTCGCGCAGCCCGGCCCAGAACGCCTCGACGGAGGACGCGCCGGGGAAGCGGGCGGCCATGCCGACGACCGCGATCCTGCGGTCGTCGGACCTGCCGTCCACCGCGGGGGCGGACGTCCCGTGCGAGGCCCGATGCGGCGTCCCGTGCGAGGCCGCCTGCGACGTCACGTCCGATGCCCCGCGCACCGCGGAGTCCGACGCCTCGGTGTCCCGGGCCAGGTGGGCGGCGAGTTCACCTGCGGTGGGGTGCTCGAAGAGCGCGACCTGGCGCAGCCTCCGCCCGAGCCGTTCCTCCAGGCGGGTGCGCACCCGCACCAGCTGCACGGATTCCAGACCGAGTTCGTAGAACGGGACGTCGGCCGGGGCCTCGCGGCCCAGCTCGGCGGCGATCTCCCGCTGCACCAGGCGCAGCAGGTCCCCGCCGCCACGGGACGGCTGCGGGCCCTGCGGCTCCGGGCGGAGCGGGGCGGTCTCCGGCCGGTCCCGCAGTGCGCTCCGGCGCACCTTGCCCGCCGGGGTGCGCGGGAACTCCTCGGGAGGAACGGGAACGACGTGGGAGGCGGTCAGCCGCAGCGCGGCGAACAGGGTCCGCCGGATCTCCCGCACGAGGCGCGCGTCCTCGGCCGGTCCGCGAGCGCAGAAGAACACCGCCAGTGACTCGGTGCCGCGGTCCGGGTCCGGCACGCCGCACGCCGCCACGTCGCCGGACCGCAGCCCCGGCACGGCCGCCAGGGTCTCCTCCACCTCGTGGCAGTGAACGTTGTGGCCGTTGAGGACCATCACGTCCTTGTGCCGGCCGGTGACGACGACCTGCCCTCCGGCGAGGAAGGCCAGGTCGCCGGTGTCCAGCCACTCCCGTCCGGCGGGGTACAGGGCCGTGTCCGCCTCCGGGGCGCGGACGTAGCCCGGGGTGAGCCGGGCCGCGGACCTCACCTGGAGCCGCCCGACGCGGCGTTCGGGCAGCGGCTCCCCCGCGTCGTCCAGCACCCGCAGGGCGGTGCCGTGTGCGGGCGGTCCGCAGGCGACGAAGGTGACGCGGTCGGCTTCCGGCGTCGTGTCGTCGGCGGTGGACAGCTCGCCGCCGAGGCTGCTCCGCAGCAGCCGGTGGACGGTGCCGGGCCGGTCGAGCCGGCCGTAGGCCACGGCAGTCACCGTCTCGGCCATGCCCCAGGCGGGCACGAGGTGGTGCTCGCGCACTCCGGAGGGGGCCGTGGCATCCAGGAAGCGGCGCAGCACCGGCAGGGACACGTGCTCGCCGCCGCACACCAGGGTCCGTAGCCGGTGCAGGTCCCAGCGGGAGTCCGGCCGCGTACGGAGTGCCTCGGCGACCATCTGGTACGCGAAGGTGGGCGCCCAGCTGTGGTGGGCGCGGTGGGCGTCGAGCAGGTCCAGCCAGCGGAGGGGTTCGGCCAGCACCCGCTCGGTCGGCGCGTGCACGTTGGTGCTGCCGGTGAAGACGGGCAGCACGTGGTAGAGCAGGAACGCCCCGCTGTGGTCCGGGGGCAGCCAGTTGACGGTGGTGTGCTCGGGGCGGACGTCCAGGATGCGCCGGGAGGAGGCCGCGAAGTCCGCCAGCCCGCCGTGGGTGAGCTGCGCGGCCTTCGGCGTGCCGGTGCTGCCCGAGGAGAGCATGAGCAGCGCGACCTCGCCGTCCTCCTCCGGGTCGGCGAGGTCATCGGCGGGTTCGTGGTGCGGCATTTCGCCGACCGGGACCACGCGCGACCGCGGGACGGCGTGGGCGATCCCGGGCCCGGCGTCGGCGTCGCAGAGCACGAGGGGGGCGTCCAGCAGGGCGGCCGTGTGCCGCAGCCGCTGCAGCGCGGCCGACTCCGGCTCGGCGGGTTCCGCGATGCTCACCGGCCGCGCGCCGCCGAGCACCGCCGCCCAGAAGGCGGGGAAGAAGTCCTCCAGCGCCAGCCCGCACAGCACCAGGACGTCCCCGGCGCGCAGGCCGTGGGCGCGCAGGCCGGTCAGCATCCGGCGTGCCCGGTCGAGGAGTTGCGGGTAGGGGAGTTCCACGGTCGTGCCGTCCCGTCCGACGGTGACCACGCCCGCGTCGGGGAACGCGTCCGCGGCGCGCAGCAGCGCCTGCACCGCGTTCCGCGGGTCGTCCTCGGTGAACTCCGGCTCAGGCCCCCGGTAAAGGGCCGGTCCGGGTACGCGCTCCATGCGGGTTCTCTCCTTCGTCGCCCGGGCCGGTGGCCGGGCGCGTGGCGGAATCGGTGGGGGTGCACGCGGGGGCGGTGGGCGGGACGGTGGGGGTCGCGGGCTCGGGGGAGGTGGGGGCGGCCGCCCGTACGGAGGTCCGGAACAGCAGCAGGGCCAGACCGCCGCACGCGGCCACCGCGTGGAACGCACCGACGACGACCCACACCGGCAGCGCCTCCAGCGCGGCCGCGGCGGCCACCGCGCCGAGGGTGAACCCGGCGGTCTCCGCCACCGCCGAGGCGCCGAAGAGCCTGCTCCGCAGGCGGTCCGGCGCCGCCTGCAGCCGGGAGGTGTAGACGATCTCGGTGTAGCCGTCGGCGAGACCGGCGCCGAGGGCCACCAGCATCAGGGCGATGCCGGGCAGCCCGGTGAAGGCCGCGACGAAGAAGAGCGACATCGCGACCGTGCCGCTCGCGAACCCGCGCTCGTCCCCGGCCGGACCACGCCGTTCCCTACGGCGCTTGACCACCTGGTGCGCGACCAGGGTGCCGAGCGCCCAGGCGGACCAGAACTGCGTCATGAGCAGGGCCGGTTGCGACGGTGCCGTCTGCTGCGCGAGCACCGGCAGGGCGACGTTGTGCGAGGCGGAGGAGAGCGCGTCCGCGCCGCGCAGCGCGACCATGGCCAGGACGACCGCGGGGACCGCCGCCAGCGCGCGCCACCTCGTCGTGGCGCCCGTGGCCGCGTCCTTCGGTGCGTCCGCGTCCGCCGCGCCGCCCCGCGTGTCCGCTGCGGTGTCGGGGTCCGCCTCGTCGGTGCGCGGGCGCAGGGTCACCAGGGCCGCAGCGGACACGGCGAAGCTCGCCGCGTTCACGGCGAAGGCCGCGGTGTAGCCCCCCAGGGCGATGACCGGCGTCGCGGAGGCGAAGCCCAGGACCGTGGCGAACGAACGCAGCGTCACCAGCAGGCCGTTCGCCTCGCGCCGCCGGTCCTGCCCCACCATCACCGGCACGGCGCTGCGCAGCGCGACGGTGAACAGCGTGTGCCCGGCACCCAGCACCACGACGGCGCCGGCGAGCAGCAGGAGAGGAGTGCGACCGGCGCTCAGCGCGAGCACCGTCATCGCAGCCGCCTGCGCCACGTCGGTGCCGATCATCAGCGCACGGCGGCCGGTCCGGTCGGAGATCCGGCCCGCGGCCAGCCCCGCGACGAAGCCGGAGGAGAGCCGTACGGCCATGACCACGCCGACCCCGAGGGCGCCCCCGGCGACCTCGTAGGCGAAGAGGCTCAAAGCGATCAGGTTGAGGTAGTTGCCGTACGCCGAGACGGCGTGGGCGCACAGCAGCGCACGGAACCGGCGGTCCACGCCTGCCACTTCACCCCCCGGAGAACCCGTCCGACGCCGACAGTCTGCCCACCGGGAACCTGAGCCACAAGCATCGCGCAGCGTCACCTCCCGCGCGGGGCGGCGCCGGACGACATTCCGGCCGCGCACCGGATGGCCCGGTGGCCGTGCCCAGGGGGACAATCCGGCGGTGACCGACACCGCACGCCGCTGGCGCACCCTCGACGCCGAACCGGGCACCGTGCTGCTCGACGGCTTCCACGCCCTCAAGCACGCCCTCCGCTTCGGCGCAGAGGTGCTCCTCGCCGTTGCGGAGGACCGCGAGGCCGCCCTCGCGCTGGCCCGCGACCTCGCGCCCGACCTCGTCCCGGCCCTGCGGGGGTGTCTGGAGCCCGTCACTCCCGACGTGCTGCGCGCCCTCGTTCCGCGCCCGCACCCCACCGGCGTGGCCGCCCTCGCCCTCCGCACCCGGGCCGCCGACCCGGCCGAGGCGGCTCCCGCCGTGATCCTGGACGACCCGCGTCACCTCGGCAACATCGGTGCCGTGGTCCGGCTCGCCGCCGGCTGCGGCGCGTCCGCCGTCTACACCACCGGCACCGTAGACCCCTGGCACCCCACCGTCGTACGGGCCGCCGCCGGGCTCCACTTCGCCACTCGTGTCGAGCACAGGGACGCTGCGCAACTCCCGCCCGGACCGCTCTACGCCCTGGACCCCGAGGGGGAGGACCTGCGCGGTCTCCCCCTGCCCGACGACGCGCTGCTCGCCTTCGGCTCGGAGCGGCACGGCCTCTCCCCCGCGCTGCGGGCGCATGCGGACCACCTCGTGGCCCTGCCCATGCGCCCGCAGGTGTCCAGCTACAACCTGGCCACGTCCGTGGCCATGACGCTGTACCACTGGATGGCACAGCGCCCCGGCCGCCCCGCGGCGGCCGGCTGACTCAGACCTGCCTCCGGACCTCCACCGTGCGGAAGCGGTTCGAGACGAACGCGCCGTCGCACAGCGCGGCGTTCGCCGCCGGGTTGCCGCCCGAGCCGTGGAAGTCGGAGAACGCGGCGGTCTGGTTGACGTACACGCCGCCGGTCAGGTTCAGCGACAACTGAGCGCACTCCTCCAGGCAGACGTCCTCGATCTTCCGCTCGACGTCCTCGGCGGTGGTGTACGCGCCCACGGTCATGGCGCCCTTCTCGCGGACGGTGCGGCGCAGCAGCGCCACCGCCTCGTCGGCCGAGTCGACGGCGACCGCGAACGACACCGGGCCGAAGCACTCCGAGAGGTAGGTCTCCTCCGCCTCCGGCTTGCCGCCGTCCAGCTTGACGATCACCGGGGTGCGCACCGTGGCGCCCGGGAAGTCCGGATTCGTCAGCGAACGCGAGGGCAGCGCCACCTCGCCCAGCGATCCGGCCGCGTCGATGCGCTGGCCGACCTGCGGGTTCACGATGGCGCCGAGCAGGGCGTTGGCGCGCGTGTCGTCGCCCAGCAGCTTGCCGACGGCACCCGCCAGGTCGCCCACCACCTCGTCGAACGACTTCTCGCCGTCCTCGGTGCCGACGCCGCCGCGCGGGATCAGCAGGTTCTGCGGGGTGGTGCACATCTGGCCGCTGTACAGCGACAGCGAGAACGCCAGGTTGCCCAGCATGCCCTTGTAGTCGTCGGTCGAGTCGATGACGACGGTGTTGACACCGGCCTTCTCCGTGTACACCTGCGCCTGCGTGGCGTGCTGCTCCAGCCAGTCGCCGAACTCGGTCGACCCGGTGTAGTCGATGATCCGCACCTCGGGACGGGTCGCCAGGTCCTTGGCGATGCCCTCGCCCTCGCGTTCGGCGGCCAGCGCCACCAGATTCGGGTCGAAGCCGTGCTCGGCGAGCACCTCGCGCGCGATCCGCACGGTCAGCGCCAGCGGCAGCACGGCGCGCGGGTGCGGCTTGACCAGCACCGGGTTCCCGGTGGCCAGCGAGGCGAAGAGGCCCGGGTAGCCGTTCCAGGTGGGGAAGGTGTTGCAGCCGATCAGCAGCGACAGGCCGCGGCCGACCGCCGTGAACTGCTTGCGCAGGTTCAGCGGGTCGCGCTTGCCCTGCGGCTTCGACCAGTCGGCCGCGTCCGGCACCCGCACCTGCTCCACGTACGCGTACGCCACCGCTTCCAGGCCGCGGTCCTGGGCGTGCGGACCGCCGGCCTGCAGCGCCATCATGAACGCCTGGCCGCTGGTGTGCATGACCGCGTGCGCGAACTCGTGCGTGCGGGCGCTGATGCGGGCCAGGATCTCCAGGCACACCGCCGCCCGGGCCTCCGGGCCGGCCTCGCGCCACGCGGGCATCGCCGCCCGCATGGCCGGCAGCAGCACGTCGAGGTCCGCGTGCGGGTACTCCACGCCCATCGTGATGCCGTACGGCGAGCTCTCCGTCGCCGACCAGCCGTCCGTACCGGGCTGGTCCAGCTCGAAGCGCCCGCCGAGGAGTGCGTCGAACGCCTCCTTGCCCTCGGCGGCGCTCAGCGAGCCGTTCTCGCCGTACGCCTTCGGGTGCTCGGGGTGCGGCGACCAGTACGCACGGCTGCGGATCGTCTCGATGGCCTGGTCGAGGGTGGCGCGGTGCTTCTCGATGAGCTCCGCGGCGTTCGGTCCGGCGGTCACGGTCACGGTGAGCCTCTCCTCGTCGGGGCGGCGATGGTGCGGGGTAGCGATGACAGGGGCGTTGGATAGATACTGCTACCGAACGATCGGTCGGTGCAAGGGGGCCACGAACAGTGACGGAACACCTCCGGGGAGCGAACTCCTCCTCCCCCGATACGATCGGCGCCATGCCCGCCGCCACCCCCAGCACGCCCCCCGCAGCCCGAAGGGACACCTACACCCCGGAGTCCCTCCTGGCCGTCGCGGTGCGGGTCTTCAACGAGCGAGGCTACGACGGCACCTCCATGGAGCACCTCTCCAAGGCGGCCGGCATCTCCAAGTCCTCCATCTACCACCACGTGCGGGGCAAGGAGGAGCTCCTGCGGCGCGCGATAAGCCGGGCCCTGGACGGCCTCTTCGCGATCCTGGACGAGCCCGCGGCGAACCGCGGCCGCGCGATCGAGCGGGTCGAGCACGTCACCCGGCGCACCACCGAGGTGCTGATGGCCGAGCTCCCCTACGTCACGCTGCTGCTGCGCGTGCGCGGCAACACCAGCACGGAACGGTGGGCGATCCAGCGCCGCCGCGACTTCGACCAGCGCGTCGCCGAGTTGCTCAACGACGCCGCCGCGGAAGGCGATCTCCGCCCCGACGTGGACGCCCGGCTCGCCACCCGGCTGCTCTTCGGAATGATCAACTCGATCGTCGAGTGGTACCGCCCCGAGCGCGCCGGCACCGCCCACGCCACCAGCGACGAAGTCGCCGACGCCGTCGTCGCCACCGCATTCGCGGGCCTGCGTACGTAGGCGCCTCCCCGCGGGCCGCCCGCCGCCCGGGAGGAGGGCCGCCTCAGTCGTCGCGCCAGGCATACGCCATGACCGTGACGCCGCTGTCGAAGACCTGGCCGGAGACCACGCGGTAACGCTGGGGCGAGTAGGCCGAGTCGAAGAGCGGCACGCCCGCACCGATCACGACGGGGTTGATCTTGACGACGAGTTCGTCGATCTCGTCCCGGAGCGCGGCGGCGAGGTGGCCGCTCCCGCTCTCCGCCAGGGACCGTGGCGGAGGAGGAACGGGTACGCGGTGTGGGCCGTCGGTGTGGGGGAGGCGCGGCGCGCGCCCGTGCCGCCGGGCAGGGGCACGCCGCGCTGCTACCGTCCCGGGATGATCATCGCCGACACCGAAGAGGCCAGGCGGGACGCCGGACTGGTGCTTGAGTTCTTCGGCACGGTGCTCTCGGGCGAGAAGGACACCGGCGCCGTACCCCGCTTCCTCGCCGAGGACTTCGTCGACCACGACGCCGACGGACCCCGGCAGGCAGGGGGTCGTCAGCAAGCTGGACGCCCTGTGGGCGGCCCGGCCGCAGGCGTACGTCCCCTTCAGGTGATCGCCGCCGCAGGACACGTGGTGGTGCGCTTCCTGCTGGAGTGCCCCGGCGCTCCCTCGGTGCCCTTTTCCGACACCTACCGTCTCGCGGACGGCCGCATCACCGAACACTGGCACGTCGTGGGCTCCACCGGGTAACCGGCTCACGGTCCACGGAGAAACGGCTCTTGGCTGCGCCTCGGGCACGCCCGGGGCCGATGTGGGGGAGCCCTTCCCACCGTGGTGGGAACACGGCAACGAACCATGGAGGCGACCATGAACGAGCAGCGACCCGGCCCGGCCCTCCCGCCCGTCGTGGACAGAACGACCTGGCAGGAGGCGCGGGACGCCCTGCTGGCACGGGAGAAGGCGCACACCCGCGAAGGGGATGCGATCGCGGCGGCGCGGAGGCGCCTGCCGATGGTGGAGGTCGACGCCACCCTCGAGGTGGTCGGTCCCGACGGCCCGGTCACGCTCCTCGACGTCTTCGAAGGCCGCAGGCAGCTGATCGCGTACTTCCACGCCTGGTGGCCCGGCCGGCCCGCCGCCGAGCAGTGCGAGGGCTGCACGTTCTTCAACTGCCAGGTCCGCGAGCTGTCCTACATCCATTCCCGCGACGCCACGTACGCCGTGCTCTGCAAGGGCCCGTACGAGCCCAGCGTCCGCTACCGGGACTTCCTGGGCCTGGACATGCCGTGGTACTCGGTCGAGAGGACGGCGCCGCAGCTGCTGGAAGGTCGCGACTGGCAGCGTCACCACCTCGTCTGCTACGTCCGCGAGGGCGACCGGGTGTTCGAGACGTACTACACCGGCGGCCGCGGCGTTGAGATCATGGCCCCCACCCACGGGCTGCTGGACATGACCGTCTACGGACGCCAGGAGGCGTGGGAGGACTCTCCCGACGGCTGGCCCCAGCCCTGGTACTCCGCCGAGAACCCCGAGGAATGGCGAACGAACGGCCGCCCCATCGCCCACTGGTCCCGCATCGCAGCCGGCCGCTCCGACGACCTGACGTGAGGATCAGCCGGCCCGCCGACGCTGAAGCCGACACCGCACTCCCGCACAGGAGCGCCGGATGGCGCAGCACCAACGTTGCCCGTGCTGTCAGCGGTCGCTGTATCTCGGCACAGCGAGGATCGACGCGCTCGTTGCATGCGACGCGCCACTTCAGGTCCAGCCGGAGGCCGCCGATCCGACGCGCGGTGCATCCAGCTCGGGTAGGTAGGAAAGGAGGGCGATGGCGAAGTAGGCGAACCGCAAAGTTTGCGAGCGCACGACTTCACCGCTGCTGTGCGGCTGCCAGGCTGACGAGATGAGCAGAGAGCAGATCGACGCCGCCCTGGCGGAGCTGGAGCGGCTGCTCGGGCTTCATGTGGAGCGGGACTGGAGGGTTTCGGCGGGCGGGTTGGAGTGGAGCTGTGCGGAGACGGCCGCGCACATCGCCCACGACCTGCTGGCCTGCGCAGGGCAGGTGGCGGGCCGTCCCGACGACGGATACCTGCCGTTCGACCTGGTGGTCTGGCCGGGAACGTCGCCGCGTCGGCTGCTCGACATCGCGGCGGTCTGCGGCGGGCTGCTCGGCGGCGCCCTGGCGGACGCAGGACCCCAGGTGCGGGCGTGGCACTGGGGGCCGTGCGATCGTACGGGGTTCGCCGCCATGGGGGCCGCCGAGACGCTGCTGCACACCTGGGACGTCGCGCAGGGCCTGGGTGTGCCGTGGGCTCCTCCCGCGAGCGGGAGAGCGGCGATACTCGAGCGCCTCTTCCCGGACGCGCCCGACGGAGACCCGTCGAGGGTGCTGTTGTGGTGCACGGGTCGCGCGGAGCTGTTGACGGCCGGCCCCGGCGCACGTCGTGGACCTGGCAGGCGGCGCGGTAGACGGAAGGGTGACCCCCCGACTCCGACTCCGACGCCGCCCCCCGCGACCCCTGCGGGTCAGCCGCGGCGCCGGCCGGTGACGAGGCCGATCAGGGCGGCGTTGACCAGGGCGCCCGCGGCGACGACGGCGAAGAAGCCCGCTGTGGAGCCGTCCGGCAGGAGGGCGACGGCGAAACCCCAGGGGAGGGTGGCCAGCATGGGGACGACCCCGGCGAACGAGGCGTCCTCCTGGTGGACCAGGGTGGTGTCCACGGCGACCCAGGCCAGCAGGGCGAGCACGATCAGCAGGTAGACCTGCGAGATCCGGTTGCCGGCGACGAGGGAGAGGGCGCGGCGTCCGGGTGAGGGGCGGGAGGCGGCTGGTGCTGTCATGTACGCGCTCCTATCCGGGGTGAGCTGCCGGAAACCGCGGCCGGGCGGGTGGGCACGGCTTCGCCACGCGATGCACACGCCGTGCCGACGCCGGACACCGTGTCGGAAGCCGTCCGCCGGACGGCGCAGCACGGCGGTCGGCCGCACGTCACGCGGGTGGCCGCTCAGGGTTCGGGGTCGAGGTCGGTCTCCTCGAAGACCAGCAGCGTCCGGGTGCTCAGCACCTCGGGGATGGCCTGGATGCGGGTGAGGACCAGGTCGCGCAGCGAGCGGTTGTCCTTGGTGTGCACCAGCAGCAGGACGTCGAAGTCGCCGCCGACCAGGGCCATGTGCGCGGCGCCGGGCAGTTCCCGCAGCCGCTCCCGGACAGAGCGCCACGAGTCCTGGACGATCTTCAGGGTGATGTACGCGGACGTGCCGTGACCGGCGCGTTCCTGGTCGATGCGGGCGCTGAAGCCGCGGATCACGCCGTCCTCGAGCAGCCGGTTGATCCGGGCGTAGGCGTTGGCCCGCGAGACGTGCACCTGGTCGGCGACGGAGCGCACGGATGCGCGCCCGTCGGCCCGCAGCAGGCGCAGGATGTCGCGGTCGACGGAGTCGAGGGGGCGTACCGGCGGCCGCTGCTCGTCCGCCTCGTCGGCGGGCCGCTCGGCCAATCGTTCGTCCGACATGGACGAATGCCTCCTCTCTGTGGACGCATCGATCGTATCGAACGCTTTACTGAGCAGTTTGTCCACAGGCTGGGCCCGCCTGTAGCCAAAGTGTGCGCGCGACCGAACAATCGGTAGGTGAGGCGCACCCCGCCTCCGAGTCCTTCACGGACCCGAGCCCGACAGCCGCCCACGAGGAGGTGCCGACCATGACGGTCCTGGAGCAGCCCGGTTCCTACCGACTCTCTCCGCCGCCCGCATGGCGTCCGCGGGTCGATCCCGCTCCCCTGCTGCCCGACGCCGAGCCCTACCGGCTGCTGGGCACCGACGCCGACCTCGAGAAGGCCCCGGGCCGGGACGTGCTGCTCCGCCTGCACCGCGAGCTGGTGCGCGGCCGCCGCTACAACGAGCAGGCCACCGCACTGACCCGCCAGGGCCGCCTCGCCGTCTATCCCTCCTCCACCGGGCAGGAGGCGTGCGAGGTCGCCGCGGCCCTGGCGCTGAAGGAGCAGGACTGGCTGTTCCCCAGCTATCGCGACACGCTGGCCGCTGTCGCGCGGGGCCTGGACCCGGTCGAGGTGCTGACGCTGCTGCGCGGCGACTGGCACCACGGCTGGGACCCGAAGGCCGCCCGTGTGGCGCCGCTGTCCACCCCGCTGGCCACGCAGCTCCCGCACGCCGTCGGCCTGGCGCACGCCGCCCGCATCAAGGGCGACGACGTGGTCGCGCTCGCCCTGGTCGGCGACGGCGGGACCAGCGAGGGCGACTTCCACGAGGCGCTGAACTTCGCCGCCGTGTGGAACGCGCCCGTCGTCTTCCTGGTGCAGAACAACGGCTTCGCGATCTCCGTGCCGCTCGCCAAGCAGACGGCCGCCCCGTCCCTCGCACACAAGGCCGTCGGCTACGGCATGCCCGGCCGGCTCGTCGACGGCAACGACGCGGTCGCCGTGCACAGCGTGCTCGGCGAAGCCGTCGAGCGGGCCCGGCAGGGCGGCGGCCCGACGCTGGTCGAGGCCGTCACCTACCGCATGGAGGCGCACACCAACGCCGACGACTCCACCCGCTACCGCACCGACGGGGAGGTCGACGCCTGGCGCGACCACGACCCGGTCCGGCTGCTGGAGCGGGAGCTGCGCGAGCGCGGCGTGCTGGACGACGCCACCGCCGAGGACGTCGCGGAGGGAGCGGAGGAGATGGCCGCGGGCATCCGTGAGCGGATGAACGCCGACCCCGAGCTGCGCCCGATGGACCTGTTCGCCGAGGTGTACGCGGAGAAGACCGCGCAGCTGCGGGAGCAGGCGGCGCAGTTGCGCGCCGAGCTGGACGCCGAGGCCGAGGGGAACGCGTGATGGCAAGGACCGAGACGACGGCCGGCGGCCCGGCCGGCGCGGGCGGCGCCGCGAAGAAGCCCGTGGCCAAGCCCGCCACCATGGCGCAGGCGTTGAACCGCGCCATGCGCGACGCGATGGCCGAGGACCCCGACGTCCACGTGATGGGCGAGGACGTCGGCACGCTCGGGGGCGTCTTCCGCGTCACCGACGGCCTGACCAGGGAGTTCGGCGAGGAGCGCTGCACCGACACTCCGCTGGCCGAGGCCGGCATCCTCGGCACCGCCGTGGGCATGGCCATGTACGGGCTGCGCCCGGTCGTCGAGATGCAGTTCGACGCGTTCGCCTACCCCTCCTTCGAGCAGCTCGCCTCGCACGTCGCGAAGATGCGCAACCGCACGCGCGGCCGGCTGCCCATGCCGATCACCATCCGCGTCCCGTACGGCGGCGGCATCGGCGGCGTGGAGCACCACAGCGACTCCTCCGAGGCGTACTACATGGCCACGCCCGGACTCCAGGTCGTCACGCCCGCGACGGTCGCCGACGCCTACGGCCTGCTGCGCGCCGCCATCGCCTCCGACGACCCGGTCGTCTTCATGGAGCCCAAGCGGCTCTACTGGGGCAAGGCCGAGTGGGACCCGGAGGCGCCCGAGCAGGTGCCCGGCGTCGGCGAGGCCGTCGTCCGCCGCAGCGGCACCTCGGCGACGCTGATCACCTACGGCCCGTCGGTCCCGGTGTGCATGGAGGCGGCGGAGGCCGCACGCGAGGACGGCTGGGACCTGGAGGTCGTCGACCTGCGGTCGCTGGTGCCCTTCGACGAGAAGACGGTCGTGGAGTCCGTGCGACGCACCGGCCGCGCCGTGGTGGTGCACGAGTCGCAGGGGTTCGCCGGTCCCGGCGGGGAGATCGCCGCACGGGTGGGCGAACGTTGCTTCCACTACCTTGAGGCACCGGTGCTGCGGGTCGCGGGCTTCGACGTTCCGTACCCGCCGCCGATGCTGGAGAAGCACCATCTGCCGGGCGTGGACCGCGTGCTCGACGCGGTCGCCCGCCTGCAGTGGGAGAGCGACTGGGTGGAAGGCGGTCAGTGATGGCGGAGATCCGCGAGTTCGCACTGCCCGACCTCGGCGAAGGGCTGACCGAGGCGACGATCACGACCTGGATGGTCGAGGTCGGCGAGATCGTCGCCGTGGACCAGCCGGTCGTCGAGGTGGAGACGGCCAAGGCGATGGTCGAGGTCCCCTGCCCGTACGGCGGCGTGGTCACCGCCCGCTACGGCGACGAGGGCGACGAGATGCCGGTCGGCGCGCCGCTGGTCGCCGTCGCCGTCGGCGCCACCTCGCCTCAGGAGGCCGGTGCGGCCGCCGCCCCGGCCGGTGACGCGTCGGACGACACCGACGAGGGTTCCGGCAATGTGCTGGTCGGCTACGGCACCCAGGCGCCCTCCGCGCGTCGCCGCCGCCGGGTGCGCGGCGGAGTCGGTCACGTGGCCGCCCCCGCCCCCACACCAGCCCCGGGCCCCGCCGCTACGGGCACGACCACGTCGGGTGCGTCCCGTCGCGGTGTCGGCGGCGAGGCCACCGGCGGTTCCCGCCCGCAGGGCGTCGGCCCGCGCGGCGAGAGCGGCGCCACGGCTGCCGTCCGCGGCCACGAACGCGGCGTCGTCGCCGAACCCGACCGTCCTGGACTCGACCGTCCCGGGTCCGGCCATCCCGGGAACGACCACACCGGTGCGGGCAACGGCGACGCCTCCGGACGTCCGGAGGGGGCCGTCGCCGTCATCTCGCCGCTGGTGCGCCGCATCGCACGGGAGTCCGGCATCGATCTGCGGGACGTGACCGGATCCGGCCCTGACGGCCTGATCATGCGCGGAGACGTCGAGCGGGCCGCCGAGCGCGGCGGCGCGAGCGGCGACAGCGCGGTCGCGGGCGAGGAGGCGTGGGAGGCGGCCCCGGCGGGGCCCGCCCGCACCCCGTCCCCGGCACGGGCGGCCTCGCGGATCCCGCTGCGCGGCCTGCGCGGCACCGTCGCGGACAAGCTGTCCCGCAGCCGCCGCGAGATCCCCGACGCCACGACCTGGGTGGACGCCGACGCGACGGAGCTGCTCGCCGCGCGGCGGGCCATGAACGCCGCCGGCGGACCGAAGATCTCCCTGCTCGCGCTGCTGGCCCGGATCTCCACGGCCGCCCTGGCCCGTTTCCCGGAGCTCAATTCCACGGTCGACCTGGAGGCGCGCGAGATCGTGCGGCTGGACGCCGTGCACCTCGGATTCGCCGCCCAGACCGACCGCGGCCTGGTGGTCCCGGTGGTGCGCGACGCCCACACCCTGGACGCCGAGGGCATCGCCGCGGAGATCGCACGGCTCACCGAGTCGGCCCGCGCCGGCACGCTGTCCCCGGCCGAGCTGACCGGCGGCACGTTCACGCTGAACAACTACGGCGTGTTCGGCGTCGACGGCTCCACGCCGATCATCAACCACCCGGAAGCCGCGATGCTGGGCGTCGGCCGCATCGTCGACAAGCCGTGGGCCGTGAACGGCGAACTCGCCGTCCGCAAGGTCGTCCAGCTGTCCTTCACCTTCGACCACCGGGTGTGCGACGGCGGCACGGCCGGCGGTTTCCTGCGGTACGTCGCCGACTGCGTGGAACAACCGGCGGTGCTGCTCCGTACGCTCTGAGGCGTGAACGCACACGCCCCGGGCCCGCCCGGACGACCGTCGCCCGCCCCGCGCACCGCGCCCGGGGCGGGCGACGCCCGTTCCGCTGCCGACGAGCCGTCGAGCACGGCCGCCTTCGACGCGCTGGTCGTCGCGGGGGGCGGCGCCCGGCGGCTCGGCGGCGCCGACAAGCCCACCCTCACGGTGGGCGCCCGCACCCTCCTCGACCGCGTCCTCGCAGCCTGCCCGGACGCCACCACGACCGTGGTCGTCGGCCCCCGCCGGTCCACCTACCGGCCGGTGACCTGGGCGTTGGAGAGCCCGCGCGGCGGCGGCCCGCTGGCAGCACTCGACGCCGGCCTGGCCCACGTCCGGGCCGAGACCGTGCTGGTCCTCTCCGCCGACCTGCCCTTCCTGCGGGCATCGACCGTACGGGCGCTGCTGCGCGCCACCGCCGGGAGCGACGACGAGGGCGCCGTCGCCCACGACGGCCGGGACCAGCCGCTGCTCGCCGCCTACCGCGCGGAGCCCCTGCGCCGCGAACTCGCCCTGTTGCACGCCGAACACGGCACCCTCGCCCACCTCCCGCTGCGCCTGCTGCTCCCCGGACTGCGGCTGCACCGCATATCGACCGAGGACGCGGTGGACTGCGACACCTGGGGCGACCTCGCCGCCGCGCGGGCCCGCATCAGGGAGCATGGCTCCGTGCTGGACGAATGGATTGCCGCAGTCAAGGCCGAACTGGGTATCGAGCTCGACGTCGACACCTCCGGGCTCCTGGATCTCGCGCGTGACGCCGCGCACGGAGTCGCGCGCCCCGCCGCCCCGCTGACGACGTTTCTGGTCGGCTACGCCGCCGCCCGTGGGGACGGCTCTCGGGAGGCGGTGGCGGAAGCCGCCCGCAAGGCCGCCGAGCTGGCGAAGCGATGGGAAGCGGAGTCGGAAACGGACGACCGATGAGCCGTCGCGGGGCCGGGAGCGGCGCCGACGACCTCGACCAGGCCCTCGCCCTCGCCAACGGTGGTCCCACGGACGCCGGCGGCGGCCCCTGCGCCGACTGTCCCGCCCGCGCGGCGGACGCGCGCAGCGCGCCGAAGCCGGGCGTACGGGACGCCGGGGAGGGCCCATCCCCCGCGACGGAGCCCGCGGTGGGCGGGCCGCCCGGCCCGGAGGGATCACGGCCGTGCCCCGACCGGGTGCCCGCCGCGAGCGCCGACGCCGGGCAGTGCCCGCCCTTCACACAGGGCGGCCGCGCCGCGACGCCTGCGGACACGGTGGGCGACGACGGCGCCGAGTCCCCCGCCTCCTCCGGCACACCCGCCGAGGGCACCCGGACGCCGCCCGGCCCGCACGCCGGGCCGGGCACGCCGGAGGGGGAGGACGGCCCGGACGGACCGTGGCTGTCGGCGGGCTCGCCGTCCACCGACGGCCTGTCGGCCAAGGTCGTGCACGGGCCCTCGGGCGGCACCGGGAGAGTGCCGACCGGCCCCTCGCCGGGCACGGACGCGGCAGGCGCCGAGGACGACGACCTCGCCGGACCGTGGCTGTCCGCCGCGTCGGGCTCGACCGTGGGCCTGCGGGGCGCCCCGCGACCTGCGGCGCCCACGGCGGAGGACGAACTGGCCCCTCCCTGGCTGCTGCGCCGGGCCCAGGAGTCGGACGAGGCGGAGAGCGGCGGCGCGGTCGGCCGCCTGACCGAGATGATGCGGACGCTGCGCCGCCCGGCGGGCCCGGCGGACGGCGACCGCTCCGCTGAGGCCGAGGCGGAGGCCGCCGCCGACTGCGGGCGCGCCGAGGTGTCCGACGACGGCCTGCTCCCGGAGTGGCTGACGCGCGCCGCCCGGCGGGTCGGCCTCGACCGCGCCAGTACGGACGCCACGCCCCCGCCGGACGAGCCGCACGATCCGGACGACGCGCTCGCCGCCCCCTGGGTCCCCCCTGTCCCCACCCGTGGCCCACGCCTGTCGTCGGCGCCGTCGGCCCGCGAAGACCGTGCGCCCGGCACGGCCGCACCCGGGCCCCCCGGTACGCGACCGGCTCCCGTCCCTCGGTCCGGCGGCCTTCCGCCGGCGTCGCCGGACGTGTCGTCGAGGGTGGCGTCCGCCGACGCTGACGCCCATGCACCGGGCGCCGGACAGGTGGCCCCGGTCGTGGCGGAGCCGGGCTCGCCTGCGCCGTCGGGAGCCGCTCCCGGCAGTATGCGTCCGGGGGAGCCGCCGTCCCGTACGGCCGATCTCCAGGCAGAGCCGGTCGCTTCCTCTCCGGGGGACGTGCAGGCTCCGTCCGCAGTGGAGTCTCCTGCGGCAGCCGCAGCGAGTCCTCGTGGGCCCGCTGAGGGCGCTGCGGTGCCGGACGTGCACGCCCGCCTCCCGTTCGGCCGTCCGCCGTCTCCGTCGACGGCACCGCCGTCCCCCTCTGCGGCCGCTGGAGTGGGCGGTCCCGACGGAGCGTCCTCGACGGGGCGCAGGGGAGCCCCGGCGGCCCGGCGTCCAGGGCCCGCGCCGGACGCGCAGCCCGCGCCGGACGGGCCGGACGCGCAGCCCGCGCCGACGGCGTCGCCCGTCTCCCCCACCCGAGCCCCGGCCCGGGAGTCCGCCCCCGGCGGCGCCTTCCGCGAGGGCGGAGCGATCGCGGGCCCGAAGACCCCGTCCGGGCCGGGCTGTGCGAGAGTCGGGGGCGTCGGAGCCGTGGAGACCGGGGAGGAGGCCCGCGTGGTCGACTCGTCGGCGCCCTTCGCCGGAGGCGGTGAGTCCGCCCGCCCGTCGGCGGCTCAGCCGCCGCCCGCGCACGCGGACGTCCCCTGGGCGGAGGCGCAGCGCATCGCCGCCCGGGCGGTCGAGCCCGGCGTGGCCGTGACCGTGCCGCTGGACCGGGCCGTGCGGCAGGTGCTCGCAGCTCCCGTCGAAGCGCTCGCCGACCTGCCGTCGTTCGAAACCTCCGCCATGGACGGCTGGGCGGTCGCCGGGCCGGGTCCGTGGACGCCCGCCGGCCCGCCGGAGGGGCCGGGTGCGCTGGCCGGGGGTGCCGAACCCGAGCCGCTGGCCGACGGCCGCGCGGTACGGATCGCGACCGGCGCACGTGTCCCGCCCGGCGCGACGGCCGTGGTGCGCGACGAGCGTGCCGAACTGCGCGGCGAGCGGCTGCACCTGACGCCCGGGGCGCCTTCCGGCAGCACGGACCCGGGGACGGACATCCGGCCGCGCGGCCAGGAGTGCCGCACGGGGGCACGCCTGCTGCCCGCCGGTACGCCGGTGACGCCTCCGGTGCTGGGCCTGGCCGCCGCCGCGGGCTACGACCGGCTCACCGTCATCCCGCGCCCGCGCGTCGAGGTGCTGGTCCTCGGCGACGAACTGCTCCACGAGGGGCTGCCGTCGGGGGGCCGCATCCGGGACGCACTGGGCCCGATGGTCGGACCGTGGCTGTCCGCGCTGGGCGCCGAGGTGCTGGCGACGCGGCGCCTGGGCGACGATCCCGATGCGCTGCACGAAGCGGTCACCACGACCGGCGCCGATCTCGTCGTGACGACCGGTGGCACCGCACACGGTCCGCTCGACCACGTCCGGCCCACCCTTCACCGCATCGGCGCCCGGCTGCTGGTGGACGGGGTGGAGGTGCGTCCGGGGCACCCGATGCTGCTGGCCGCCCTCGCCGGGGCGCAGCGAGGACGACACCTGGTGGGCCTGCCCGGTAACCCCCTCGCCGCGGTGTCCGGCCTGCTCACCCTGGCCGGTCCGCTGCTGCGGGCCCGCGCAGGGCTCCCGGAACCGGAGCCGGTGCGCGCGACGCTGACCGCCGACGCGCAGGGCCACCCGCGGGACACCCGCCTGGTGCCGGTCATCCGGACGGCGGACGGTTCCGGCGCGACGCCGCTGCGCTGGACGGGGCCGGCGATGCTGCGCGGCATCGCGGGGGCGTCCGCGCTCGCCGCGGTAGCCCCCGGCGGCGCGAGCGCCGGGATGTCCGTCCGTCTGCTGGAGCTGCCGTGGTGAGGGGGCTGCCGTGGTGAGGACGACCGTCGCGAGGGCGCCGCGGGATCCCGCGGAGCGCCCCGTGCTGCTGCCGCGTTCGACGATAGGGCCGTTGCGGCAGGTCGGCCGCCGTCTGCTGGCCGCGCTGAGCGTGCTCTGGGCGACGGTGCTGATCGTCTATCTGGACCGGGACGGCTACACCGACAACTACGACGGCACGGTCACCTTCCTCGACGCCGTCTACTACACCACCGTCACCCTCTCCACGACCGGGTACGGTGACATCGCGCCGGTCAGCGACGGCGCCCGGATCGTCAATGTCCTGCTCATCACCCCGCTCCGCGTCCTGTTCCTGATCATCCTGGTGGGTACCACGCTGGAGGTGCTCACCGAGCGCACCCGCGAGCAGTGGCGCCAGACGCGCTGGAGGACCGCCTTGCGCGACCACACCGTCGTCGTCGGTTTCGGTACCAAGGGCCGGTCGGCCGCCGAGACGCTGCTGTCGACCGGGATGGGGCGGGAGCGGATCGTGCTGATCGACCCGAACCACCACGTGGTCAAGACGGCCACGGAGGACGGCTTCGCCGGGGTCGTCGGCGACGCGACCCGCAGCGACGTGCTCGCCCGCGCCGAGGTGCGCCGTGCCAAACAGATCGTCGTCGCCACGCAGCGCGACGACACCGCTGTGCTGGTGACACTGACCGCGCGTCAGCTCAATCCGAGGCTGCGCATCGTCGCCGCCGTGCGCGAGGAGGAGAACGCGCCGCTGCTGCGCCAGTCCGGTGCGGACGCCGTCATCACCAGCGCGAGCGCCGCCGGCCGGCTCCTGGGCCTGTCCATGCTGAGCCCCAACGCAAGCTCGGTCATGGAGGACCTGATCCAGCAGGGCAGCGGCCTCAGTCTGAACGAACGGCCCGTCACCAAGGCCGAGGCGGGCCGGTCTCCGCGCGAGTGCACCGACCTGGTCGTCTCCGTCGTGCGGGGCCACCGGCTGCTCGGCTACGACGACCCGGAGGCCGCGACGCTGCAGCTCACCGACCGCGTCGTCGTCATCCACCGCTCCCTCCCCTCCTCCGAGACCACGCTTCCGTAGCGCCCGGCCCGCGGGGGAGTAGCGTCGGGCCATGCATGCGATCACGATTCCCGAACCGGGCGGACCCGAGGCGCTGGTGTGGGCCGAGGTGCCCGATCCGGAGCCGGGTGAGGGCGAAGTGCTGGTGGACGTGGCGGCGGCGGGCGTCAACCGTGCCGACCTGCTGCAGCGTCAGGGCCGTTACGACCCGCCGCCGGGTACGTCCCGCTACCCGGGTCTGGAGTGTGCGGGCCGGGTCGCGGCCGTCGGTTCGGGGGTGTCCGGATGGGCGGTCGGCGACGAGGTGTGCGCGCTGCTGGCGGGCGGCGGCTACGCGGAGAAGGTGGCTGTGCCGAGCGGCCAACTGCTGCCCGTTCCGAAGGGGGTCGACCTGGTCACCGCGGCCGGTCTGCCGGAGGTGACGTGCACCGTCTGGTCGAACGTTTTCATGGTCGCGCACCTGCGGCCCGGCGAGACCCTGCTCGTGCACGGCGGGTCGAGCGGCATCGGCACCATGGCGATCCAGCTCGCCAAGGCGGTCGGCGCACGCGTCGCGGTGACGGCGGGCAGCAGTCAGAAGCTGGCGCGCTGCGCCGAACTGGGCGCGGACATTCTCATCGACTACCGCGAACAGGACTTCGTCGAGGAACTGAGGACGGCGACCGACGGCCACGGTGCGGACGTCATCCTGGACATCATCGGGGCCGGGTACCTGCGGGACAACGTCAGGGCGCTGGCGGTGAACGGTCGGCTGGCCGTCATCGGCCTCCAGGGCGGGACGAAGGGCGAGCTGAACCTCGCCGCGTTGCTGGCGAAGCGGGCCGCCGTTACGGCAACCTCGCTGCGTGGCCGTCCGGCGTCGGAGAAGGCGGCGATCGTGGCGGCCGTGCGGGAGCACGTGTGGCCGCTGCTGGACGACGGGCGGGTACGCCCCGTGCTGGACCGCACCCTGCCCGTGCAGGACGCCCCGCAGGCGCACCGCGTGCTCGAGGAGAGCGGCCACGTGGGCAAGGTGATCCTCACGGTGTGACCGGTGCGCACCTGCCGAGGGCGCTCGGACGATCGCGTGAGCGCAGAACCGATACCGCTCATTCGAGATGCCCGTTTCCTCCCCTTGTGTGACGCTGGTGACTCGGCAGAACGGTGAGGCGTGGGAGGGAGGCGGCATGGGGTCTCCCCGAGACGGGCGCGCGGGGGCGGTCCGCACCCGGCGCAGGTGTTCCGGGGTACCGCTGCTGAGCTGCGCCGTCGTCCTGCTGCTCCCCGCCCCCGCGCTCGCCGCCTCCTCAGCGCCCACGGCGAGCGCCCCCGGCGCGCGTACGGCTCCCCGAGTCGTCGCGCCGTACGGGACGCCCCCCTCCAACGGCCGCTGGGGGGAGCGGCTCTCACAGCGGCTCGCCGCCGCACTCGGGGAGCACCCGCGCAGCCCGCACGCTCCGTACCCGCCGCACTACCCACGGGACCCCGGCGACCCGCACCACCCGCGCCACGCGCACGACGGCCGTGAGGGAACGCCGCCGCTCCCGCCGCTCTTCGGCCCCCACGAACACCACGGCGGGACGGGCGCCCCCGGCACACGTGCACGGAGCGGCGGGCACCCCGTGGCGGGGACCGACGCGAGCGGGCCGTGGCAGCGCCGCAGCCCCGCGCACGCTTCCGGCGGGCACGCCCACCCGCACCCCGGTCCTGCTTCCCCCGCGCGCGAGCCGGGCGCGACCCTGCAGGACGCCGAGCCGGGCGGTACGGGACCGGGCGGCGCACAGCGCGCCGACGGTCCCGCGCCGGCGGACACCGGGCAGGCCGTGGAGGAACCTGCCGCCCCCGCGCAGGGCGGCATCTGGAGCCCGGCGCCCGTCGCGCCTCAGGACACGGTCGCGGGCGCAGCCGACCCCGGGCGCCCGCAGGCGGGACCGCCGCGGCAGCCCCCGGCCGGTGACGGCGCCGCGGAGGCGGCTGCTCCCGCCGCGGCAGGCGCCCCCGCGGGTCCGATCGTGCCCGTCCTGCCGCTGGGCGCCGGGCTCACCTGCCTCGGCCTCGGCCTGGCGTTCCTGGCGCTCCGCCTGCGCCGGGGCTGACCGGCGGACCGCCGCCGCGACGGCCTCGCGCCCCCGGCGGTCCCCGCTCCCGGCGGCCCCTCGCCGCCGGGAGGCATGAGCCGTGCAGAATGGGGATATGACACAGCCGAGCAATGAACGGTCGCAGGAGAGCCCGCACGTCCTGGTCGTCGGTCCGGACGGGATGGCTCTCGGCACCGCGGCCCCCAGGGGCGGCGACAACGAAGCCGACGAGCAGGCTGAGGTCCCGTTGACGGAGATGGTGGAGCAGCCCGCGAAGGTCATGCGGATCGGCAGCATGATCAAGCAGCTACTGGAGGAAGTGAAGTCGGCGCCGCTCGACGAGGCGAGCCGCGTGCGGCTCCGGGAGATCCACGCCAGCTCCGTGAAGGAGCTGGAGGACGGCCTCGCGCCGGAGTTGATCGAGGAGCTGGAGCGGCTGTCGCTGCCGTTCGGCGAGGACGCGGTGCCGACGGAGGCGGAACTGCGCATCGCGCAGGCCCAGCTCGTCGGCTGGCTGGAGGGGCTGTTCCACGGCATCCAGACGGCGTTGTTCGCCCAGCAGATGGCGGCCCGGGCACAGCTGGAGCAGATGCGGCGCGCGCTGCCGCCGGGTGCGCTCCCCGAGGACGGCGAGGAGCACGGTCCCGCACGCTCCGGAGGCCCCTACCTCTGATACCTCTATACCTCTGAACCCGGCCCGCCGCACGCCCCTTCGGACGGCGCATGCTGGCACGGGCGGGGTGTGGATCGGTCCGCGCCCGGCCTCAGCGGCCCGGGCCGGTTCCGGCGGGCCAGTACCTGGAACGGGATCAGTCCGAGCCGGGGGGCATGCCGGTGGAGACGGTGAGGTCGATCTCGTCCTCGTCGGGGTCGAACGCGGAGTACGAGTCGGGGTTCTGCTCCAGGACCATGTTCTTGCCCCAGACGTTCTCGTCCTCCTTGGTGACGTCCCCCAACTTCCAGCCGGCCTGCTTGATGCACTCCTTGACCGAGGTGAGGTTCTTGAAGGCGAATTCCGGCATCGTCTTCTTGCCGTCTTCGATGTAGCTGTCGCGCGCGTCGGTGCACTCGCTCGCCTCGATGGTGCGCGAGGTGTCCTCCGGCTTGAAGTCGCCGCCGCCCCCGCTGGAACCGGCCTCGGTCGTCTCGTCGTCCGACGGGCGGGTGGAGGGCTGGTCGACGGAGTAGGACGGGGCCGGCGGGGCGGACGGACGGGCGACCGGCTCGTCCTCGCCGCTGTTCGCCGCGATGAGCGCGATGACCGTCACCACGGCGACCACCGCGGCGATGACCGTGCCGACGACCACGCCGTTGCTGGTGCCACCGCTCTTCGCGGGCGGGCCCGCCGGGCGGGGCGACATGGTGTACGGCGGCGGGGTCTGCGCGCCGGGACGGCCGTACGGGGCGGGGCCGTTGAAGCCCGCCGGCCGCGGGGCGCCCATGGGGGCGGTGGACTGCGGGTAGCCGTACTGCGGCTGGAACGGCCCGGGTGCGGCGTTCGGCGGCGGGGGCGTGCTCTGCTCGTTGCCCACCGGCGGGAACACCGCCTTGCCGACCTCGGCGCCGTTCGGCGCCTGGTTGCCGCCGACGATGACCGGGGCCGCGCCGCTCGCCGAGCTGCGCACCCGCTCGACCTCGGCGCGCATCGCCTCGGAGGTGGGGAAGCGCTCGTTCGGGTTCTTCCGCAGGGTGCGGGCCACCAGGGCGTCGATCGCAGGCGTCACCGAACGGTTGATGCTGGAGGGGGCGACCGCCTCCTCCTGCACGTGCGCGTACGCGATCGCGAGGGGGGAGTCGGCGTCGAACGGCAGTCGGCCGGTGAGCAGTTCGAAGAGCATGATGCCGACCGAGTACAGGTCGGAGCGGGCGTCCACGCCGCGGCCCAGGGCCTGCTCCGGGGACAGGTACTGCGGGGTGCCGACGACCATGCCGGTCTGCGTCATCGACGTGACGCCGGACTGCATCGCCCTGGCGATGCCGAAGTCCATCACCTTGACGACGCCGCGCTTGGTCAGCATCACGTTGCCGGGCTTGATGTCGCGGTGCACCAGGCCGAGTTCGTGGCTGACATCGAGCGCGTTGAGCACGTCGGCAGTGATCTTCAGCGCCTTGTCGGCGGGCATCGCGCCGGACTGTGCGACGTCCTCGTCCAGGACCTGCCGGAGCGGCTTGCCCTCGACGTACTCCATGACGATGTAGGGGACGGGCGCGCCGTCGAGGGTGTCCTCGCCGGAGTCGAAGACGGACACGATGTTGGTGTGCGTCAGCTTCGCGACCGACTGGGCCTCGCGGCGGAACCGTTCCCGGAACGACTGCTCACGCCCAAGGTCCGAGTGCAGCGTCTTCACCGCGACCTGGCGGTCCAGCACCGAGTCGTAAGCGAGATACACGGAGGCCATGCCGCCCGCGCCGAGCAGGCTCTGCAGCTGGAAGCGCCCGCCTGCGACCGCGCGGCCGATGTACCGCGCCGCCTGCGCGTCGTCGTCGCTCATCTGACTGCTCCCCCTTGGTGGCGCTCATGGTGGCGCTGTTCCGGCACGTGGACGACCGGGTGACAGGACGAGCCCCCCGAGGGCGTCCTTCCGGCATCTTCGGGCCTGATACCCGGCCAGTCTGCCCGAGGGCACGGACACGTCAAGTTCGTCGCCCCTTCCGTGACCGATGTGTACCGGGCTCGGCACCGCACCGGGACATACGCATGGCAAGCATCCCACCGTCGAGATCCGGCCATCCTGGTGGGGTCGTCCACGGCCCGGACTCCGACTTGCCAGCCGGACACCGCAGCCGCTTGGATGGCTTTTGAGCCCTGTCACAGCCCCCGTGCCGGAGGCTGTAGCCTCCGGCACGGGGGCTGGGCGTTACACGACCGCGTCACCGCGGAACGATCGACGGCGAGGACAGATGGCAGATTCGCAAGCCGCTGGCGGCCCTTCGGAGCCGGAGGCGACGGGCGGCTCCGTGCCCGAATCGCCGGACGGGTGGGGAAACAACGGACTGGTGGGCGACGGTCGTTACCGCCTCACCCACCGCCTCGGACGCGGTGGCATGGCTGAGGTGTACGCCGCCGAGGACGTCCGGCTCGGCCGGACGGTCGCGGTGAAGCTGCTGCGTTCCGACCTCGCCGAGGACCCGGTCTCCAAGGCCCGTTTCACACGCGAGGCGCAGTCGGTCGCCGGACTCAACCACCACGCGGTCGTCGCCGTCTACGACTCCGGCGAGGAGATCGTCAACGGCAGCGTGGTGCCGTACATCGTGATGGAGCTGGTCGAGGGCCGCACCATCCGCGACCTGCTGCACGGGCCGGAGGCGCCGCCCGCCGACCAGGCGCTGATCATCGTCTCCGGCGTCCTGGAGGCCCTGGCCTACAGCCACCAGCACGGCATCGTGCACCGGGACATCAAGCCGGCCAACGTCATCATCACCCACACCGGCGCGGTGAAGGTGATGGACTTCGGCATCGCCCGGGCCCTGCACGGCGCCTCCAACACCATGACGCAGACCGGCATGGTGATGGGCACGCCGCAGTACCTCTCCCCCGAGCAGGCGCTCGGCAAGACCGTCGACACCCGCTCCGACCTGTACGCCACCGGCTGCCTGCTGTACGAGCTGCTCACCCTGCGCCCGCCGTTCACCGGTGAGACGCCGCTGTCCGTGGTGTACCAGCACGTGCAGGACGAGCCGGTGCTGCCGTCCCGCGTCTCGGACGCCGTGCCGCCGGAGCTGGACGGCCTTGTCATGCGGTCGCTGGCGAAGGACCCCGACGACCGCTTTCAGACCGCCGAGGAGATGCGCGGCCTGGTCCAGTACGGCCTGCGCATGCTCCAGGAGCAGGGCGGCCACACCGGCGGGCTGTGGAACACCGGCGCCGTCGTCGCCGGCGGCACCACGCCGCCGATGGGTACGCCCGGCGTCGGCACCATGGGCGACACCGGCACGGGCGGTTTCCGCGGCGCCGGCGACACGCAGACCCGGATGGGTCCGCCGCTCCTCATGGGGCCGCCGGACCGGGGCGATGGCGGTTTCGAGGGAGGCCACCGGGACGACGGCCGCGGTGGCGGCGGGGCGAAGTACGCGCTGATCGCCTTCCTCGCGGTGCTGGCGATCGCGGCGGGCATCTTCTTCGCGCTCAACGCGGGCGACGACGGCGGGGAGACCGACCCGAATCCCGGGCCGTCCTCCTCCTCACCACGGGACGACCGGACGAGCCGCGAGCCGACGGACGACGGGACCGACACCGATGTCCCCGGTACGACGGGCGACACCGGCGACGACGACACCTTCTCCCCGTCGGAGGACCCCTCGCCCACCGAGGAGCCGTCCTCGGAGCCTCCGACCGAGTCGACCGAGCCGACGTCGGAGCCGCCGACGTCCACCGGCACGACGGAGGGCAGCCCCGGCGGGGGCGGCGAGGACCCCACGGACGGCGGCACGACCGACGGCGGTACGACCGAGGGCGAGACCTCCGGCGGCGAGGAGGGCGGCACGTCCCTGGGCAGCGAGGCCGGGGGCGGTGACGGAAGCGCCGGCGCGTCGACCGGCGCCGACTCCGCCGGCGGCCTGGGCGCCGCGCGCTGACCGCGTCCAGCGCCTGACCCCTGTCCGTCCCGGCCGGCGCCCGAGCCCGGACCGGGCGGGGAGGAGATCCTCTACCACGTCGCCCGGGCCGGGCCGCACACCGCAGTCAGGCGGTAGCGCACCGTGATCTACGATGCGCGCGTGTCGCCGACGCCCCTCCTCGCACCGCACACCCTCCGGGACCTCGCCGCCCGCTACCGCACCGGCACACCGCTGTCGTGCGCGCCCGTGACGTACGGGCTGCTCAACCGTGGATACCGGGTCGCCGCCACCGGGGGAACCTTCTTCCTCAAGCACCACCTCGACGCCGACCCCGCCGACCCGGCCCCGCTGGAGCGGCGGCACCGCGCCATCGCGTCGCTGGAGGCGGCCGGGCTGCCGGCCGTGCCCCCCGTGGCCGCCCGGGACGGCCGTACGGTTTCCGTCGTGGGCGGGCGCTGCTTCGCGCTGCACCCGTGGGTGGAGGGCCGGCACCTGGACGGCCTCGCGCTGACCGAGGCGCAGTCGCGGCGGCTGGGCGCACTGCTCGGCACCGTGCACACCCGGCTCCAGCAGGTGCTCCCCGCCCAGCGGGAGGCCGCCGCGCCCGAGGCCGCGTCCGCGAGCGCGGACCCGGCCGCGACCCACGCGCTGATCGACGGCCTCCTCACCCGCGTCCACCGCCGCGGCCGGCGGCGCGACGGTTTCGACGAGCTGGCTGAGTACCGGCTGCGGGAGCGGCGCCGGCTGCTGCACCGGTACGCGGACGCCCGTCCCGCCGCCGTACCCGCGGTGGGCTGGGTGCACGGCGACTTCCACCCGCTGAACCTGATCTACGGCGCCGCCCGGCCCCGGGGCCACCGGCGCGGCGGCGAACCCCTCGCGATCGTCGACTGGGACCGGCTGGCCGTCCAGCCCCGCGCGGAGGAGGCGGTCCGGGGCGCGGCGATCTTCTTCCTGCGGCCCGATGGCAGCCTGGACCTGCGGAAGGTGCCTGCCTACGCCCGCGCGTACCGGTACGCGAGCACGGCGCCGCAGGCGGAGCTGGGCGCGGCGGTGCACCGGGTGTGGTGGGAGCGGCTGAACGACTTCTGGATGCTGCGCTGGCGCTACGAGCGGCACGACTCCCGCCCCGACCCGCAGTTCGCCGCCGCCTCCGCCCTGGTCGTCTGGTGGACCCGCCGCTACGCGGCAGTGCACGCGGCCTTCTGCGACTGAAGGCGACGCAGGGGGCTCCGGCGGCCGTCAGTACTGGTCAGTGCTGGTCAGAGCGGGCCCGGAGACGGGCCACGTAGGCCGCCGCCTGCGAGCGGCGTTCCATGCCGAGCTTGGCCAGCAGTCCGGAGACGTAGTTCTTGATCGTCTTCTCCGCCAGATGCAGCCGTTCGCCGATGGCGCGGTTGGTGAGCCCCTCGCCGATCAGGTCCAGGATGCGGCGCTCCTGTTCGGTGAGACGGGCCAGCGGTTCGTCCGATCGGGTGGTGGCGCCTCCGCTGCGCAGCCGGTCCAGGACGCGCTGGGTGGCGACCGGATCGAGCAGCGAGCGGCCCGCGGCCACGTCCCGCACCGCGGTGATCAGCTCGGAGCCGCGGATTCCCTTCAGGACGTATCCGGAGGCGCCCGCCATGATCGCGTTGAACAGGGCCTCGTCGTCGGAGTAGGAGGTGAGCATCAGGCAGCGGACGTGCTCGTCGCGGGACCGGACCTCGCGGCAGACCTCGACGCCGTTGCCGTCGGGGAGGCGTACGTCCAGGACGGCGACGTCCGGGCGGGCGGCGGGGATGCGGGTGAGGGCCTCGGCGGCGGTGCCGGCTTCGCCGACCACCTCGATGTCGTCCTCGGCGGCCAGCATGTCGTGCACTCCGCGTCGTACGACCTCGTGGTCATCCAGCAGGAATACGGTGATTTTTCCCTCTTCGTGCACGCAGCCAGTCTCACACACCGCTGAGGTCCAGTCCTCTGTCGGCTCTTCCCGCCGCCGGGGGGTGCGGGATAACGTGCGCATGTCCCGTGGGCTTGCGAAGCTGTGACCAGTGCTGACCACCACCGGCGATTTGCTTGGACATCCCAGTAAAATCGCAGGTCAGGGGCCTTCGCGCAAATGTGGAGGTGCTGGGTACCTTGTCTTTCGCAGGCAGTCTGACGGGACAGACGTCACCGCTCGGTTCCGTCTGCGCCGCACCCAACCCCGTGCGCCGTATCGGTACCGGGCGAGCCGCACTGGCTGCCCGGCGGATCCCGGGGGCCGGACAGACGGAGGAGCACACGTGACCGTGGAAGGCACTGCCGCGCGCAGCAAGACGCGTCGCAGCGGCGGCACCGCCAAGCGCGCGAGCGCGGCCAAGAAGAAGACGGCCGCCCCCGCGAAGGCCGAGCCGCAGCTCGTACAGCTGCTGACCCCCGAGGGCGAACGGGTCGAGCACCCGGACTACGCCATCGACCTGACCCCCGAGG